>DNGJ01000330.1:0-31042 GCA_003486305.1 Cyanobacteria bacterium UBA11371
ATTTCCCCCGCCGTGCCCCCAAGGTGTCCATTCACCCATTAGCCATTAGCCATTAGCCATTAGCCATTACCCATTCGCGCAGATTCTTGCTACTGGGTGATCGGTTTTCTAGGATGAATGGGTACTATAAGTTTAGACCCTAGCCTCACCATGTATTAAGACTTGTTAAAGATGGGCGAAATCTCACCAAGGCTAGATGAAGTCACCATAGAGGAGATCTGGCTAATTTTAACCCAGCCACACCTCTAGTTTATTCACTTATACGGAGTCATTCGACCCTCAACCGTCAAACTACATAAAACTTCTAACACAAAATTTGTTACCAGCGAAAGCGTATTTTTTCGGTTGATGCTCGCAGTTGCAGTTGCTAGGAAAGAACAAAGCCAAACAATTTACATAATTTTTGGTCAAGCTACTCCACACTCAACGAATTGGTTCAAGCCAAGCGAGTCAAACCTAAACTCTCAATATTCAGCCTGTTCAAAATTAGACTTTCTCACATCAGGAAAGCAGCCATGTCAAAACGCAAGCAAACCAAGGCAATTCATAAAGTTATCTACAAGCTGTTTAGACAGTTGTCGAGAATCGTACAAAAAGCTGCCTTGGGCTTTAGCAACTGGTTAATGAGAACCTTTCTAGTTTTAGGTCGCAAGCAGAGGCATCCTGCGAATGCTAAAGCCGGATTTGTGCTGCCAACTGTTACCCTGTTGCTGTTGGTAGTCGCTTTAGTCGTAGCGGCAATTCTATTCCGCGCCGGAAGTCGAACCACTCAGGTAATAGGCACGCGGGAAGAGCAAGTAATTTATAATGCTGCTACCCCAGCCATCGAACGGGCAAAAGCCAAACTAGAATACCTATTTTTAAAAGATAAGCGCTTTCCTGGTGGCCCGCCCTCCGATGAAATGTTGCTGGCTATGTTGACTAATGAGCCAGTTCAAAACGGCACCTCCCTAACCTATAAGTTGAACCCAAATCCGTATGTGCTTGGGGATGAATTACAACAGCCCAACACCAGCGAAGGGTATTTGGATATCAACGGAGGCGGTCGCGACCCAGCATGGTCTTACCAAACCGACGTGGACGGAGATGGAAGCAATGAAACCGTTATTTATGCAATTTCATTAAAAACAAGAGACGGAAACATCACCTTAGAAGGAAACAAAGACAGCGAAAAAGCTCCCAAACTGGTAGTTCGCAACGGCCCTATTACCACTACAGATATTACCAATCCTGTATGCAGAAATCTGACGCAAAACCAAAACCAAAACCAAAACCAGCCAACTACCGCAGTCAGACCCGTTAACGAGTCAGATTGGTTCCCCAGTGGAAGTGCGGTTTTACGCAAAACTTTTCAGGTTGATGCGATTGTAATTTCTACCCAAGAAGGCACTAGCCGCACCGTTGCTACCCTAGAGTTTCAGCAAGATAGACAGCTAGACCGAGGCAACAAATGGGGAGCTTGGTTCCGCAACGACCTGGAAATCTTTCCGGGGAGCAACAATGGGCAAGGCTTTAGATGGAATGGAGCGATGTACACCGCTGGCAGCTTGATCGTCGGCGATCCACACTTTACCAGCTATTTAATTAGCTCGCCCGGTTCCTGTTTTTATACCAAGGATGCTTCCGAGCTAAAAGTTTATCAAAATAACCAAATTCCACCCAACGCAAATAATCCAAACTTCCAAGGGCAATTTATCGCTGGCAAAATGGGGGACAATTCCACCAATGGTGGCTCGGTATTTCACGTGATGAAAGCCGATGATAATCCCAATGATAATCGGGGTGAAACTCAATTTAATTCAGATACAGACTCGGTTAACAGTGGGATAAAACCGAACGATGTCGCCCTCGATCCGGTATATCTGTTTACCCAAGAAAAACCCCAATCCCGCAACACAAGCGACGCGAGCAACAGCCGAGCAACAGACGATCGCTTTTATACCAATGAGGCTGAGCCAGGGCGGATTGGGTATTTTAATGCCAGAAAGCGGACGTTAACAAGAGCCGAAACCGCTCCGTTTGTTGACGATACTTACCGCGCTGATGACCGATACGGCCCCAAACCCAACTACGGCAGAAACCAGGAAGTAGTGCTGGATAACAGCGGCAAGAAAAATGGCACTAATATTACCAATGCAGAGGATAAAAAGATACTAACCAACAACACGGTAGATGCTCTCGACACTGAATACAGAGCTTTGGGTTTGGATGGATACTGGGAACGCCGTGCTTGGGCTAGCGGCTTGCGGGTAATCGTCGGCGAGCGGTTACAGTTGGGTAATCCCTTTGGTTGGGTTAATTCAGATTTGAATGCCAATGGAAATCGCAACGATTCGGGGGAAACTGACCCGCTTTACCAGGCAAATTCCTGTGGTACAGATCCTAATCGTTGTCATGAATCTTTGCAGCGGCGTACCCTGCGAGACAATCTAGCCGCAGTACAAGGAACTGTGGTTTACAAAGCGAGGTTCAATTCAGGTAGTTTGCCAACACCCGCAGAAGAACCGATTGCTTGTATAGCAACAACTGCTCATCCAGGGACGCAGCAAACCATCAGTAGGAGTAAAAACTTTAATGCTGCCAGTGATGCATATGGTTCATACACAGGCGCACCAGACAGATTCTACAGCGACTTCTTCACAGGTTTGGGTACCAATGGATGGGAGTATAGCGCTCCACCTCCTGTGTCTGTGTTGCGTGGTGGTGGAGATTGGACAAACGCCTTAAACAACCTAGCCAATTTTGCTGGAGACTATCAAAATGTCAACAACAGCGGTGCGTTTCCACCTGTGCAAGCTAGCGGTGGTAACAGAGTTTATCCCCATCCTTATTTAAGGATGTGGGGCAACTTCTCCAACCTAAAACGGGCATTATCAGGCGATTACAACGAAAGTATTGCAGATAAAACCTACCTGCAAACGGCTGCCTGCACCCTGGGAATGTTGGCTTACAACGTTAAATATTTCAACGACTATAACTATGGGTCAGATGCTGGCAACTTAAACAGTCTGGCTGGGAAATTGAATGAATTATCGGACGGTAGCAACGCTAACGGGGAAATACGGGTAAACGGTACGAATTTAGACATTTTTAGAAATGCTAGTGACCCCCCCACTACGATTGCGATTCAAGCTTTATCACCAGATGTTTACATCGATCTACTGGGCACAGCGCCAGAGGCGCGCTTAGCTAGGCGCGTTGCCATGAAAGAGCAAATAGCGCGCGATCGCCTATTTGGTTTCCAATCTGTAACGCCAACAACGATTCCAACATTTGGACAAAATCCTAATAATTACACCTACACGCTGCAACATGTCACGTCCTACACCTATGGCGGCATCACCTATAACAAAGATGTTGCAACCGAAACCGCTACAACCAAAAAAACGCTGGCACTGAGCTGCAACTTTGGTGAAAGCGCACCAAACGGGAACAGCTTTTTTGGTTTTGGCGCTCCAGGAGGCACAACAGAGGAAGAAAGATTTATCAAGTTAGCAGTCAGTTTGTGTCCCACACAGCCGAAGTTTCCCGCACTGTATTACCTCTTCCCTGATAGCCGTGTAAACGGTCACAACCGTACAAACAATCAACCCACCACCGAGCCTTATATCACTCCTTCTCCCCTGCCGGACTTTCCAGAGAATCCAGCATTTAATGTTGTAACCATCAACACCCTCGCAGATAGGGTTAGGCCAAAACAAAATAATTCATGGAGTGGCTGCTCAGACACGGCATGGTGTTTGCCCACAAGAGATAGCAATAACACAACTAACGGAGATAACGATTTCGGGATAGTTATCCCTGGAACTTCGGGTACTAATCCCAATCGGTGGGTTTCCATCATTGATAACGCCCTGTACAACGGTCGCGAAATGATGGCAGTGCGGACATTAGATATAGATTTAGCCCAGCTGGCTGATAAAAACAACAACAATATCAGGCCCACAGATGGTGATTATTGGTTGCCAGCAAGCGGCATTGTCTACGCCTTCCGCGAAGACGCCGTGCGGGAAGATGCCATTTCCAGACCTAGAAATGCAGGTTGGGGTTCTTGCAGCAGCGAAAATAATATCCGAACCCAAGGCGGTTGCTGGATAATTGCTAATCCTACCGCGAACCCTCAAGACCCGCCCATCAGCGATGACAAAAACATCTCGCCCAAACCAGTTGATTACTTCCCCGACCCAGACCGCCGTCCCCACAGCTTCCGCTTGAGAAACGGAAGAGACATCAGCCGTAACTTTCCCAATACTCCCACCACTGGTTTGACCTTTGTTTCTGATAACCCGGTTTACATTCAGGGAGATTTCAACTTCCACAGCACCGATGGAAACACGAACAACCTGGAAGAATTCACCGACACACTTCGCGGCGACTGGAGTAATTTCTACACCCGACAGGCAAGGGATTTAAGCACTCAGTTCGCCCGACCCAGGACAGACCGCTGGCGACCGGCAGAAATTCTGGCTGATGCCATCACCATCCTTTCCGATGATTTCCAAGAAGGCAGCATCGATCGCGGCATCATCAACGATACTGACGGAGGGGTCAGAACTGGTAATGCTCCTAATGGTCGCTATTCCTTCCGCGCCACGAATGGCCCCGATGGCACTAACAATAATGGCCCTGGGTCAGGGTGGGTGTTGGAAAATGGGCTGGTTATCAATAGCACAACACCACAACTGCCCACAGTGCCGATCAAAATCTCGCGCAACGGTAACCCAATCTATTGCACAGCTGGCACTCCGGTTAATAGTTTTTGCCCTATAGCCAACCAGCGCGAATATGGTTCCGGCGGTGAGAGCTACAGAAGTATCAATACCGACTTCCGCGATTGGATCAACGAAGCCAGACAAACCCGAGTCAACGCTACGCTAATCAGCGGCATCGTGCCTTCGCGCATAAATCAATCCTACGGTGGATTCCACAACTTCCCCCGGTTCATCGAAAACTGGGGCGGTAAGGATCTGAACATTTCTGGGTCTTTCGTACAGTTAAACTTCAGCACCTATGCCACTGGCCCGTTTGAAAAGAACCAATGGCAACCGGCATCAAGCGACCCACAAGCCGCCAGCAACGTTGAATTCATCATGTACTACAACGCACCCAACCGTCGCTGGGGTTACGATGTGGGGCTGCAATATGCGGCAGCAGGCGCCGTAGCCCAGCGTTTTGTCCAACCCCCAGCCTCGCGCAGCGAATTCTACCGCGAACTAAAAGGCAATGACCCCTACATTTGCCAATTACGTCGCGTCGGCAACTTCGATCGAGCTGCTGATACCGAGTGTCCGCAATAGCAGGGGCGCCATCTAGGGGCGGGTTTAACCAATTACTGTAGGGACGCGCCCCAGATATCTCGGATAGTTCAACAACATCGATCGTGCCGCGTCCCTACGACAAACAAGATGAAGAAAAACGATAAAACCCAGGAAAATAAGTTCGGTGGAACTACCAATTAGGAGGGCAAAATGGAATCGGGAAAAGCTCAATTAACCCAACGAAGAAACTTCAACAAACCAGCCTTAGCATTAGCTAAGCTGGCTCAAAAAAACACCTCCCAAGAGGGACTTACCTTAATCGAATGCTTGGTCGCGATCGGCGTGATTGCGGTCGTTTCCGTAGCCTTCACGCCGCCAATTTTCCTAGCAGTCGCCACCCAGGTACAAAACCGCAGAGCCGAACAAGCCCTCCAGCTAGCCCAGGGGGAAGTAGACCGCCTCAGACGCACGGTAGAACAGGGAAACTACGACGACAGCCAGCTACCGCCTAGAGCCACTGATTCTTTTGATCTAAATGAATTTAAGCGTCAGTCTGCCCCAAATTCAGCCCAGCGCCTCCAATCCAACGAAACATATCCATCCAACTTCCAAACAGGCAGGCTGATCGATGTCAACGGCGATGGGCGCGATGACTTTATTGTCCAAACCTATCGCAATCGGGGGGTGCAGCGGGACGGCAGGACAGTTGCCTTTAATGTGGGTGTAAGAGTTTATACTGCACCGCAAGACTTTGGGCGACTGGAAAACCCACCGCAGCGCGCAGCATCCCTACACATGACGAGCGGGGAAGGTCAGCAGGGCAGGCGACCTTTAGCATTAATTTATACTAGCGTAATTCAGAGCGATAATCGCAATTCCCTATGCAGCTTCCGCCAATTCCAAGGTGAAGGCACAAACAATGCTGCGTGTCAGTAGTCATGAGGGGTTTCTATGAAAAATCGTCTACGCAGAAACCCGGTTTCTAGCACCGTAGAAACCGGGTTTCTCTGAAAAAAAGGTTTCTAGCAAAACGCTGATTTTATACACATTTATTACTTCACGGAATATAAATCTGAAAAACCATGATTGGGAAACTATTTCAAAATTTGCTCAAGCGCAAAGTCACTGGTGGTAGAAAGCGCAAAATCAGGGGTTTTACTCTAATAGAACTTCTGATATCAATCCTAATTGCAGGCTTGATCGTCACGGCGCTGCTGGATCTGGTGATCGATTTGTTGCAAACAGACCGGCGAGAATACGCCCGCACCGAAACTCAAAGGGAAATGCAATTGGCAACCGACTTCATCGTTAACGATGTGCGCGAGGCGGTTTACATTTACAGCAACGAAGAACTTAATGACGACAGACCCAATCAGCCGGGACGTCTAAGAAACTACCTACCGGATTTTGGCAATGGGGTCGAACCTGTTCTGGCCTTTTGGAAAACCGATCCATTTCCCTATCGAGAGGATCAGCAACTCCCTAATTGCGGACCGCGACCCCAGGCAGACCCAGTACCAGCAGACTGGGCTAGGTGTAACTCGCTTCGAGTTAGACGCCGTACCTTTACCCTCGTCGTCTACCTGCTGGCACAAAATACACGAGACGACAGCGCTCGGGGGTGGAAGGGAGTTTCCCGAATCATGCGGTACGAGCTACGTCAGTACAATGCAGGAACAGGTACCACAGCCGAGATAAATACTCAAAACCAGGGTTATGCAGAGCCTTTGGCAAATAACGTTACATTCGCCAGTTGGCCTTATAATAGCAACGGTCAAAACATGCAAAGCAGCAGACCCGCGTATGACCGGAATGACCCTAACAGTCGTCCCCCAGTTTTAGTCGATTTTGTCGATTTTGCGACCATGTCGCGGCGGACGGACAATCATCAAGATGGTTTAACACCCCCTGCCGATCCGCGCCTACAGTGTCCTACTGGCTATTCAGCCATTCCGCCACAAGGTAACCCAAGTAATTTTGACAATCCCAGCTTTGCGGCTTGTGTCAGCAGCGGGACTACAGCGAGAAGCAGTACAGCGGCAGCTGCGGCAGCTGGCAGCAGCACCAACCAAGATGCGATTATATTCCTCAGAGGCAACCCCACGGGCAAAGCAGGGGTGAAAGTAGCACCGCTGATCGCAATTAGAACCCAAGCGGTGGCGCGCGGGGTGGTTGACAAAACCCCTACGGATCAGTAGACAGGACATAGGAGAAAGCTTTATGAAGCCCCGCTCAAATAGTGCCGCTGGTTTCACCTTAATAGAAATGCTGGTTGTGATCGTCATCATTGCTACCTTGAGTGCGATCGCCGCCCCAGGTTGGTTTGCATTTTTAAACCGACAGCGCCTGAATGCAGCGCAAGCAGAAGCTATAACCGCAATTCGGGAAGCGCAAACAAGTGCCAGAAGGCAAAAAAGATCCTGGGATGTTTGCTTTCTAGACGATGGCAACAACGTAAAATGGCAGGCAACTCCGGTAATTCAAACTCCCAGCAATCCCGATCCCGTAACTTGCACGCCCACTTCCGGGGGTTGGAAAAACATCATTGAATCGGGTTCCCGCGAGATTGCGCTAGCAGACGTCTCGCCGAATCAAGTTGTGAAAGTGCGGTTTCTATACAACGGTTCGGTAGATCCACTTGCACTAAACAACAGCAACAGAACTGAAAATCTAGCCAGATTCACGTTTGTTAATCGCGGTCAGCGCAATCAATCTAACAGTGCAAAGCAATGCGTTTATGTAGCAACTCTGTTAGGAACTTTGCGGGCGGCAAGCGATAATGAATGCAATCTAAACATTCGGTAAAGACACGGGAAATCAAAATTCGGTGAAACTACCAGAAGGCTCGCGCCCACCTGATGGGAACAATAAATCAGGTGGGTTTAATATTAGCGAAAAATGCAATTACCGCGAGAAAAATCGAGTCGTGGATATACGCTATTAGAGTTTTTAGTAGTTATTGCGATCGCTGCCATATTTTGCGCCATCTCCGCACCAGGCTGGATGGCATTTTTAACCATGCAACGCTTGCAAGTTGCTCAAGCTCAAGCCATATCGGTGATGCGAGAAGCCCAAATCAACGCTAAAAGAGAAAAAAGAGTTTGGGAAGCTTGTTTTCGGCAAAACGAAACAGAAAGAAAAGTGCAATGGTCGGTGCATCCAGTTACCCCATCAGATAGCGGAACTTGTGCCAATGCCAGATGGCAAAATTTAATCGATGCCGACGCGAATCAAATAGCGATCGCCAACAGCGGCTCTGCCCGTTCTACCATGTTTAATAGAAACGGTATGTATCGAATTCAATTTAAATATAAAGGCTGGGTAAACGGACAACTGGGAAAAATCACTTTTACTTCATCTGCCAATCCGAATCGAGGTATAAAGCGCTGCGTGATTGTATCCACATTAATCGGAGCCATGCGCGAAGCCGATGACAGGGAATGCGATCGATAAACTCGAATCAGAATCCCGGTTTCTGATAGAAACCGCGATGCTCAAACGATTACAGCAGCGAAGATCCCTTGTGAGGTACAGCATCGACAGCGGTGTGCGGGCACCCTTAAGGGTGCCGCTACACAAACAAAGCGCGATCGCGCTATCAGAAACCGGGATTCTCAACGCATTATCTACACCTCGAGGGCGAGAGCGATCGCGCGCGGATCGAATCAGAATCTCGGTTTCTATCAGAAACCGGGATTCTCAACGCATTATCTACACCTCGAGGGGGAGAGCGATCGCATTACTCTGCTGATACTTCCACATCAACAGTTACATCAGACTCAGCCGATTGCAACGCCGCAGCTGTTTTTTGGCGATCCAACTTCAAAATCAGCACGCCCAAAGGTGGTAAACACAAATCGATTGAATAGGCACGATTGTGATACCACCATTCATCCGACCACTTACCGCCCAAATTGCCCATGTTGCTACCGCCATATTGACCCGCATCGCTGTTAAACAGTTCCGTATAGAAACCGTGATCCGGGACACCTACGCGGTAGTGACTATGAGGCTGAGGTGTAAAATTACACACCACAACAACGTATTCATCAGAACCTTTAGCACGACGGATAAACGAGACGATGCTGTGACTGTTGTCGTTACAGTCAATCCACTCAAACCCATCAAACCCAGCATCTGCCGTATACAGGGCTGGTTCTTTTTTATACAGTTCGTTCAAATCTTTAAAGAACTTTTGAATCTGTTGATGCGATTCGTACTGCAACAACTGCCACTCCAAATCGCCCCAGACATTCCACTCGCTCCACTGAGCCAACTCCATACCCATGAAGATCGTTTTCTTACCAGGGTGAGTCCACATAAACGTGGAGAGAGCGCGTAGATTGGCAAACTTCTGCCACCTGTCTCCCGGCATTTTACCAATCATCGGACTCTTGCCGTGAACCACCTCATCGTGAGACAGCGCCAGCATGAAGTTTTCGCTGTGGTGATACCACATCGCAAAAGTGATGTTGTTCTGATGGAACTGGCGGAACCAAGGGTCCATGTGGAAATAGTCCAGGACATCGTGCATCCAGCCCATATCCCACTTCAAGTTAAAGCCCAATCCCCCCACATAGGTAGGCCAAGTCACCATAGGCCAAGAGGTAGACTCTTCAGCAATAGACAGAATGCCGGGGAAGTAGGAAAACAGAACGTGATTCGTCTGACGGATAAAATCAGCCGCCTCGATATTTTCACAACCGCCGTACTCGTTAGCGACCCACTCCCCATCCGGACGACAATAGCTGAGGTAAAGCATCGAAGCCACCGCATCCACCCGGAAGCCGTCGATGTGGTACTTATCAAACCAGAACACCGCATTGGCAACTAGGAAGTTCCGCACCTCATTGCGACCATAGTTGAACACCAAAGTCCCCCAACCTTTGTGTTCGCCCTTGCGGGGGTCGGCATGTTCGTACAAGTGAGTACCATCGAAGAAAGCCAAACCGTGACCGTCTTTGGGGAAGTGACCCGGAACCCAGTCAACAATCACACCAATACCGTTTATGTGGCACTGGTCAACAAAATACATAAAATCTTCCGGACTGCCGAAGCGAGACGTGGGGGCATAAAAACCCGTGACTTGATAACCCCAAGACCCATCAAACGGGTGTTCCGCAACAGGTAGCATCTCGATGTGGGTAAATCCCAAATTTTTGACGTAGGGAATTAACTTGGCAGCCAGTTCCCGGTAGGTGAGGAAACGCGCTCCCGGATTGAGTTCGGCAGCGATTACTACTGGCTCCTCTTCCCCGTTTGGCAGCTTGGCAGGTTCCGCAGAGGAAGCGTGCATCCAAGAACCCAAATGGCATTCGTAGACAGAAATCGGCTGAGTCAGCAAGTCGGTGTGACGGCGCTGTTCCATCCAATCGGCATCGTTCCACTTGTAGGAATCCAAATTGGCGACAATGGAAGCAGTTTTAGGCCGGACTTCTTGGTAGAACCCGTAGGGGTCGGATTTTTCGTAAATGTGACCGTCCCAGTTTTTAATTTCGTACTTGTAGTGTTCGCCATATCCCACACCGGGAATAAACAGATCCCACACCCCATTGCCAAACTTCCGCATTTGGTGTTTGCGACCATCCCAGTTGTTGAAATCGCCCAGCAATGAAACGTTACGCGCGTTGGGTGCCCAAACGGCAAAGTAAACCCCCTTCACCCCATTCACCTCGGTGACGTGGGCGCCCATTTTCTCGTAAATGCGGTGGTGATTGCCTTCGGCAAACAGGTGAATGTCAAAGTCCGTCAGGACGGGAGAGCGGAAGGCATAGGGGTCGTAGATAACGCGCTCGTGGTCGCCTTCTTTAATCCGCAGTTGATAGTTTGCCAGTTCCGGCGTTTCGATCGTGCATTCAAAGAAGTGGGGATGATGCACCGACCGCATGGGATATTCTTTGCGCTTCTCCGGAAGAATCACCACTACCGCATCAGCATTGGGTAAGTAGGCTCGTACTGCCCACTTGGCTCCTTTGCCATTCTGCTCGAGGAGATGCGGGCCGAGGACTTCAAACGGGTCTTGATGCTGGTTCCAAACAATCCGGTCAATTTGCTCGGTCGCGACGGTCATGGACATGGGGCTACCTACCTAAACTGGATTTACCGATCGGGGTTATGGGTTCAAGCGAGTTGAAAGCACTTTATATTTATATACATTTTTTTAACTATTTTCATCGCGATCGCATAATACCTTTCTGGCAGGCGCTGGAAAACAAGTGCGAGCGCGCAGTATTTAGTGATAAATGTGACAAGCTTTTGGGGGATAAACTCCCCTGCAAATACCCGCGAAACAAACGAGCAAAACTAAGTGGTTACCGATCGAAGCGCGATCGCATAGGCTAAGGTATTATGTGTTTTTAAGTACTTGCACCTCTTTCATAGCGTCAAAAGTCTATAAAAGGAAGAATCAAACGAATCTGATGACGCAGGCGCAACAGGAAAATTAACTCGCGCAGTTTTGGGTTAACCTGGGGGTCTTGAGGTTGACGGTTTTCCAGCTGGGCTTTTAATTCGGCGTATTGGGCCGCCGTTAAGGGTTTGCCATCGACGGGCGATCGCGCTTCTGTAATAATTTCCGTCCGCAACACTTCTTCTGGCGTATCCTCTGGCGGTGGCAACGCCAGTGCCGCCTCCATGTACAAAAAGTGTAAAACGCCAACTGTAAAAATTACATTTTTCATGTTTTATTTTTAACAAAGTCGCGCTGATTAATTTGCCACCTGGGCGAGCCGATGGTGAAAGCGATCGCCTAGGGGCGTAAAATCATCCCTCACCGCTTTTTTGGGTAAGTCAGCAATAATTTTTGTTAAAAAAACTCTAGACAAAATTTCAGCTTTTGTCTAGGTTTTTTTATCAAAACTAATACTAGCCAACACATCCCTATCCGCTGGGTGTGAGGCTAGGAAACGCTTTAGTTAATTAATGCGCCTCAAGTACTAAAGCAACAGAACGCACTTTTGAGCTTGATAGTTTTGCGACACGCTCATAGTTCGGCTGACGCTCGCGGCAGAAGCCTTGGACTTACGACGATGGTCAACCAGCAAGGGCTTGCGTCTTCAGAGATCTCAGAATGTTGCTGCGGTAAGAGTAGTAACTCTAAGCCTTTAACTCAGACTTTGAAGCTGAGCTTAGCCAACTGAGCCAGGTGGGAGGTGAGGAGCGTAATTTTCCACTCGAAGACGCTACCCGATACTCCGCTAAAAGACGCGAAGCTGCCGCCAGCTGAAGGCGTTGTTATTTAGGAGTAGCAGGTGGAGAGGTCTTCGGAGCAGCCGGAGTTGCTGGTGCTGCTGGTTTAGCTGGCGTGGTGGCGGCGGGAGAAGCGGGAGTTGAGCCTCCTTCTGGTGCCCCGCCGCCTCCTCCACAAGCTCCCAACGATACGGCTAAACCGAGACCTACAAGCAAACTAACGATTTTGTTATTCATACACTCCTCTTGCGATGATGGCAGCGTAACTTTAATCTGCTAGATGTTGACACTCCCCGCGCCTGTTGTTGCGGGGATTCTTAAGACTTTTCAGCCTTAATACCCTGAGTGTTCAGGTTACCGGGCGCAATCCTTTTACCTTTAGGCGGGCTGCTATCCTAGTCTTGCAACTAGCTCCTCGGTCGTAAACTTTCCCCCAGTCCGGAGGTAGGTTTTATTGTCTTGTACTGACGAAACGTATTCTAGCAGGGTTGCGCCTTGACTGGACTTAAAAGTCCCGGTAGCGCTACATCCCCCGCGTCAACGACTCTGGTGCCAGCTGCGTCTCGTCATGGTTTATAACAATACTTCATCTGTTCAATTTCTACCACTGAAGTTGTGGAATTTTTAGGCAGTTTACAGAACCTGGTGCAGGAAGATATCAAAACAACTGTATTAATTAGGCGGAAGAAAGCCGCTTGAGTCGGTTTTGCTCTCTGCTCTAAACAGACAGGGCCCCCAGCCTTCCCAGGAGGTTTTTGTCAGACTGGTAACTATTTTAGTCAACCAGACTTTTTGGGTAAGTAGACAATAATTTTTGTGACAAAAACTCTCCAGTCAGCTTTTGTCTGGGTTTGTCAAGGTCGATTCCGGAAACATAAAAATTGGCATAATTTGAAAAATAACAGGATTATTACGGAATTTTGAGCAATTGTCAATCGATAGCGATTTCACAGCCTGCCTTATGCTACGATTCGGGCATATAGATGCAAAAGTGGGGTAAATATTTGCCGGTCAGCAACAATCGTGACAGCTTGGGCGAACTGCAATGCCAGGAAAGCGATAATGAACCTATAAAAGCTGCTATAGCAAGAGTTGACCCTCCTAGCAGGTGCTAAATAACCCAACAGGTGAAGTTTATGTCGATCGCCCCTAAATTCGCCGTTTTTGGTAAAACCGTCCCATCCAAAAGCAGAACGGTTAGTTCAATTAAATTGCCGGAACTGAGCATGGGGCGACTGGATGCGGCCCGATTAGAGTCAGCCCAAGGTATAGCTGCCTCTGGTACGACGCCACAGCCACAATTTCCCTCAAAAGTGCCAGAGGCAGGAATAAAGCTAAAAAGCGCTCGGAAGGCGCAAAAAAGACCGGCTAGCCGCAGACAAGCAATGGCGCGTCGCCAGAGCGCCTTTACAGGCGAATTGCGGTTCTCTAAAACCGCTCGCGAAACTGCTAAACTCATACCCGAGTCGGAATCAATGCCAGTGTGGTTGACTTGGTTGATCCAATGGCAGCGGCGCTCGTCGGTGGTAACGTTCCTCCTGGTAAGTGCCACCCTCGCAGTTTATGGCGGGACGGTGTACACGCAGCAATTGTGGAACCGAGAATACCGGCAACTCGAAACTTTACAACTCCAACAACGGCAACTGACGGCTGCGAGTGAAGTGTTCAAAAATCAGCTAGCCCAGCAAGCCGAACAACAAGATACGGGGCTGGTTCCCCGAACACCAAACAACAACCTATTTTTGCAGCCAGCACAAGAGCAGCCCAAATCCCCTCCCAGTTCCACCCCTGGAATCGATCCAGCTGGCAAACAGCAGCTCGCACCCACACCAGTGGGATACTAGAAATTTGGATTTTAGATTTGAGATGGCTCTCACGATCGCTAATCTAAAATCTAAAATCTAAAATCGCTTTCATGGGGTTTTGCTATGGCTAAGGCCGACCCTCCTTCTTCTCGCTATCCTCGACGACAGAGCTACTCAGCGTCAGCTCTGCGATGGCGTCGTCAACCACCAAAGGCTGCAAAAGAAAAGCAACAACCTCTCGAAGATCTATCTTTCAAACAAGAACTACTGGATTTACCCCAACAGGCATCTCGTTTGCGACTTGTATTAGTCTGGTCTGTGCTGCTAGTTAGTGGGTTAGCCCTGGGCTGGAATTTGTATCGCCTGCAAATTATTCGCGGGTCGGAGTTGCGAAGTCTTGCCCGACAGCAGCAGATGGTTTCCATACGTCCGTTTGTGCCCCGCCGTTCGATCTTAGACCGCAACCGCAACGTCTTGGCGATGGATCGACCTGCCTATAGCCTGTACGCCCATCCCAGATTGTTTAAGACCCCAAAAGAAGCGATCGCGACTGCTGTGGCTCCCTTGCTCAAACGCACTCCCGATCAACTTCTCAAGCAGTTCAACAGCGCTGCCACTGGCGTCCGGATTGAGAATTCCTTGTCAGAAGAAATGGCGGATCGCATTTCTGCCTTGCGCTTAGATGGCATCGAGCTAGTCAAACATTACTCCCGCTTCTACCCCCAACAGGAACTCGCCGCTGATGTTGTCGGCTTCGTCAACGTCGATCACAAAGGTCAAGCAGGAGTGGAATACAGCCAGGAAAAACTGCTGGAACGGTTTGTTCGTTCGGTGCGGCTAAACCGCTCTGGAAACGGTGCTTTGGTTCCCTCTGGCTTGCCAGAGGGTTTGAGCAAGTTTGACGATTTACGAGTGCAGCTGACGATAGATAGCCGACTGCAACGCTCAGCTCGCGCCGCGCTCAAACAACAAATGCAGCTGTTTAACGCCAAACGCGGCACTGTCCTGGTGATGGATGCCCGGAATGGTTCGTTGCTGACACTGGTTTCTGAGCCTTCCTACGACCCAAATCAGTTCTACAAGTACGATGTGGGGTTGTTCAAAAACTGGGCGCTCACAGACCTTTACGAACCGGGTTCAACCTTTAAACCGATCAACGTAGCGATCGCCTTAGAAGCTGGCGTCATTAAACCCGATACCGTCATCCGCGACGAGGGTCAAATCGCCGTTGGTTCGGCTGTGATTTCCAACTATAATTTTGAAGAACGCGGCAGTCCCGGCCTTTTGACCATCACCCAGATTTTATCCGCTTCCAGCAACGTGGGCATGGTACACATCGTCGAAAAAATGCGAAGTCAAACCTTCTACGGCTGGCTGGAACGTCTGGGAATTGGGCAAGCCGTGGAAACAGACCTACCATTTTCAGCCGCTGGCTCCCTGCAAAGTCAAGAGTCGTTTACAAACTCGCGCATTTATGCTGCAACTGCCGCATTCGGTCAGGGATTTTCCCTCACACCGATTCAGCTATTGCAACTCCACGGTGCGATCGCCAACGGCGGCAAACTGGTCACTCCCCACGTGGTACGAGGGCTAACTGACAGTAAAGGAGAACTGTATTGGCAACCCAACTTACCATCTCCCCGCCCCGTCTTTTCCTCGGAAACAACCCAAGCCGTACTGGAGATGATGGAAGCCGTTGTCAAAAACGGCACTGGTAAACCGGCGCAAATCCCTGGATACCGCGTTGCAGGAAAAACCGGCACATCCCAAAAAGCCAGCCCCAGCGGCGGCTACTCCGCAACTGCCAGAATTACCAGCTTCGTTGGGATTGTTCCCGTTGACTCCCCGCGATACGTAGTCGTGGCAGTCGTGGACGAACCCCAGGGAAGAGCCTTTGGTTCTAACGTCACCGCACCCATTGTTAAATCTGTCATGGAAGCGCTGATGGCAATCGAGCAAATTCCACCTAGTCAGCCACTAGAAGCTCAGGATTAGGAAATTTGAGATTAGAGATTGCAGATTTTAGATTGAAATTAAATCTGCAATCTCCTATTAACACAAGTTGCTAGTTATAAGTTGTGACATTGGTAATTGGTAATTGGTAATTGGTAATTGGTAATTGGATTCATTGGCAGTAGGGGCACGCTTTAACGAAACCAGAAACCCGGAATATTCCACTCTTCGGGGCAGGTATTACCCGCCTCTAAACTTGACAATTAGCCATTACCGAGCCTCAGAAACCCGGTTTCAGAGTTAATTTCTCACTGTCAAACCCACGATTTTTCAGAGAAACCGGGTTTCTTTACCAAGGGGATTGCAGATTTTAGATTGAAATTAAATCTGCAATCTGCAATCTGCAATCTGCAATTATGCTATGCCCTCGTGCCAATTTGTTGAACTTGTTCCCACATTTGTGCGAGACTGGTTGCAGGTTCAGAACAGGTGAGTCCAGAGCAAACTAACCCTACACTTCCCTCTGGGAGATTGAGTTCTAAAGCGCAGACAAAAGTCGGGAAATACTGAGTTACTAGAGAAGTTAACATCTCGGTTGTAGTGCGAATCAAAATGTGGTTGCGATACCAATCTAAAGCAGTAAACAGACTCGGACATGCTTGAGGAGATTGGTTCATGACGCTGGCAAAAGCCTGCAATGCTTGCTCTGCTTTGTCGAGATATTCCAAGTCTTCCGTTAGTAACGCAAGACGGACTAGATTTGCGATCGCTACCCCATTTGCCGAAGGCGTCGCATTATCCACGTAGCTGCGTTCTCGCACCAATAAATCGCTACTGGCATCGCTAGCAGTATTGTAATATCCCCCCAATTCCACACTCCACAAAAACTCATCAAATTCTTGTTGGACTTGAGCAGCTTTTTCTAACCAAAAGTTGGCATTTGGTAATTGGTAATTGGTAATTGGTTTTAACTTACCAATTACCAGGGAAGCTTGATGTAAATCCAGCAAGGCTTTGATAAAGAAAGCATAATCTTCAGATTGAGCCAACACGCCTGGTTGACCTTCGTAATTAAGTCGGTGGAACCTGCCATCAACCCACTGGCGCTCGACAATAAAATTAGCCGCTTTGGCGGCAATTTCCAGGTATTCGGGATGCCCAAAAACCGCATAGGCACGAGCTAGCCCCGAAATCATCAAGCCATTCCAAGCCACAATCATTTTAGTGTCGGTTACTGCTGGAATTCGACCGAGCCAGTTGCCAGTTTTAGCTTCCTGGTTATTGCGGGCTGGTGCGAAAGTTTCTAAAGATGCGGGTACCGTACCGTAGCGCACTTGAAAAAGCTTGGCTAAAGCTGTTTCTAAAGTATCGCTTAGCTTTCCGGTATGACTGCGTTGCAGGACATTTTTACCCTCAAAATTGCCATCGGCAGTGACGGTGAATTGTGCTTTAAGTTCGGTTAATTCTTCAGGGGTGAGTAGCTGTTCTAGTTCGCTATAACTCCAAACGTAAAAAGCACCTTCTTCGGGTTCTGTTTCGGTTGGATTGGTGAAACTATCGGCGTCTTGAGCAGCAAAAAAATAACCTTCAGGGGCGGTCATTTCGCGTTTGAGCCATTTTACCGTGTATGCGATCGCTCGCTCAAACGCCGGTTCGGTTACCCCAGAACTCCACAAATTAGCCAGATATTCCACAATTTGACCGTTATCGTAGAGCATCTTTTCAAAATGGGGAACCGTCCAAGTCGGGTCAACCGTATAGCGGTGAAATCCACCCGCCACATGGTCGAAAATGCCCCCCAAAGCCAGATCTAACCCCCGTTGGGTAGAAACCTCCTTAGCATCGTATTTGGCGTCTTGTAACGCGAAGCGGACGCTTTGCAAGGCAACTTCAGCATAAGGCATCATCGGGAAACTGGGGCCATGCCCACGGGCGCTAACGACCCCAGTATTTGTTTCCAAACCTTGGCGCAGCAAGCTCGCGCTCAACTGTCCCCCAGCTTGAAGTACGGCTGCCTGTTGCAGGTAACCTTGAATTTCTTCTTTAATTGACTGTACCTTGGCTTTTTCCGTGTCGTAGTAGCGGCGAATCGCTTCTAGCACTTGCAAAAAGCCAGGGCGTCCGTAGCGGGGTTCCAGGGGAAAATAAGTACCGCCGTAAAAAGGCACTAGGTCGTATGGCTCTAAAAACACATTGAGAGGCCATCCGCCTTGCCCAGTCATCATTTGTAACCCCTGCATGTAAATACTGTCGAGGTCAGGACGTTCTTCCCGATCTACTTTAATTGGGAGAAATTTGGCGTTCATGTACTCGGCGATCGCCGCATCGGAAAAAGCTTCCCCTTCCATGACCGTACACCAGTGGCAGCTGGAATAGCCAATTGAAAGAAAAATCGGTTTGTTCAACTGCCGCGCGGTTTGCAGAGCTTCGTCACACCAAGGCCACCAATCAATTGGGTTGTCTTTGTGTTTGCGAAGGTAAAGGCTTTGGGATTGAGCAAGGCGATTGGTCATGGCAAATAGTCGATCCAATTCCGGATGATTACGGTTATCATTCTGGCACTCTAGCGCCCCCGGTAGACCGATGCCTGTACCTTAAGAGCTAAGGTGAAGCGCTCTTAATGCCTTGCTGAATTTCTGCAATGCGCTGTTGGTAAAGCGAAGTCAAAAACTCGATTTCTTTTCTCGCGCTTTGTTGCAGCTGTGGTGGCAAACTCGATGCTAATAGGGCAAAAGGTTCGCTAACTTCTTCGAGTAAATCTACGATTTCTTCCAGCGAAGCATCGTGATACTCCCACGTTTGCATATCCTTGGTTGATTGTAAGTCTAGATTCTCTAGGGCCAGGATTTCTAAATCGTTAAATTCTGGTGTCATAATTAACCTCTGATTTTCTATTAACGCCAGTTGCTAGTTATAAGTTGTGAAACTGGTAATTGGTAATTGGTAATTGGATTCATTGGCATTATAATCTGGAAAAGTAATTATTACCAGCGCCAAGGGATGTAACTAGCAACTTAAGTTATTAATACTTTGTAGGTAAAAGAAGGCGCTGTAGTAAACTTACCTTTTTTGTTAAGATTTTATATCACGAAGATCTTGAGGGTCTGGGGTAGGTGAGGGGAATCGATGAGAGCGATCGCGTTGAGCATGAAGCTGAGGTTTGCGGCTTGCACGAGTTGTTGAGACATTCCAGGTTGCTCTCAATGCCAGGGTGATTTTAAACATACGATTGGGTGGTGCGTTCGCGCTTCGTCCTCTAGACTCACCCAACAGGGTATTGATCGCCGACTCACAAGCGAAAATGGCGACATTCGGATAACCGCCTTAGCATTGACTAGCTCAAACCGATAAAATTAAGAAAAATTACGCAAGATGCTCAACAGCCCATGATTCCTACCGTTATTGAACAATCGGGTCGTGGCGAACGCGCCTTTGATATATATTCCCGGCTTTTGCGCGAGCGGATCGTCTTCTTAGGCAAAGAAATTGACTCCGATCTCGCTAACCTAATCGTTGCCCAGTTACTGTTTTTAGACTCGGAAGACTCGGAAAAAGATATTTACCTGTATATCAATTCTCCGGGTGGCTCGGTGACGGCAGGGATGGGGATTTATGACACTATCAAGCAAATTCGCCCTGATGTCTGTACTATTTGTACTGGGTTGGCAGCGAGTATGGGTGCTTTTCTCCTCAGTGCCGGTACAAAAGGCAAGCGCATGAGTCTGCCCCATTCTCGCATCATGATCCACCAACCTTTAGGCGGTGCGCAAGGTCAAGCAACCGATATTGAAATTCAGGCGAAAGAAATTTTGTATCACAAGCGCCGCCTGAACCTGTTGCTGGCAGAACATACCGGACAACCCCTCGAACGCATCGAGTTAGATACCGAGCGCGACTTCTTCATGTCGGCAGAAGAAGCAAAAAACTACGGTTTAATCGATCAGGTGATTGACCGGCGTGCTACCGGCAGCAAACCGATAGCAGCTGTCAGTTAACTCCTATGTAGGGTGCCTCCACCAGCGGTGTACGGCACCGCTTTCGCGATCGCGCGCTTCGCGCGATCGCTCTTTCGAGAGGAGGTTTGAATCAAAATGAACTACCCACACCTACTAACGTTGAGGCGTGGGTTAGAGTCGCTTCTTCAAACCTCTCTTTTTTGACTAAGAAATGGGATCGGGTTGCAGTTCTAGGTGCTGTAGGAATTCCCCTAATTGTTGCGGGGATAGTTGGTAACGCGATCCCTTGCCGTAAGTTTGGATCAGGTGTGCCTTTCCCTTCTCTGGAGTCCACCCGATGCGCTTGAGTGCCACATCGATTTTGGCAAAAGATTCCAAATATTCCAGGAATTCCAGCATTTCTTTTTTGTTAAGAAGATCCAGGGATTTTTTATTATAGGTACGCTCCAAAAACTTGTTTCTCTGGTCATCAGTCCACCCCAAGCGCTTTAGTTCGCTCTTGATCTGAGCCAGCAGATCCGATAGATCCACAGGATCGGTTACCTCTGTTGGCTTCTCTAAAACATCCTCCGCTTCAGCCTCCGATGGCAGGGGTTGAACTATGCTTTTATCGGGGTCATGGCGACGCGAGCGAATAGGCGTTACCTTTTTAAACGAAGAAGAAGAAATAGTTGGTTCGTTTTCTTCCCCAAGTGTCGGCATCGAGTCTGCTACCGGATTGCGATCCCAAGCATTCCCTTGCCAATCCGGTATAAATTCATCGGCAACTCCAACCGCCTCTAAGGGTACTACAGGCGCGGTTAAATCTGAAGACGCCGTTGGGGATGTATCGTTTAACCAACTTGTATCAGTAGAAATACGACCAAGGTTAGCTAGCTCCAACGGCTCACGGGATAACGCCGGTTCCCTTGGCGGATATGTATGAGGTTGCCCGAAAGCTTCCCTGGCGGCGAGGGAGGTATCAAAAACCTCTGGCTGTGCCGGTGTCAAATTGCCGATTCCCAAAACTTCCAGCGCCCTTTTTCTAGCGCGGTCTTCTGCCTGTTCAATTGTATCGGCAGCAGCTAATCCAGTAGCGCGGGTTACACCTTCAATCAGTACACTGGCTCTCACGACGTACTTGCCACCTTCAATGGTCAGCAACTCGGAAATCAGACTGGTGGTGGGATAGCGCACTTGAAATTGAGTAAACATAATATTGCTGGGCTTTTAGCCCACTGCTAAAAATCGTAGGGGCAGACTCGCCTAAAGCTTTGCATCAGTTTAGATCCTACTTGACACTCCCTACCCTAAAGGGTGAGGATTCTTGGTTCAACGTCCTGCCATAACATCGCAGGATTGCTCCAACGATGCTAGAGGGCTGAACTACCCAAGCGTATAACTTCCGGTGTGCCCCACCGTAGTTAGACCTCGTTGCAGGATATTAATAGCTGCGTTTGTATCGCTGTCTACTACATATGCACAATGCGGACAAACATGGGTTCTTACACTCAACGCCTTCTTGACCACCTTACCGCAATTAGAGCAGTTCTGACTGGTGTAATGGGGAGGAACAGCCACCGTTGCTTTCCCATACTTCTGCCCGAAATACTCCAACCATCTGCGGAAGGTTGACCATCCTGCATCACTAATCGACTTGGCAAGATGCCGATTGCGAACTAGCCCTTTCACATTCAAGTCTTCATAGGCGACCAAATCGTTAGATTGGATGACGGAGTATGCCAATCTCTTGCAATACTCTTCTCGCTGCCGACTTACTCTTAAATGCTTCCGAGCATACCGGACTCTTGCTTTGTGATAGTTCCGAGACTGAGGTTTTGCACCTTTGCGGTACTTTTTCGACTGCTTGCGATTGGCACGATTCAGTTGCTTTTCTGCCTTGCGATAGAACCCAGGAGCAGGTTCACTCTCTCCGTTGCTATAGGCAATGAAGTACAACAGACCTAAATCAATCCCAACAGCTTTTTGCGTCGGTGTTGAAGAAACCGAGACATCAACTTGAATGCAGAACTGGCAGTAATAGCCATCTGCTCTTGTGACCAACCTGACTCTTTTAATCTGGTCGCTTTGATAGAAGTTCAAGTCTCGAGAGCCAATCAGTTTCAACTTGCCTATCTGCTTACCATCGGTGAAGGTAATGCGTTTCCGATCTTGTGAAAGCTTCCATCCAGAGGTTTTGTACTCCACAGAGCGACTGTGTTTCTTGAACTTGGGATAGCCATTCTTACCGCCAATCGGCTGCTTGCAATTATCGAAAAACCGCGCAATGGCAGACCAGCAGCGCTCTACCGCAGCTTGACAGGCATGAGAATTCAAGGCTTCAACAAAGGGAAACTCGGCTCGCAGTTGCGTGTTATAGCGATACAACTCGGATCTACTAATACCTTTGTTGTCCATCCAGTAGCGCAGACATTTGTTGCGAACAAACTGAGCCGTTTGAATCGCCTCATCAATGGCCTGATACTGAACCGACTTCCCTTTGACCTTAAACTCGTAGACAATCATTTGACGCTGTGTTTATTGGCGTCAAACCATGATAGCATAAAAAAGCCGTCCTAGAAGGACGGGGCTTGTATCCCATTAATTTCGGTCAAATCTGGAGCGAATAGCTGTACTCTTAGCGCTCGGTTTAAACCTACATCCTCCACCCCCATAATCTTTGATTTGGGGGTGGAGGATGTCACAATAATAAAAGGATTGTTCATCGGCACGGCTGATTTAAGCTACTTGGCTGACTGCCCGAAAACCCACCGCCCTAAGAGCGCGAACTACTTGCCAAACCGAAGGGGTAGCGCGTTGCTCAAGACGCCTAAAACCTGTGTGTTCCTACAGTAGCAACGTATTGCTCAAGTGCAAGCCCGATCGTCAGGCTAGCCCCGTGTACGGCAAAGTATCGTCAGACTAAGGGCAAGTTGTGGGTTCTCGCTTTATATCGTTGCTGGGTGCGCTGGGGCGTGCGATTCGCTCGCCTGTTGGATCTTTGTAGATGCAACCCAAACGCAAACAGTCTCTGGTTCTTTTTTGCTGCCTGTGGAAGACGGGCGATGCCTGGTTCAATACCTCAAGGTATCCCGGAGGTAAAACTGGGAAAACCTGGTAAGACCTAGTTTCGCCGTATCAAACCATCACCGCATTCAGTTGCGGACTCGCAAGAGTTCCTCACGTGGTAACGGCGGATGCAACTGGAGAGCGATCGCTAGCGTTTTGCGCATAGTGGTCGGTACTTCACCAAGATATCTTGTATCTCCACGAACAAGACCCTGGGATTTATTAACTTCTGTTATGTCTCGACTTAACTCTAAGCTACTTGCAAAATGTAACAAGTAAGCGTTTTCCCACACTTTTCCTCACGTTTCCCCAAAGTTGAGGAAACTAACTGCATCAAAAAGTGGGAAAATCTAGAGGATTGGGTGGATACTTGACAGAGGTTAAACTCGCTCCTACTAATTGCATCGTTGTTTTCCACGTTGTTTTCCAACCAATGCGTGGATCTAAGGTGGTAATATCCTTGGGGTGTTCGGGCGACTAAGCCTCGCCGCATCAGACAGTTTTTGCGACGCTCTCAGGATATAAGAACCATGAGAATAACCAATTAAATTGAAGAATTGGTAAGTGGAAAGAAGGAAATAAAAAAACTGGAAAGCGGGAGCATTTCCAATTTTCCATCCCTCTGAACCATTATCTAAAGGGCCAATTCTAAAATTTAAAATAAAATTAGCGAGAAGCAGTAAGGGGCAAGAGTCGGCTGTGTTGGATGATGGCAAGGTCAAAAAACATAATTAAGACGCTAAGGACTAAGTCGCTTCATGGAATTTTCAATCGCTACATTGCTTTATAATTTCACCGAAGAAAAACTGGTGGCTGCCAAATTTTTAGAAAAAAAATTGGGATGCCAAGATGAATCGAGCCGGGAAAAGTTACAGATTACTCTGGACGCGCTGGAAAAAATTGGCATTTTGGTGAAAGAGCGGGGCAAGTATCGCCGGGTAATAGAAGAAGGAGTGGTGGAAGCCAAACTCCGCTGTTCGAGTAAAGGGTTTGGCTTTGCAATTCAGAATGTAGAGGGATCGGCAGATATATACGTGCGAGAAAGCAATTTATCGACGGCGTGGAATGGCGATCGCGTGTTAGTAAAAATTACCAAAGAAGGCAACCGGCGGCGCTCTCCAGAAGGAGAAGTGCGACTAATTTTAGAGCGCGCCCATCCCAGCGTACTGGCGCGAGTCAAACAAACCGCTTCCGGCTACCGGGCGGTTCCCTTGGACGATCGCTTGCTATTTGAACTCGAACTTCAGCCAAATGGCACAAATTTGGCAGAAGCGATCGATCACTTGGTGGATGTGGAAATCCTGCGCTATCCTTTGGGACAAAATCCCCCCATTGGTCGCGTCACCCAAGTACTGGGCAGCGATGCGGAAGCAGCAGCAGATATCGATATCGTCTGCTGCAAGCACGATTTACCCCGCAATTTCCCCAACTTGGTGCTAGCAGCAGCATCTGAACTCGATTTCGCCAAAATTCGCAAAACTAACCTGAAAAATCGCCTCGATTTGCGCCATTTGGTTACCCTGACAATTGCCAGCGAGGCGAAAATAAAGAATGGTGAAGGCTCGGAATTTTCACTGGTAGAACAAGCGCTGACCTTGGAAAGAATCGATCCGGAACGGTGGCGCATCGGCGTCCACATCGCCGACGTAGCTGCATATGTCGAACCCGACTCGCCCATCGACAAGGAAGCGCAGCGACGGGGAACCAGCGTAGTGTTGGGCGAAACCCTATTGCCCCAATTGCCGCCATCGCTGCTGCAACAAGTCTCCCTGCTGCCGGGACAAGACCATCTGGCAATTTCGGTGCTGTTAACGTTGGACAGACTCGGTCAAGTGTTGGAGTTCGAGATTCAACCGACGATCGTCGGGGTAGACTATCAATTGAGCGAATCCCAGGCAAGGGCAATTCTTTTACGTCACGATAAAGGAGTTTCGGCAGATCTGAAGGAATTGGCTCCCGTATTTGCCACCCTCGATCAATTGTTAGTCCTGTCAAACGCGGTGAAGGAACAACGGCAGCAGCGGGGTGCTTTTGAGTTGAACCTACCCGAAGAAGATACCCACTTCAACGATGAAGGAGCGATCGCGGCAGTAGTAGAATCATCTTCCCAACCAGCGCGCTCAACGATCCGCAATTTGATGATCTTGGTTAACGAAGTAGTAGCCCAGCACTTGAAGGCGCTCTCGATACCCGCGATGTACCGGATTCAACCAGCACCAGATCTCGATGACGTTCAAGAATTGATCAAATTGGCGAGCAATCTCCGGTTAGAACTACAGCTGGAGCAGGAAGAGGCGGTAACGCCCCAAGATTATCAAAAATTTGTGCGGCAATTTGCTCAAACCCAAGCGGAAAGAGTCCTCAACTCGCTGTTGCAGTCCACCTTAAAGCCTGCGGTTTACAGCACCGCACCGGGAGGGCACTTTAGTTTATCTCAAACAGAAGGCTATACCCACTGCATCTCGCCCGCACAACGATATGCAGATTTATTGGTACAGCGAGTCTTGCACGCGGTGTTTGAAGAAGGACGCGATCGCAAAACTACCCGCGCCAAAGAACAGGTAAACTTGCGCCACAGTTCCTCTCACGGCAACATTACTTGGAATGTCCTGCCGCCGGTGACGCAGCAAGCGTTGGAAGAACATCTGGTGGCGGTGGTAGTGCCGCTCAACGAACTGGAAAAAGAAGCCCAGGAAGCCGAGGCAGATTTAGCCGGACTCAAGAAAGCTGAGTTAATGAAAGAACGCATCGGCGAAATTCTGCCGGGAGCGATTACCGGCGTTCAATCCTACGGCTTCTTTGTGGAAATGGAAGTGCCGATGCCCAATGGCGAGACTTTCCGCGTAGAAGGTTTGGTACACGTATCATCGCTCAAAGACGATTGGTACGAGTATCGCTCTCGGCAAGAAGCCCTCGTGGGGCGCAAAAACCGCAAGCAGTATCGATTGGGCGATCGCGTAGAAGTTCAAGTTAAAAGCGTCGATTATTACCGCCAGCAAATAGACCTGGTAACCGTTGATCCTAACGGTAACGCTGAAGACTCCGATCCAGATGAATCTCCCTTTTTTAGTCTGGAAGATGAGTAAATAGTCAGCTGTTGATAGTTAGTAACTCAAGTTGCTAATTATCTCAAACGAGCGGCTAATGGCTAATGGCTAATGGCTAATGGCTAATGTGACAGTAAATGCTATATTAGTAAGCTGACAATTAGCTGTAGGGGCGGGTTTTACCAACCAATTCGTGTAAGCATGAAATATTTCTTTAAACCCGCCCCTACTATTAGCAACGCCCAATTTTGATCCCTAGCAATTTGCGTTAACTAAGTAGGTGCAGGTAAATAAAGTGAAAATAGTTATATAAAGATAGGGCTAAGCAGGATGCCCACCCCACAAAGCTTCCAACTCTCTTGTGGGATGGGCGTCTCGCCCGTCGGGTGTTCAGTTTATTTATACCTACCCACTTAATGGCTACTGGCTAATAACTGATGACAACGAACAAACCTTTAATCTTGGGCATTTCTGGGGCTAGTGGTCTAATTTATGCGGTGCGGACTTTAAAGTTTTTATTGGAGGCGAACTACGCCATCGAGTTGGTTGCCTCCAAATCGACTTACATGGTTTGGCAGGCAGAACAGAATATCCGAATGCCAACAGAAGCGGAGCGACAGGAGCAATTCTGGCGTCAGCAAGCTGGGGTAGAAACTTTGGGTAAACTACGCTGCCACCCTTGGGGCGATGTGGGAGCCAATATTGCCAGCGGTTCGTTTCGTACTCTGGGTATGATGGTGATACCGTGCAGTATGAGTACGGTTGCCAAGCTAGCGGCGGGTTTGAGTTCCGATCTTTTGGAGCGAGCGGCTGACGTTCAACTCAAAGAAGGGCGTAAACTGGCGATCGTACCCCGCGAGACACCTTTTAGCCTGATTCACTTGCGGAACTTGACTACCTTGGCAGAAGCTGGAGCCAGAATTGTGCCAGCGATTCCAGCTTGGTATCACAATCCCCAAACGATTGAAGATTTGGTGGATTTTGTGGTAGCTCGTGCCTTGGATCAATTCGATATTGATTGCATTCCGATCAACCGCTGGCAAGGACATTTATAAATGGTAATAGGTAATAGGTAATAGGTAATAGGTAATTTTAGATTTTGGATGCGATTTAAATTGAATTAATATCTAAAATTTGCTTTTGACCAATTACCAATTACCAATTACCAATTACCAATTACCAATTACCAATTACCAATTACCTATTATGATTCGCCTTGTATTGCTGCTATTGGTTTTGGGAGGGTTGACGTTGTTTGCCGTGCAAAATTGGTCGCCGGTGCTGCCAATGGTATTTTTGGGGATCAAAACGGCGTCATTGCCTCTAGCGATGTGGATATTATTTGCGATCGCAGCAGGTTTAGTCACGTCTTGGTTGATGGCGGCGTTGTTTCAACTGTCGAACTATCTGTCGGCGAAACAATTGCGATCGCGCATTCGCGAACTGGAAGCGGGTAAGTCTCGTCCCTCCAGACAGTCTACCATCAACACCGATTCTGCCGATGATGATGATTTCTTGGATGATGAATTTTTTGGCGATGACGAGGAAGGCGAGGAACCTATCTACAAGGCTCCCAATTATCAAGATTACACTGCTTCGGGCACCACTTACGAGCGCCCCCAAGAACCTAAAACTCAATACCAGTCGGGATCGGTTTATTCTTATGGTTATCGGGATAAGGGCGATACTGGCGTGGGTAAAACCGAGTCGATTTACAATAAAACCGATTCGATCTACGATGCAGATTATCGCGTGATTAACCCACCGTTGCGGAAACTAGAGGATGACGCGGAAGATGATTGGACGCGCAAATCGAATGCCGACGATGATGATTGGGGGTTTGACGATGATGATGAATTTGATGATAAAAATCGCAAACGTTAGCAACAATTTTTTACTCTTTTTTAGGTAAAGATTCAGGTGTCCCAGAAATACCTGGGACAGAATTAACTTTTTTAAAATCAGGAGTTTCCGTCACTCGCGTAATATCAAAATCAATGGGAATTTGATTTAGTTTAGCAAGTTTTTGATCGACATAATAAATAAATATTTTGGGGTTTATTGTTGTAAAGGAATTGGTATTGTTCCCATCTCTTCCGGCAATTCCACCTGTAGCTGCGTAGCTCAGTACCTCATTTTTTAAAGAAATATAGTCGAGATACAAATTACGATTCGCAGCCATGTTAGTATCCTGCCTGAAAATTCCCGGCAGTTGTCTGTAAAATAAAGCTGCACTCGATGTGATAATAAATACGTTGATTAAACCCTTGTTGGCATCCTTCCATCCCACTTTACTAATAAAAAACAAACAGATTCCAGCTAATAATCCTAAAGCATAGGTCATTGATATTGATATGTAGTATTGCTTGTAAAAATAGCTCATCACAGCAGAATGACGTTGAATTCGTAACTGAATTTCCTTGAATTGTTCGTCTAGTCTTGTTTTCTCAGCCGCTGTTCCCACTAACCTTTGACTGGGCAGAGCAGATAATTCTTCTTGCGATCCCAACCATTCTTTTGCTTTTTTATCTGCATACCAATTGAGGCAGAAAAAACCACCGCTTATTAGTATTACCAAGCTACCGGCAATTAAAAAATGTCCTAATAGAGTCGGTTCTGAATTTGAACCATTTTTACAAGTTTTTAACCTCAATAGCTGAGAATTAATCGAATTTGGTAGCCGAATTTTCCTGGGAGTATCAGAGTTTTCTGAACTGGTCATCTTTAAAACTCCAGTAATATCAATAATTGAGCGTGAAATACTTATTTCTACAGAGGTTATGGGGCTATTCCGGAAAAAATAATCAGATTGAATATTAAATAATATTAAAGTAATCAGAACCTACAGCGGATTGCTTTTCGAGTGAAGTACAGCCAAATGGCTTAGAATGCAATAGCGGCTGCCGCTATTGCATTCTTTCGGTGTACCTCATGCGCCTGCAATCAGCTATAACCTGTCCAAAAAAAAGCGATCGCCGCTTGTGTCCTAAAGCCAATGCGATCGCATCACAGCTATTTATATTCAGTCGTTAAGCGCTCTGAGGAATAGCAGCGTACTTGGCGTAGGCAGCCGCTAGCTTTTTATCGTATTGATTGCGCGCAAAACTAGGGCCATTATAACCACGGGCGAAGGCTGCCCAATCGCGACTACGCAAAGCTTTATCTAGATTTTTGCTTTTAATGAAATTCATCATTGCTTGCAGGTGCTTCCCTTCGCTGATATGCATGGCGTTAACAAACTCCTCCACATCAGAATACCCAGCAACTTTATAATTAAATCCCATCACTTGACCCAACCCCCAAGAAGCCGACTTGAGTGCTGGTATCCGGTCTAAATTTATCGCCTCGTTGAGCCGATTCCACTCGCGAATTCCACCCAAATAACCTCCTGGTTTAGGGTTACTCAAGTCGGGGCGGGTTTGGCTTACAGGTAACGGTGTCAGCTTGTAAAACCAATGACGTTCAAATAAAATTTTGGGGCGACCATCGGGCAAAAATCCAGAGCCAGCCGCTTCTACTTCTACCACCGCTCGAATTACGGCAACTTCAACGTATAACAAATTAGCAGCAAAGGCATAGTCGCGATTGGTCAAGAATTTATTTTCCGGTATTTCTTGGGTGGAAAGAAGTGTCTGGGCAAAAGTTTTATCGATTTTTCCTGTCTGCATGTTATCGAGTTTTACAGCTTGGCAAAACTGCGAGATTGCTGCTTCAGTTTCTCGACCAAAAAGCCCATCTATCCTTGATTTAGGATATAGCCCTAATTCACTGAGTCTTGTCTGTATTTGTTTGAGCAAATCTTTGTCATATTTGAGCGTATTTAAGTCGATGACTGTATCTTGGTTGATGATTTGTTCTAGTTTCATAAAGCTAATTTAACGCTCCACAGAGGAGGCAGAGAAGCCAGAGGAAAGACTAAAGAAGATATAGGTAATTTTTGCAAGGACTTATGCAGATGATCTAGATCGGGACTGACGCCAAGAAACCGGGTTTCTAGGCCAAATTATGGCTTTGGAACCAGATATCGGAGCCAGAAACCCGGTTTCTAATCGCGATCTAGATGGGGACTGACGCCAAGAAACCGGGTTTCTAGGCAAAATTATGGCTGTGGAACCAGATATCGGAGCCAGAAACCCGGTTTCTAATATCGTCGTGGGTAAGTCCTGTGTAAGTTGACGTTTAACAGCCTCGCTCAACCCAACTAGGAACTTTAGGAAAACTTCTGCCTTGCTGCACTAGGCTGCTGTTTGTAGGCGCATATTTAGTGCTTCCAGGGTTGCTGACCCAACAATACCATCGACGACCAAGCCCTTGTCGGTTTGGAATTTTCTCACGGCTTCGCCGGTAGTCGGGCCAAAATAGCCATCTACCTCGAGATTGAAACCCACTTTGTTGAGAGCTATTTGAAGTTCGCGCACGTCTTCGCCCTCTAAATTGGGGCGGGTTAGCCGCAGTAATCTGGAACCTAAGCGGCGTTTGCGGACATCCAAGGGTATTCTGTCCCCGTTTGGGAAGCCTTTTATGGGTGATTCGTTTAATGCTCTTTGAGTTTGAGGACCATAAGTGCCGTCTGCTGCCAAAAGTCGATTGGGATTATTCAGGTTCCACAGTTGTTGGAAAGCCCTCACAGCAGTGGCACGAATGTCTCTGGTACCAGATCCCAGATAGTCGAAGTGTACGGGATCTTGGGGCATCAGCCGTCGCCAGCCGTGGCGTTCTAGGAAAGGTTCCCAACCTGCGGCGTCTTCTACATCCAATGCCAAACCGCTTTGGTGATTGCTCAATCC
>DNGJ01000330.1:31265-33905 GCA_003486305.1 Cyanobacteria bacterium UBA11371
GCGGCGATGGAAATACCGCATCGGTTGCGCTGGGCGTGGTTGAACAGAATTAGCTGCTGGGCAATGGTGCGGTAGGCTGAATTGACTACCATTTGTCTGCCGCGATCGCTAATTGCCCTGGCAAGTGCCGCTTTAGCAGGCGGTTGCAGTAAAGGCCAAACGGGTTCCCCAATATCCACGCTCAAGTCTATAAAACTAACGAGAACGTTGGGAACGATGAGATTCATTTGAGCCAGCAGCTGCCTGTCGAGTTCGCTCACCACGCTGGTTGAGCAGCTGGTAACATCCCTGACCAATCCCATAATTAGTTTTTCCTGAACAGCAGTGCGATTTTTCTTTAATCTGACACCTGTCGTACTAATGCGCTAAGGGGGTCAAACCCCTTAAATTTGGGTTATGGGGTGATGAGTTATAGGTCAAGGGATTTTTCAACTCAAATTAAGCTATAGCTCCTATACCACATCGCCCGACAGTAGAATTGCTCAGGGAAATTTGCCGAGATATTCTTAATTCACGCGACTCTTGCTTCACCAAACCCGACATGGCAGCTTGCTGCAAGTTTACAAAAGCATCGAGATCGTCCAAGTCATACTTTTTCTGCAACAGGTGCCGCAGTTGCTCTTCTGCTTCCACAGTCAGATAGCCAGTGGTAAGAGCATGTTGGACAAGTTCACGGATTAAAAACATGGCGATCACCCATCAGAAGCGAAACATCTAAAAAACCGATAAGTAAAACTACTGAACTAAAGTCGCTAGCGGGAACGTAACTAAGCAGATGTGCTGTATTTTAGCTGACTGCGCCTGACCCCAGTCAAGCTCTTTTTTTGCTTGAAACTTAAATTTTGCTTGAATTTTAGCCAGCTTTTTTGGCAAAATCGATTAATTTTTTATAAAGCTTCTGTGAATAACCCCTCACTAGAGGTTTGTAATCACCGTAAAATTACGTAAAAGAGCAAATTGGTAGTAACCGTAAAATTACGTAGAATGAAGCGAGGCTCTAATTCCAGGTAAACTAGATGCTAGTTTTGATGCAGATAGCAGATACCGATGCAGATAGCCGACACAGCAGAACGGGTAAGGGATCTTTTAAAAGGAATCAATCTCTACCTGATTGGCATGATGGGATCTGGTAAAACAACCGTGGGGCGAGAACTCGCAGCTAAAATGGGTTACGGGTTTTGCGATACAGATGCGGTGATTGAGAAAGTAGCTGGTAAATCGATTAACGATATTTTTAATAGTGACGGGGAAGAAGGCTTTCGGGAGTTGGAGGGCAAGGTACTGGGGGAACTTGCGGCATATACTAGATTGGCGATCGCAACAGGTGGCGGCATCGTCCTGCGGCGAGAAAATTGGAGCTATCTCCAACAAGGTCTGGTAGTCTGGCTCGACGTACCCGTGGAAATACTGTTATCTCGCTTAGGTGGCGATACAACTCGACCGCTGCTGCAAGTTTCCGACCGAGAGGCCGAGTTAAAAACCCGCCTAGAACAACGAAAGCGGCTTTATGCCCAAGCCGACCTCCACATCACCGTTACCGACGAGAAGGAAACACCCGAAGAAATTGCAGCAAGAATCATAGAAACCATTCCCAGCGTACTGAAGCCACCCATAAATCCTGAAAACTGAGGTTATGCAAGTGTTTCTGATGCTGTAGGGGCGGGTTTTACCAGAAATCTTTGCTACCAGCGCCAAGAATAAATAAACCCGCCCCGGCTTACCCTACCGATGCAACAGGACACGATATAAGCCCATTACCCATTACCCATTACCCATTACCCATTACCAAATATGGAAACATCTGGGAAAAATTTTGTCCCAGGGGAATTGGTAATTTAAACTACAATCGACGCCTTAATTATTTTTAACCGAGCTGGTCATGCTCAACGAGTCCGATTACATCCAACAAGCTGAGGCCATGCGCGTGCGGGTACTCAGCGAAGCACTCCCCTATATCCAACAATTCGCCGGTCGCACCATCGTCGTCAAGTACGGCGGTGCGGCGATGAAAGATAGCACGCTCAAAGATAAAGTAATCCGCGACGTTGTATTCTTATCCTGCGTAGGGCTGCGCCCCGTAGTCGTACACGGCGGCGGCCCGGAAATCAATTCTTGGCTGGATAAGTTGGGAATTGAACCGCAATTTAAAGATGGTCTGCGGGTGACCGATGCCCCCACAATGGACGTTGTGGAAATGGTTTTAGTCGGTCGAGTAAATAAAGAAATTGTCTCCCTAATTAACCAAGCTGGCGGCTGTGCCGTTGGTCTTTGCGGCAAAGATGGCAATTTGATTAAAGCCCGTCCAGAAGGTCGCGAGGGTATTGGCTTTGTCGGTGAAGTCAGCAATGTCAATATCAAGCTGATAGACTCGCTGGTTAAAAGCGGTTATATTCCCGTTGTCTCCAGCGTCGCCGCAGACGAAACGGGGCAAGCGTATAACATTAACGCCGATACCGTAGCAGGAGAATTGGCAGCCGCTTTAGGGGCAGAAAAGCTAATTTTGCTCACCGATACCGCAGGGATTTTGAGAAATTACAAAGACCCTTCTACCCTAATTGCCAAGGTAGATATTCAAGAAGCGCGAAATCTAATTTCTGAGGGTGTGGTGTCTGGGGGGATGATTCCCAAAGTAAATTGTTG
>DNGJ01000332.1:0-5398 GCA_003486305.1 Cyanobacteria bacterium UBA11371
TGATTGGTCAAACCCGCCCCTATAAGGGCGGGTTTAACGAAATATCTCGTGGTTCCGTAGATTGATTGGTCAAACCCGCCCCTACTGGTAAACCGCACTGCAAGCAGCAGTTCTCTGGCATTAAAATTGCATAAATTTGTCAACACCTTGTTGAATAAATTTGCAACAATTAACTAGGAATTATTAGCAATTCAATGCAGAATCTTCCCATACCAGAGAAAAGAAAACCTTGGACTCGACGCCAACTCCTGCAACTCGGATTGGCAGGCGGCGTTGGCGTCACTGGTGCAGCCTTGGGACTGCAAACCCTGAGTGCAAAACTCGCGCCCAGGGTAAAAATACCACCTCTACCCGGCAATACGCCAGATGGGGGTAACGGTATTAACCCGATGAACGTTCTGCGTGATTTTGATTACGGCACCGTCAAGCGAGAAAACGGACGCACGATCCGCGAATTCCGCATCACAGCTAAAACTTCCACGCTGCAATTAAACAGTGCTGTAACTTTTAATACTTGGAATTGCAACGGGCGCGTACCGGGGCCAACCTTACGGGCGAAAGAGGGCGATCGCATCCGCGTTTTATTCTACAACCAAGGCGGACATTCCCATTCGCTGCACTTTCACGGCACCCATCCCCCGGAAGCCGATGGCGTCAAACCCATCGCCAATGGCAAGGCGACGATTTATGAATTTGACGCGGAACCTTATGGTGTTCATTTATACCACTGTCACGTTGAGCCGGTGACCCGTCATATCGCCAAAGGTTTATACGGCATGTTCATCGTCGATCCACCTGGCGGACGAAAGCCAGCGGATGAGATGGTCTTAATTATGGCTGGGTACGACATCAACGACGACAACCGCAACGAACTTTATGCCTTTAACGGCTTACCCAACTACTACCATCACCATCCCATCCCGATTTACAAAGACCAACTGATTCGGCTGTACGTCCTCAACATGATTGAATACGATCCGGCGGCGACGTTTCACCTGCACGCGAATTTCTTCGATGTGTATCGCACCGGGATGACTTTGACTCCCAGCGAGACAAACGACGTGATTACGATGGGGACTGCGGAAAGGCACATCCTGGAATTTTCCTATCGCTACCCCGGTAAGTACATGTTCCATCCCCATCAAGACATTATTGCCCAAAACGGCTGTATGGGTTTGTTTGAAGTCCTAAACGCCTAGAAACCGGGTTTTTTAGAAAAACCCGGTTTCTGAGTTTGCGAGTAGTTTGCAACTATTGCAGCTAGCACGCCTGCAAGCCAGGATCTTAATCAAAATTTCTGATTTACTTATTGAAAAATAAACTCATTAAATGTGATAATCAGCTTCTGATATCATGTCCGGTCGATTACCCATCATCGGTAGCCGGGACACGGCACGATCAAAGTTATCTGTTTATGCGAGGTGTCTTTGATGCCGTGTCCCTACGCAAGACGACGTGAAGTTTTTTTATTATGGGCGATTCAACGGACATCATATGATTTATCCTCCAAGAAAATCCTTAACCATGAGCGCTTTTCGTTCTTACTATTACACCGTTGCCATTGCCAGCTTAATCGCCTTAACTGGCTGTAGCGGTTCTACGACAACCAACAGTACGCAAACCCCAGCTGCTACATCCCCAGTAGCGAGTAATACTCAAACAGCTACTCACAATCACGGGGGCGGCAAGAAAATTAACATCAACTCGGCGATTTTGTCCGAGTTAGATAAATTAGAAGCTAAACTAGGGATTCCGGCGCTATCGAACCAAATTCAAGCCAGTCGTCCCTACGCTTCTACTGAAGAATTAGTCACCAAAAAAGTGATAACTCAAGCCCAGTTTGACCAGATTAAAGACATGGTGACGATCGAGGATGTGGTGCTAACTGGGGAAGCAAAAGATGTTGACTACATGACCAAATTAGGTTTGATGAAAGGACATCTTTTAGTTGCCAAAGAACTGCTAGACTTACAACAGCCAAAACAGGCAGAACCCCACATTGGACACCCGGTAGAAGAAATTTATACCGATGTGGAAGAGCAGTTAAACGAGCGTAAAGTTAAAGAATTCAAGACAACTTTAATTAGCTTGCAAGATTTGGTAAAATCTCAACCTAAAGATGCCAAAGTTGCCACAGAATTTGGCACTTCAATGCAAGCAGTGGATGCGGCAATTCAAGGGATACCGGAAGCACAGCGCCAGTCGCCTAAATTTGTGCTGCAAGTAATTAACGGGTTACTCGATGCGGCGAATGCAGAATATGGGGCAGCGATCGCAGATAATAAAATCTCAGCGCTGATTGAATATCAAGACTCGCGCGGGTTCGTTATTTACGCCAATACCCTTTACCAAACTATCGCCGCTCAAATGGCAAAAGAGCAGCCAGAAGCTCATAAAGCCATTACTACCAGCATGGCGGAACTGGCAAAAAATTGGCCTAGCGTCACCGCACCAGCAGCACCCGTAAAAACACCCGATCAAGTGACGCAACTGATTAAAACAATTGAGCAAAATTCCCAAAAAGTCATTAGCAATAGCTGATGGGAAATAGCGGCAGATTTTAAATAGAGGAGTCAGTTAAGAATGCCTGAAATAGTGTGGAGGAAGCATGTCAGAAATGCAAATTTATGCCAACACCCTGAAGGGTGTGGCTATACAAACCAAGCCCGCCAGAGCGGGCTAAAGCTTTTAAAGCCTGCCTTCGCAGGCTTTGTTTGTGTAGCGACACCCTTTAGTGGCTATACAAACCAAGCCCGCTCTGGCGGGCTAAAGCTTTTAAAGCCTGCCTTCGCAGGCTTTGTTTGTGTAGCGACACCCTTGAGGGTGTCGGCTACAAAGTTGACATGCTCGCCAGTGTGGAAGTCTCTGCTGTTGACACCAGCAGCATTATGTGCTGCGCTGACGTTCTGTAGTGGAGCGATCGCAACCGAAACCCCAGGCTCGAGGGACAGCCTCAATCAAGTCACCTCGGTATCTCAACTTACCGACGTAGACCCAACCCACTGGGCTTTTCAGGCATTGCAATCTCTAGTCGAACGCTATGGTTGCATAGAAGGATATCCAGATCGGACGTATCGGGGCAACCGCGCCTTGACGCGCTATGAATTTGCCGCCGGGTTAAATGCTTGCTTAGACCGAATTCAAGAACTAATTGCCGCAGCAGTGTCTGACTTGCCGAGTCGAGACGACATCGCCACCATCCGACGATTGCAAGAAGAATTTGCTGCCGAACTCGCCACATTGCGGGGGCGCGTCGATGCGCTGGAAGCACGTACTGCCAGATTGGAAGCGAATCAGTTTTCCACCACCACCAAACTAAGAGGAGAAGTTATCTTTGCCCTCACTGGTGCCTTCGGCGACGAAAAGGCTAATAGCCAAGATGATATAGAAGACAATATCACCTTGAGCGATCGCGCCCGTCTGAATTTCGACACCAGCTTCAGCGGCAAAGACCAACTCCGAGTGCGCTTGCAAGGCAGAAACACCACCCCCCTCAGCGGCAATGTTACCGGCACCAACATGACCCGCTTATCTTTTGATGGGAACGAGGAAAACGACATTCGCATTGATGACATGTACTATCGCTTCCCTTTGGGTAAGCAAACCACAGTCTGGCTAATTGCCAATGCTTTTGGATCGGAGAATATTGCCGATCCCCTCAATCCCTTGCTCAGAAGCGACGGTAGCGGTTCCATTTCCCGGTTTGGGCGGTTTAGCCCGATTTACCGCCTTGCCGAAGGGGCGGGAATTGCCCTCAACCATCAATTTAGCAACGCCGTCAATCTAACAGTCGCTTATCGAGCTAGAAATGCCAACAATCCGGAGGACAAAGCCGGACTTTTTGATGGTAACTATGGTGCTTTAGCTCAGCTGACCTTGACGCCAACTAAAAACATAGGTCTGGCACTTACTTACGTCAATGCTTACTTCCCTGGTAGCGGCGTCGATACATCCGGAAGTACCGGCAGTGCTTTCGCCAGAAGACCTTTCGATCAAGTTGCCACCTTCACCCATTCCTATGGTTTGGAAAGCACCTTTCGGTTGAGTCAGAACTTTACTCTTTCCGGTTGGGTGGGTTTAACCGAAGCGGAAGCTAAAGCAGGAGCAAACAAAGGCAATGATGCCACCATCTTTAACTGGGCCGTCACCTTCGGCCTCCCAGATCTGGGTAAAAAAGGTAACCTAGCTGGATTTGTCGTCGGGATGCCGCCTAAAGTCACCGATAACGACATCAACAGCCGCGAAGACGAAGACACCTCATTACACCTAGAAGCGTTCTACCGCATCCAAGCCACTAACAATATTTCTATCACTCCGGGTTTGCTAGTAATTACCAATCCAGAACACAATGACAGCAACAACACCATCTACGTAGGAACGGTTCGCACCACCTTTAGTTTCTAGACTTGAGCATAGCTGGGGCTGTGTGATGCGATCGCAGAGAACCGAGAAACCGGGTTTCTGCGTCTATCTCTGATGACAAAGCGACGATTTTTCCTAGAAACCCGGTTTCTTTGCCTAAAACTTGAGAATAATTCTCGTTAAATCCAAAAATAACCGCTTAAATCCTAGTTGCCAATCTTGAAAGAAAGTGAAAGAAAGATATGGAGACTCAAATTAAATCTAGAATTGTAAATTACACTTGGCCTAATTTACCCCTAACAACCGATGAGAGAACTTGACCAGGAGAAAGCCATCCACCTGCTGAACAGCATCATGGAATTTGAACTAGCGGGTGTCGTGCGGTATACACACTATTCACTAATGGTGACTGGGCCGAATCGGATACCCATTGTCAACTTTTTCAAGCTGCAAGCGACGGAATCTTTAACCCACGCGCAACAAGTGGGAGAAATTATCACAGGTTTAGAAGGTCATCCCAGCCAGAAAATTGCGACGATTGAGGAAACTTACAAACACAACGTGAAAGATATTTTGGAGGAAACTTTAAACCACGAGAAAAAAGCTCTAAGCATGTATAAACAGTTGCTGGATGTTGTTGAAGATGCCAGCATCTACCTGGAAGAATTTGTTCGTACCATGATCGGTACGGAAGAAGCGCACACGATCGAAATCAAAAAAATGTTGCGCGATTTCAGTTAAACGGTAATTGGTAATTGGTAATTGGGTTATATTTATAGTAACCCAAGTTGCTTAAATAGCTAATGGCTAACTGTTAATTGCTAAATTTTTTAGGTAAAGTTTTTACATGGGCTATTAGCCATTAGCAATTAGCATTACCTATTACCCATTACCCATTACCTATTACCCAATGACAAATTATGGATTTTAGTGCCGCATTACCAACATTTGTAATTACGCTGCGCGAGGGAGTAGAAGCCGCCCTCGTGGTGGGAATTGTCCTCGCTTATATCAAAAAAGCCCAGCAACCTCGGCT
>DNGJ01000332.1:5517-16542 GCA_003486305.1 Cyanobacteria bacterium UBA11371
ACATTTGTAATTACGCTGCGCGAGGGAGTAGAAGCCGCCCTCGTGGTGGGAATTGTCCTCGCTTATATCAAAAAAGCCCAGCAACCTCGGCTTAAATCTTGGGTTTATGCTGGCGTCGGCGTTGGATTGATAGCCAGTGCTTTGGTGGGGTTGTTATTTGGCTTCGTGGTGCAAGAATTAAGCGCATCTAATCCCAAGTACGCACCCGCAATCGAGCCATTTTTGGAAGGAGTTTTTAGCGTTATTGCGATCGCAATGCTGAGTTGGATGCTGATCTGGATGACTCAGCAAGCACGCACCCTGAAAGCGCAAGTCGAAGGCGCTGTCGGATCTGCCTTAAAACAAAATAACAATTCCGCCGCTTGGGGCATTTTCAGCTTAATATTCATCGCCGTTTTGCGCGAAGGCTTTGAAACCGTCTTATTTATTTTGGCGAAGTTTCAGCAAGGGTTAATTCCAGCTTTCGGTGCTGTAGCAGGATTAGTGGGTGCAGTGGCGATTGGCGTTTTACTATTTAAGTGGGGCATCAAGATCAACATCCGCCAATTCTTCCAAATCATGGGGATATTTCTGCTGTTGATCGTTTCTGGCTTAGTTATATCAGCCCTAGCGCATTTTGACACCGCCGTCCATACCTTAGCGCAGATGGATCGCCAGTCGGAATCGTTATGTTTCTACTACGAACACTTTGCCAAAAACCCATCGTGCATATTAGGGCCGATGGTGTGGAATACGAGTAAAATATTGCCGGATCGTCAGTTTCCTGGTATAATCCTGCATACTTTGTTTGGCTACACCGACAAGCTGTATTTGGTGGAAGCGATCGCATACGTTCTGTTTTTAGCCACCGTTGGTAGCGTATATTTCCGCAGTTTAGGCGGAAAAGCTAAATTATCCGCCAGAAATAAATCAGCTTAACTAATAACTCAAGTTGCTAGTTATAAACTGCGGTGTTGCTAATTGCTCATTGCTAATTGCGAGCTTGCTAATAAAGGATTTTTACTCACAGCTTGCCATTAGCCATTAGCTGCTATCCATGAGATAACTAGCAACTGGCGTTAGTAGCATTGTATGACTCCTCCCCTGCAAGCGGATGAATGCATCATATCGTTTCCGGTTGCATCAGAATTACTGCACGTAGTGTCAATTAGCAATTAGCAATTAGCAATTAGCAATTAGCAAGAAAACCAATCATTCCGATGCAACCGGATGTGATATCAATTCTAGTTCTTTAACCGCAGGTATTGCTGCCAAAATTTAGTAGATGTCATTTCCTGGGCAGCACTTTTCCATTGTTTACTTACCGATGACCATTCGATGCTACTTTTAATCGCAACTGTTAAACCACCTATTCCAAAGCTTAATGCTAGCTAATTTATCTGGTTCCTTTTGATTATCGTAGCTTTTACTCAACTTGATAATGTAAGGAGTGGAAGGTTTCTGGATCGACTTTTTTGATAAACTCTGGACCTTTTGTATAATCTTCAAAAGCTTCTATATACATTTGCGCCCGCTCGTAATCAAATTTTGCTAAAGACTCAATTACGATTTTTGTAATATGCTTAACTGCATCCATATATTCTGGAGAATAATGGATAGCATAAGCTGCTAGATCGTTGCGAACATAATAATAATTTTCCCAATTGATATTTTTGGCAGAAGCTGGTAAATGCCACACCGCCAGAGGGGGAAAAGGTACAATGTTCTTGCCCGATTCTTTAATTCTCAAACCAAACTCTACATCATCTATTTTGATAAAGAAGGGCAGCGGCAATTTAATTTGTTCTACAAGTTCCTTGGAAAAAGAGAAAAACCAAAATCCGCCATAGTCTAGATTTTCTTCTTTTAGCAACCTGTTGAGAGAATTAGTATCTCGTAAATCGATATTATTATATAAAGGAGTTAATGCCCCAGGGCCAAATCCTCTATTTTTAGCATGGGCATTGTATAGCGCTCCTGCTTCGTACAACATGTGCTTTTTCTGTAAATTTAGCAATCCGCCAGCTACAGCAAAATCAACTTTGGCGTACTCATACAAACCGAACAACCTATGAATGCATTCACTTTCTAACTCTATATCATCATCCATCAGCAAAAAATGAGAGTAGACGTTTTCCTCTAAGGCTTCAACTAACCCTCTAGTAAAGCCACCACTTCCACCAGCATTGATATTGGGAACCAGTTTCAGCTTTGGTTTGGTGAAATCAGATGCGTCTAAAGTTCTGCCATTATCAACAACAAATACTTTGAAGTTTCTAGTTTCTAAGAATTTATCTTGAAAAATAGTCGCTAAGGTATTTTTGATATATTCTTCCTTTTTAAAAGTGCAGATCGCAATTGCTAGAGAGACTTCTCTGGTAGGGGTTTGATCGGTGGCGATCGCTGACTCTTTAAATGCTCCGCGATCGCTCAAACAAGTTATCTCAAAATATATTCTGCCAGCGCTTTCATTCTGAAGCAGGTTTATCGGACCAATTTTGACTGGTTCCGAGAATTGACAGTTTTCAAATTTCGCTTGACTAACAATCTCTTTTTTGGTATTTTCATTAAATTCTCTGCGAACGGTAACTTGAAAATCGCCTTCAAGTTGCAGCAAATAGTAGATGTTGTTCAGAGTTGTATATTTAGTATAAAAATTTTCGTAAAATGAATTGAAGTAAGAATTTGTGGAGAGCGTCTCTCCCTGACGTAACAAAACTTGTCTGTTATCTTCTTGGTAGTTTATAGATGCAGCTTCATTACACTGGATGTATAAATCAGAAGCATCGGCTGATTTGGGAAGCTTGATTCCAGCTACTATATGCATTTAATGCCTGCCTATTTTGTTAATAAACTCATATCATGTCCGCTGGTATCGGTAGTGTATGGATGGCTAATGGCTAATGGCTAATTGCCTCCAGCGCAGCCATTAGCGATTAGCAATTAGCGATTAGCAGTTACACCACCAATGCTACCGGACACGATATCATATGTTTAATAATTTATTTTTAAATTTATTTTATTACTTCCCCCTTGAGTCATAACTTTTGTTGTAGCCGTGGATACAAAGATTGGTATCGCATCCAAGCTGCTTCTAATGCCGAATCAATTGGTTGAGGAGTTGCAGCCAGCGTTGGTGTTGCTGTTAGTTTGAGCGTGTCATTAGCATCGGCGTATACGCCAATTCCTATACCTGCAAGTAAAGCAGCACCACGGGCGGAAGCAGCATTAACGGTAGTGGCATAGAGGGGTATTCTTAATACATCAGTCAGTAATTGTTGCCAGGATTTTTCTATTGTTCCACCGCCTGCTAAACGCAGTTGTGTCGCTTTCACACCTGTTGCTTCCAATGCTTCAAAACCTTGTCGCAAGGCAAAAGCAACTCCCTCTAATGCCGCCCGCATCATGTGCGCCTGGGTGTGATGAAGTCCCAACCCTACCCATGCGCCGCGTACATAGGGGTCAAGGTGTGGTGTTCGTTCGCCTGTGAGGTATGGTAAAAATGTCAAGCCTTCACATCCTGGAGGCACAGTAAAGGCTTGAGCATAAACTTGCTGCCAACTCCAGCCCAGGATACCTCGCACCCACTCAAGCGCTAACCCCGCATTTTGCATTGCTGCAAGGGTGTACCACTGGTGAGGTAAGGCGGCTCGATATAGATGCGTACAACCATGAGGATCGATAATTGGTTGGTTGCGGGGTGTAATGATTTGAGCGCCTGTGCCAATGGTTAGTTGAATTAATCCAGGTTCTATGAGTGCGTTACCAAGTGCAGCTGCTGCCGTATCCGCAGCACCAGCAATAACGGGTAAGCCAATTCTTAAGCCAAGATGCTCGGAAGCAACGGCGGTGAGGTAACCTGCGATCGCACAAGAATCAATAATCTTAGGTAACCAATCGCAACGCAAATTCAGCGCCCTTATCGCATCAGTCGCCCAGTTGTCCGACACAACATCGTAAAGCAAAGTACCGCTAGCATCAGATGGTTCGGTTGCAACTTCTCCAGTCAGCCGCAATCGTAGCCAATCTTTGGGCTGAAGTGCCCAACGCGCTTCGGTGTAGACAGTAGCCTCGTATTCTCGCAGCCACAACAAAGTTGGCCCCGCCATTCCAGCTGTAATTGGGTTGCCCAAGCGCTGTAGAATAGCGGCATCGAGGGCATGATAAGCCAATAGCGTGGCACTAGAGCGAGTATCTGCCCAGAGGATAGCACGACGCAAAGGCTGACCTGAATCATCCGCTAGGACAATACCATGCATTTGGCCTGAAAGTGCGATCGCTTGTACTTGCCCAGCATTATTTCCCACCGCCTTCCTCACAGCCTCGCCAACAGCTGACCACCAATCCATTGGCTCCGATTCAGCCCATCCGGGGTGGGGTGCATGAACGGGATAAGAACTTGATGCTTCACCTATAACAGTTCCATCTGTCGCTAGGAGCAATGCCTTAGCAGAACCCGTTCCTAAATCTATGCCAAGTAGCATTAGGTTATCCTCAAATACTTACTCCTTTCTCACTGTAGCTGCGAGGTTCGGATTAGCGTTTCTTTAGCACCAAACTGATACAAACTGCTCAACTGGTGAGCAACAGTCTCGACGAAACGCGGCGACTGTATTAAATCTCCAAAAATTTCAACCATGCTGAGTAATGGTGCCGGATCTGTTTTACCTGAGCGCGCTTTTTGAGTCAGGATGTCTGCTAATGGGTCATCAATGGAAATAGGACGGTTTTGGTCGTCATAACCATTGAGATAGCGAAACCAAGCAGCAATCGTTAAACTTAAATAATCAATTGCCCCTCCAAGTTGTAATTTATCCCGCAGCGAACCCAAAACAAATTTAGGAATTTTAGCCGATCCATTCAGGCACAGGCGGGGAAGTTGATCGCGAATTTTGGGATTGGAAAACCGTTCAATTAGGGTCTTTTTATAATCGTCTAAATCAATCCCCGGAACGGGTTGAAGCGTCGGTGTTATCTCGTCCATCAGGTTAGCGACTGCTTGCCGCAATAACGGGTCTGCCATGACTTCATAAACGTAGGTATAACCTGCCAAAGAGCCGAGATATCCTATCAGCATGTGACTGGCGTTGAGCAACCGAATTTTCATCATCTCGTAGGGATGAACGTTGTTAGTCATCTGTACGCCAACAGATTCCCAATTTGGTCTGCCTGCACAAAAGGTATCTTCGATTACCCACTGGATATAAGGCTCCGCGACGCATGGAAAGGCATCATCAATCCCAAATTGTTCCGCTACCATTTCGATCTCGGCTGGGGTTGTGAGTGGAGTAATGCGATCGACCATGCAGTTGGGAAAGGCAACGTTTTGGGCAATCCAACTTGCCAAATTTGGCTCGCGCATTTCGGCAAACGTCGTGAGCATTTTTCGCACCATATTACCGTTGCCTTGCAAGTTGTCGCAAGACAAAATTGTAAAGGGTGCTAACCCATTTTTACGGCGCTTTTCGAGTGCGGCGGTTAAATAACCGTAGGTTCCGATTGGTTCGTCAGGATGTTGCAAATCGTGCTGAATTGTTGGGTGGTTCGCATCGAATTCGCCGCTTCCTTCTATGTAGTAGTAGCCGCTTTCAGTGGTCGTTAGAGTCACAATTCGGCATTCGGGAGTTGCCATTGCTTCGATGACTGCTTGACGATTGTTTGGTGCGAATAGGTAGCGAGTTATTGCACCGATGATGCGCGCGCGATCGCCTTCTTTTGATCGCTCCACCAAAGTATACAAACAATCTTGAGACAGCAGTGCATCCCGCATTCGTCGATCGAAGTCAATGTCAAGCAATCCAACACCACAGATTCCCCACTCGCTACCAGGATGCTGATGGAAATATTCATCTAGATAAAACGCTTGGTGCGAGCGATGAAATCCACCCACTCCTATATGCACAATTCCATTAGCAATCTGAGAGCGATCGTATTTGGGTACGCGCACGTTACTAGGTAAACGAGAAAGAGATGCTTGATTGAGCTTGATTGTTAAACCTGCGTCGATATTGCCGTTCATTTTAAAACTAAAGTTGGTGATAATAACCCGATCAGATCCTGCATCTGCTCGATAACTTGCTGGACACCAGCGGAAAAAAGAGCATCTGCACGACTTATTCTTTCATCATTACTGATATGAGTTCCCCCTACATAACCGATAATCTGCCCAATTCCAGCAGCAACGGCAGCTTTTACCCCACTAATAGAATCTTCAAGTGCCACGCAATCCGAAACATCAGCTTGCATACACCTTGCTGCATGTAAGTATATGTCAGGAAGCGGCTTGGGTCGCGCCACGGGAAGAGAATCGTTAGCGCTAAATATCTGCTCTGTTGGGAAATAGTCGGTCAATTGAGCCGCACCAAGACAAGCATTCAGCCGCTCTAAGCTGCTGTTACTTACTAATGCATATTCAATTTTGTTCTCGCGCAGGTAAGACAAAACTTGGGGCGTGCCTGCTGTCGGTTTTGCCTCTATAGTAAGCCGTGCGATCGCTCTCTTTTCTTCTTCAGCCACTAACCTATCAATATCGCTTTCATTCAGACTGGTTAATGAGTCTGCGTAGATCTTTTTGAGTATTTCCCTGTAAGGTTTCCCGGCGAAGCTTTTAACAAAGTCCTCAAGCTCATAATGTCGAGCGCCAGGAAACTCAAGAGCCACTTCATTTGTCAATTTCCACGCGCTTTTAAGTGCGATAGTTTCGCTATCAACAACAGTTCCGTCGTGATCGAAAAGTACTACCCGATTACGCTGAAACGCTTTCATTAAAAACACCTGCCTCACTGTAATTTTTAAGCGTAGTTAATAGTCCGTAGGTTTGAAGATCTCGCAAAGCTTGGTAGCATTCACTATCTACTACCTGTGTCTGTTCGCAATTCTCCAATCCCAGAATCCGGCTAATCGCCGCGCCTTCACCAATCGCTGTAACTACGCTAGGGGTATCCTTGACATGATAGCGCCCACCAGACTCGCTCGCCCCTTCTCTGACTGCAAGCAGCCACGCCGCAATCGGAAGTATCATACGCTTCATGCTGACTTTTTGGGTGTAAGCATCCTCAAGTATGGGAAATATATACTTGCCTATTTTCCTCGCTGTTTCTGAAGCAATTCTCTCAGTAGAATCGGGAAGATCCTCGTTACTCAGCCTTGGTAACACCTGATATATATATTCTTCGCACAAACAGGGAGGTACGGGTGTTGCTGCCGCGATATCATCCATTAGCAGCCGAATAAACAAGTGAATTTCCGGTAGTCTGATGGCCTCATGCATATACTCTATACCTGCTCTTACCGCTAAACAGGCGATGAAGGAGTGTATCGCATTCAAAAATCGAGACTTCAGATACAGAAACGGCCTGATGTCACGAGTCATGATCGCTCCTGTATCTTCCCACTTGGGGCGATCGCTGGTGAATTTGTCTTCTACGACAAACTGCCAAAATGGCTCGGTGACAATCGGAGAGCGATCGCGCACCTGCAACAATCGGCTAGGGTAGTCATAGTCAGATTCTTGCTCCCCAGGCACGATCCTGTCTACTACCGTATTCGGAAACGTCGCGTTATCCCTGATGTATGCTGCCAGTTGAGGATCGATTTGCTCAGCGTAAGCTAGCACTGCTTTTCGCAGAATATCGCCGTTTTTTGGCAGATTGTCGCAAGAAAGCGTGGTGAAGGGAGCGAGCGAGCGATCGCGCCGTCGGCGTAGCGCCTCTACTATAAAGCCAATCGCAGTAGTTGGAGTGGAAGGATTTTGCAGATTTTGCGCGATCTCTTCATTCGCTGTGTCAAGATTAAAATTCTGATCGAGACAGTAGCCTGCTTGAGTAATTGTCAAAGTCACGAGATGCACAAAGGGCGAGGTCATCTTTTCCAGTACATACTCGCACTTCTCTCTACCATTAACGATTTCCCTGATAGAACCTATAACTTCCGCTTCCTCACGATTTTTAGCCGAACTAGAGTGTTTGGTTAAAGTGTAAAGAAATCTCTGGGGTTTCAATTTATTAATTGTGCCTTGACTCTTGAGGCTAACCCCACAAATTCCCCATCTCTGCTCTTGGGGTTCCTTTTGTACAAGATAGTTATGAATGATGTAGGCGAGGTGACCTCTAAAAAAACGACCCGGCCCGAAATGGACGATACCCGTATTCAGCGCCCTCCTGTTGTAAGGAGATTGTTCGCTCCACAAAGCAGTTACAGTACCGAGGCGAGAATTTGGAAGGCTGGGCGATCTGAGTAAGTTAACCATTTGAGTTCTGAGATAGGTGGATAATTGCGTATAGCCAATGACCTAAAATTGCGAAAATTTCACTCATACTCTGTAGCATCACAAGGAAACGTTTAGCCACAGGGTAATTAGGGTGTGGCAGCTAGAACAGAGAAAGAAAAAATCAGGTAAACCTAATCAATTACTCCCTGCGTTGCCGGAAGAATTTGTATTGAGTAGGCTGGATAATTATTAGTCCTTGTCTTGCGGACGCAAGGCAAGTTTAGCCACACCCTTAAGGGTGTCAGCATGTGGTGCAAGATGTAAGTAGATGAAATTGTCTTACAAGGTATTTACTCTTCCTATAGTGGCAGGTTGATTTTGTGTAGTCATTGTGATTGTCCTAAAGGTTTTACCCTGTGTTCTACACCCGTTCCTTAAGCCTACCTTTGTTACCCGCTCTGCTCGTCGTACCAAAGGTATATATTAATAAAAAAAAATCATTAAAGCTAATACTAAATGTATGTATACACCAATGTGTATGATTAATTGTTATTGTTTCAACTATTACAATCCTAAAGGAATAGTCAAAGATATCTGGGATAATTAATAAACAAGAGCGAGGCCATGATTACCCCGCTCCTATGTTGAATTGGAGCGAATAATATTAGCGACTGCCATTACCAGCAGACATCGCCTGCTCAAGTAACTGGGGCAGGCACTGCTCGAAGGTTTGAGCTGTCTGTAGTTGCAACTTCGTTTACGCTAACCATTATTATTCTCCTAAAGGTCTGACGCTGTACTCCACAGTCGTACCTTCAACTTACCTGTGCTACCTTGCCCGCTCGTCATACCACAGGTATAGCTGAATGTTAATTTACTTGGTAAACATCACTACAAAACTAATAAAAAATCACAAATAATTTCCTGGCTATTCGTAAAGTTTTACCCATCGAACTCAGGTTATTATGTAAGCGCTAATACTTAATAAATTGATTTTTTTATGCCCAAATATAGATTTTAATAATAAAAAAATTTGATTGTATTATTAGCACAACAAGAGCAGGTATCGATCTTTTGACAGGGAGTTGGTGCGGGCTATCTTACGATCGGGAATTGCCAATCGCCTGCTCGATAAAACTGGGCATAGAGACAGGGGAAAGTAATTATACCCGCTCGCTCTATGCCCGTCTGATTACAGACCTAGCTGATTGCCCCGCTTGTACTGCTCGTAGGCGGCGTAAAATAGGCCAGCGAGGGTTACCAGAATCAAGCCGAGTACGATGCCGGAAAGAAGGGGTTCTACCATGTCAGATCTCCTGGGGTCAGTTTTCTAACCTGTATGTTAACGTTTATTGCTAGTTTCCCATATTACCGGCGATCGCACACCCAACGCAGCAACCGGGCAAAATCCTTAAGACTGGCTTAAATCCAGCAGAAGCGACCTGAGCGTTGAGTGATAATAGCTTGCTTGGTGAGGCGGGAAATCTTAAGCTATGTATATGAATAAAAACTTCCTTTTACATCCTCGCTTTAACGCTGAGTCCAGTCACCCGGGCGCGAAGGGCGGTAGCCATCGCCTGGGAGTCAGGATTTTAGCTAAATGCGATCGCTCCTACCCCTGTCTTTTGGGCTAGTTCTACAGGGATAGCTTTGGATTGCAACAAACCATTGCCGTCTAGGAGTATCCCCCAGGACAGCACCGTTGACTTTAAAAATTGTCTGTCGAGATAAACCTCATACCACAAGTATTCCGCATCCACTCGCTGCCACAAGTGGGGAGGGGTGAAAACGGAAAGGTTAAATAGGAAAAAGTTTGGAAAAGCAAGCTCCTACACCAGAAGTTTTAGTTTGGCAACTGATCGGCACATCTCTAGCTGTGCTGCTGATCGTCTTGTTGGCAAATTTAGGCGTTCGTCAGTGGCAGTTACAAGACCCTTATGTCAAAAATGTTTTGTCTGTGACCGGCGATTCGATTCGGGGTCATGCTATCTTTCAAATGAACTGTTCTGGGTGTCACGGGTTACAAGCCGATGGTCGCGTTGGCCCCAGTTTACAAGGAGTTTCCAAGCGAAAGTCAAAAATCGGCTTAATTCACCAAGTCACCCGCGGCGACACGCCACCGATGCCCCAGTTTAAACCTAATCCGCAAGATATGGCTGATTTGTTGAGTTATTTGGAACAGCTTTAATTGCTAATTGCTAATTGCTAATTGCTAATTTGGAAATTTTGTAATCGTTGGTTGCTCATTCATCTGTTACTTTCCCTCGCATGTTTTTAATTTGCGATCGCTTGCTTTTGCTATCCAAACGCTTTCTTTGAGAAGATCGGGTTGGTTTGCTCTTTTTACGGGGTTTGGGTAGAGCGAACGCACTCTTAATTAATTCTTGCAATCGTTGCAATGCCTCTTCCCGATTCTGCTCTTGGCTGCGATGTTCTTGAGCTTTGATGACAATCACACCTTCTTTGGTAAGGCGTTGATCGCTCAGTTTTAACAGTCGTTCTTTGTAAGAATCGGGCAGTGAAGAAGCCATGATATCAAAGCGCAGGTGAATCGCTGTTGCCACCTTATTTACATTTTGTCCCCCCGCTCCCTGAGAGCGAACCGCACTCATCTCAATCTCATGCTCTGGAATGGTTACTGTGTTGGTAATTTGCAGCATAATTCAACAATTGTGGACAGATGAGATTTCGCTTTGGCTGACTATTAACTCAAGTTGCTAGTTACAACCATAATGGGTTGCTCGCATTGCTCATTGCTCATGAAAATATTCTACAGTTAGATAATTAGCAATTAGCAATTAGCCATTAGCTGTTAGCCGTTCTCAAAATATAACTAG
>DNGJ01000549.1:0-1661 GCA_003486305.1 Cyanobacteria bacterium UBA11371
CCCTTTAAAACAAAAAACCGCAGATTTTGTTCTGCGGTTCACCGGGGGTTTCCAGGGGGTACTGGATTCACTTCCGGTGAACCTCTGGATACCAAAAATAAAAATAGTAACTGGTATGATACATTTGCGGGTTTTTGATTGATTGTTGATGATATTCCTATTACTATTCACCTTAACAAGATAATCGGGTTTGCGTCAAGAGATTAAAGTATGAATTTTTTTGATAAGTTGCTTGTGGCGATGGATCGCAATCAGAGCTTGCTTTACGCGGCACTTGACCCCGATCCGGAGATGTTGTCTTGGTGCGATCGCTCATCATACCTCCCCCACCTCTGGGACTGGTTACCATTCGTCATCACCGAAACTGAAGAATTGGTGTGTTCGTATATACTTACCCTCGATTTTTACCAAGCGCTGGGTATCCCCGGTTTAGAATTGCTGCAACATACTTTGGCGACTATTCCCCCTCACATGCCGGTAATTTTGGATGCCAAACACAGCGACATTAATACCAGTACTGTCTTCGCCCGTACCGCATTTGAAAATTGGCTGGTGGATGCTTGTACCGTTTTACCCTATGCCGGACACGAACAAATAGCTCCGTTTTTGGTTTATCCGGCTAAAGCTGTGTTTGTCCTTTGTGCAACGGCTAACGCTTCGGCGGCGGTATTGCAAGAACATCCAGCGGCAGATTTACCATTTTATTTGCATCTTGTCAAGGAAGCGCAAACTTGGGGCAGTCCGGAACAAGTGGGATTGAAAGTCGGTGCGGCGATGCCGGATATTTTAGCGAAAATTCGAGCAACGGCACCGGAACGCCTAATTTTAATGCAAGGAACTTGGTCGGATGAGCAAGATTTGGCAAAGTTATTGTCAGCGGGTTTAAATTCGGAAGGGCAGGGTTTATTAGTTCCAATTCCGGCAGAGTTGTTAACTGTTGAACATCCATCCCAGGAAATAGAAAAGTTACGGGATACGATCGAGCAAGAACGTCACCGAATTATACAAGGAAATCCCACTTGCGATTTATGGTTGCCGAATGTTTGCTTTTTGCAATCCGACCCGCATCGAGATTTGATTTTACAGCTTTTCGACATTGGCTGTATTATTTTTGGGGAACACGTGCAAGCATCTGGGGCGACTTTTCCTTATTATATCGACCTGCGGACTATTATTTCCAAACCCCAAATCTTTCATCAAATTTTAGGTGCTTACGCAGAGATTCTCAAACAATTGGAATTTGACCGCATTGCCGGAATTCCTTATGGTTCTTTACCGACGGCGACGGGATTAGCTTTGCGCTTGGAACGTCCGATGATATTTCCGCGCAAGGAAGTTAAGGAACACGGGACGAAACGGTTAATTGAAGGTCATTTTGAAGCAGGTGAAAAAGTTGTTGTAATCGATGATATTTTAATTAGCGGTAAAAGCGTGATGCAAGGGGCAGAAAAACTCAAATCAGTGGGATTGAATGTGGAAGATATTGTGGTATTTATCGATCATGGAAAGGGCGTCAAGGATAGATTGAAGGAAAATGGTTATCGGGGTCATGCTGTTTTGACGATCTCGGAAATTGCCGAGACTTTGTATCAGTCGGGGCGGATTGATGCCGAGCAGTTTAAACTGTTTGTTGAGTAGTTATAGCGGTTTGCACGCGCATG
>DNGJ01000549.1:1945-3022 GCA_003486305.1 Cyanobacteria bacterium UBA11371
AGACGAGCTTGCAATCTGCTGTAAGGCTAATTGCTAATGGCTAATTGCTCAGAAGTACTACAAAGGGTTGGGTTTCGTAACGTCAACCCAACCTACAATTTTAAGGAGAAATTATGATCGATTTAACGGGAAAAGTCATCTTAGTTACGGGGGGATCATCGGGTATTGGGGCGGTGACGGTGCGGACATTGGCAAATGCTGGGGCGATGACGATCTTGCATTATTTTAGTCGGCGGGATAAAGCTGAGGAAATAGTGCGGGAGATGGGATGCGATATGCCAAGGGCACGCTGGCGCGATCGCATTCACCTAATCCAATCAGATCTAACCCAAGAAAATGGGGCGATAACGTTATGGAATGATGCGCTATCCTGGCAAGGACGCATTGATGTTTTAGTCAACAATGCCGCAATTATGTTAGCCGCCGGAGTCGATGACAATTTGGCTCTTTGGTCAAGTGTTTGGCAGAAAACTTTACAAGTTAATTTAATTGCAGTTGCCGATTTATGCCGCGAAGCAATTCATCATTTTAAAAGCCGCAATGGTGGGATAATTATCAACGTCGCCAGTCGCGCTGCTTTTCGCGGCGATACGCCGGAATATATGCATTATGCTGCATCTAAAGGTGGAATTATTTCCCTAACTCGCAGCATCGCACGAGGATTTGCTAAGGATAATATCCTCGCTTTTGCTGTCGCGCCTGGTTTTGTTCGTACAGAAATGGCGGAGAAATTTATCGAAGATTATGGCGAGGATTTTGTTACTCGCGATATTCCGATGGGGAAAATTGCCCCGCCGGAAGATGTTGCGAATGTTATCGCTTTTTTGGCTTCTGGTTTAGCACCCCATGCGACTGGTACAACTATTGATATCAATGGGGCTTCTTATGTGCGCTGATTTGATGAAAAAATGTATGCTAGGTTACACAATTAACGAACCGCAGAGACGCAGAGGTAAGAGAAAAGAAGAGATAGGTAATGGAAGCAGCGCGAAGGGAGTAAAATAAAACTGTGGGGTTGAATGTATACAGTTTTTATTGGATTTGGTGACTATGTTGGCTGCAATTTTATTCGATTTG
>DNGJ01000313.1:0-7680 GCA_003486305.1 Cyanobacteria bacterium UBA11371
AGCCTCCTTGCGGGAATAGGTGATTTGAGTCAGCAGCCAATAAACCGCCATATTTACCCCAGCCCGTAACCAACTAATTGGGTACGGCAACCACACAGGCCATTTCAAGTAGTGCCCCATATATCTAACCAAACTTTTCTCTCTTATCTCATAGATCGAGTCGTAATAAGCTCAGTAAAATTACCGAACAGTTCAGAATAGTTGCTGGCACCGCTTCAAACCTTTAACTTGCTGAGAATTACTACTGACTGCTCAAACAGGTAATTCAACGGTGAAACAAATTTCGTTATTTGCACTCTCAACTCGAATCGAGCCGTGCAGATAAGTGACGAGTTTTTGCACGAGGGCTAAACCCAAACCTGTCCCGCCATGTTTCCAAGGGTTACTGTTAGGAATTCGGTAAAATTTATCAAAAATGCGACAAATTTCGCTTGGGGGAATTTCAACTCCCGAATTTTTGACGCTTAACAAAAGTTTTTCTGGATGTTCGCTTATGGTTGTTTCAGACTCTTTAACTCGTGCTGTTATCGTAATCTTTTCTCCGGCTGGGGTGTACTTACATGCGTTGTTCAACAGTTCGGTAAGAATGCGTTCTAGCTTTGATAAATCAGTTGTTATATGAGGAAGTTGGGGAGGAAAGTCAATTTCTAGTTGTTGTTGTTGGCTGTGGATGCGTTCGGCAAATAGTTCGGCGATGTGAAGAATCGCTATTTTGGGATCGATGCTGGATAAAACTAAAGATTCAGCCCCTGCATCGAGGCGGGACAAGTCTAATAAGTCGTTAATTAAATTGGTTTCTCGCTGACATTCTTCGTGCAATATTTTGAAGTACCTCGCTACTTTTGTCGAATCTGCTTCTAATGCACCTGCTTGTTTTAAAACTATTTCTAACATCTGGGTCGCCATTTTTATGCTCGACATGGGGGTGCGTAATTCGTGGGAAACCGTACTCAAAAAGTCATCTTTGAGACGATTTAGCTTTTCTAGTTCTTCTACTTGCGCTTGGGTGGCTTGGTAAAGGCGGGCTTGACGAATTGCGATCGCGCACTGATTTGCCACTTGCTGCACCAGTCTAATCTCTAGGTCGCTAAAATACTCTGTGCGGGGTTTAAACAGCCACATATCCCCCAAGACTCCGCGATCATCCACTAAAGGACAGCTTAAAATGGTAAACTCCAGCTTGCTACTGCGAACTAACGCTCCGGGTAGGGCAATAAAACAGTATTGAACGTAATGTCCCTGCAACAGTCGATCGTAAATATCGGGCCAATCATCGATCTTCAAGGTTAGCCCTTTTCCTGATGGAATTTCTGGACAAATATATTCGTAACAAATTGTTGACGTTCTATGCTCTAGGTCGTATAATGCTGCATCGCACGAGTAAACGCCCAAACTGATTGCCACTTCTTGCACGGCGGTTTGCAATATTTGAGATTCATCTAAAGAATCGCGTACTTTGTCGGTAATGCGTTTGAGGGTGGCTTCGTAGCTGAGGGATCGTTCTAGTTCGGCGGTGCGTTCGATGACTTGGTTTTCCAGATCGGCGTTGAGTTGTTGAATTTGTTGATAGAGTTTTGATTGTTGGATGGCGATCGCAAGCTGATCCGCGATCGCGCCAGCTAACTCGACTTCCCAATCTTCCCAGGGGGTGGGGGCCCAGTGTCGCAACAAATTCAGCGTCCCCCAAACGGGAATCGATAGGGTGTCGTAACTGCTGTAAGAGTCAACTCGCAACGGTATAATTAACCAAGCTCCGGGATAAGTTTGAGCCAGGTTTTTGATTGTTTCGTCTTCTATCTGGCTGATATCATCAATGCGAATAATTTCTAATTGCTTGATGCGCTCGGTGACCCAATTGTTACGATCGGGAATTTCCCACCCCAGACCAATGGGCAGGTCGGGTGTTTGGCGATATTCTCCTACGCACCGCCACAGTTGTTGATCTGGAAAATATTCTATAATTGTCGCCCGCTCGACTTTTAAGAGCGTGCCAATTTCTGACACGGCTGTGGAAAAAATTGTGTTCAATTCCAAAGAGTTGCGGAGGGATTTAACAACTCGATTGACAGCTTGCTCTTTTTGTGCTTGACGCAGCATGGCGTTTTCTGCGGATTTGCGGGTGCTAATGTCGCGCAGGACTACGCATAAAATTTCTTTTTCGGGGTCAGCAATTTGGTTGGCTTTGACTTCAACTTGCACGATGCTACCATCTCGACGGCGGTATTGCTGTTCGCCGGTAAAATGTTGCCCTGCTGTGAGGTTTTCGATATCGCGGTCGATTTTTTCCGGCGCTTCTAGGAGGACATCATAAAGCGTTAGTTGAATGATTTCTTTGGGCGTGTAACCTAGTATTTTTTCCAAGGCGGCGTTGGCTTCTAAAAAGCGTTTGGTGCTGGCATCTATTAAAAAGATTCCATCTGTTGCTTGGGCGATGACAGCGCGATAGCGGACTTCGCTTTCATTTCGCTGACGCTTGCTAGCGAGCAATTTTTCTGTTAGTAAAGTAGCGATCGCTGCAAATGCCAAGCCTACAATTGCTAAAGAAGCGAACAGATAGCGCAAGTTAGCGATCCCTTGTCGGTAAATTTCTCTCGCTGCTTCCACCCGCAGCAGCAGTGCTGGCTTCCCGTAGATGTCGTGAATTATCGTGTATCCCGCGATCGCTTGAGAACTCAGCGGATTAACAAATATCGGGCACGAAGCATAGGACATTAACAGACATTGGGCATCTTTGTTGCTATTTTGCTCCTCCATGAGCAAGTAAGAACGCGCTGCTAAAAAGTCAGGCGGTAGTCGGCTACTATTAATCTCGTGCCAGGTCAGGCGGTAGCGGCTAGCCAATTTCTGAATTTTGGCCGTGTCTAAATAGCGCCCAAATATCAATGTACCGCGCATTGGCCCGCTGCCCTTACTTGTCAGAATAGGCTGGGATGTGACCAGCATTGGGCCAGAATTGAGCGACAAGATTCCCGTTAAAATCTCTGGTCTATTGGCAGAACGTAACAGCAAACTGCCCTTAGCGATCTGCTTTCTCACCGACGCTGGAATGGGTATTTTTTGCTTGCGCTCCATCGAAAGCCCCGTTCCGTAGACGAGTTCCCCGGAAGAATTAATATACAGCACTAAATTGACTTTCATGCTCAATAGCGCTTGTGCGGTTAAGTTCGACTCGATATAATTGCTGGGCTTGCCTTCCTCGATAAAGCTATAAGTGTCATCCCAGGCTGACCATTCCGGAAAACGGGCGCTAAAATCTTGTTTTGTTTGAGCAACAATACTTAAAACGCTTTCGACGGCTTGACGGGTGTTTTGTTCTTCGGCAACTTTAATGTTGCTCAGCAACAGCGTTGACGAAGTTGCATACAGCACCCCCAGCAGACCCACGAGCGTTGTCCCAACGACCAGGATGGCTTTCTGGCGCAGCGTCAGCGACTTCCCTGTAGCGGGTGGATTTTGATTTTCTAACGGATTTTGTTTTTTGCCTGCTGCTTGAGACAGACTTTTTGTTTTAAATAGCGCCATAGTAATTTACTTCCCGATGCTACGGGTAACGCTAGGAGTAGCTAAGCGCAGCTTGAAGGCGCGATCGCTACAGATGTCCTGATGTTTCTCGGTCTGGTAACAATGCACTCTGAAGTTATTAATGCACTCTATCTTATAGGCAGGGGTTTGAGCATGGGTAATCAGCCTCGTCTTTCCTTTCTACCCCATTTTCCTCCTCAATTGAGCAAATTTTGAAACAGCGGATGCTCTCGAATTGCTTCCAAGTCTGGATCGGTTTTGGCAAGTTCTCTCAATTTCTCTTCTGTGTCGAGCTTCAGTGCCTGCTGGAGGCTTTTAATTGCTCTAGAGGCTTCGCCACATAGTGCATAACAACAGGCTTGGTTATACCAGGCATCAGGGCAGTTAGACTCAATTTGAATCGCTTTTTCACAGCAAGCGTTTGCGGCTTCGTATTGTTCTAATTTGATCAATGCGATTCCCCTGAGTAGCCACGCACTGGTACAGTCTTCTTTGAGTTCAATCGCTTTGTCGTAAGACGCGATCGCTTCTTCATATCTTTCCAATTCATAAACTGCATTACCTCTATACAACCAAAATCCATAAAATTCGGGATAGAGGGCGATCGCTCTATCGTATGATTCTCTTGCTGCCTCGTACCTCTGCCACTGGGCTAATGTTTTTCCCCTGATAAACCAAACGCTGCTATTCTCTGGTATTGTTTCTAGCGCTTTGTCGTAGGCATAAATAGCTCTATCATACTGCTGCATTTTTGTCAATATTATGCCTTGGTTATACCAAGCTTGATAAAAATCAGGCTGGATAGAAGTAACTTGTTCGTAAGCTGTTAATGCGGCTTCATCGAGTTGCAGTTTTTCGAGCAAACAGGCTTTTTGATACGAGGTTTTAGCGTCTTTTGGCTGGCGAGAGAGGATGCGATCGCTTGCTGAGATCGCGGCTTCATAACATTCTAATGCTTCAGTTTGTCGCTGTAATTTTTCCAGGAGCAATCCTAGATCGTAATAATTTTGTGGATTGTTTTGATTGCGTTTGATCGATCGATCGTAACAAGCGATCGCATTTTCATAAGATTGCGATGCTTCTTGTTCCCGCTGTAATTTGGCTAAAATTAAACCGCGACGATACCAAGCATCTGGATCTTCTGGTTTGAGTTGCAATTTTTTATCGTATACTGCGATCGCTTCCTCATATCGCTGTAATTTTTGCAGCATTTTAACCAGATGTATCCAAGCCGCAGATTCCGGTTGAATTTGCACGGCTTTATTATAAGCCTCTACAGCTGCTTCATCGAGGTGTAAAATTGCTAAAGCATTCCCTCGGTTCATCCAAGCTTCTGCATATTTTGGTTCGATTTCAATTGCTTTATCGTAGGATGCGATCGCTTCTTCATAACGCTTTAACTCGTATAAATCGATTCCTCTATTATGCCAAGCTAGCAAAAATTCTGGCTGAATTTCTATCGCTTTATCGTAGCAGGATATTGCCGCTTCATGGCGGCCTAAACTTCTTAACACGACGCCTTTATCGTGCCAAGCTTCGGGATACTCTGGTTTGATTTCTATAGCTTTGTCGTAGGATGATAGCGCTGCTTGATATTGTCCCGATTGTAAAAACGCATACCCCCGCAAATACCAAGCTTCTGCGTAGTTGGTTTCGATTTCAATTACTCGATCAAAAGCAGCAATTGCCTCTTGATATTTTCCCTTACTAATTAACTGACTACCTTGGCGATACAGGTCGCTTTCCCGATCTCTGAATATCCAGAGCAGGGCGATTAACACTACGACGATATACAACGAATACCGGCTAAAGATTCGCTCGCCTAGAAAAGCTAAATCTGTCGGAATTAAGAGAAAATTGCTAACGGTGTCAGTAATACCCCAGAGGAATTGATTAAACGGACGAACAAACCAAAGCAATCCAATCAAAAACCAAATTCCATACTTGCTAAATTGATTAAATTGCCGTTGGAGATGCGTTGGTAACCAAGGTTCGATAATGCCATAACCATCCAGGGAAGGAATGGGCAATAAATTAATCAGAACCACGTAGATATTCAAAACAACGAGAAAAGCTAAACTGGGAAAAATGAAACTCGAAATATCCCAGTTTTGCCCAAATCGGAAAAGCAGCGACAGCAGCAAAACGACAATAATATTGGCGAATGGACCAGCAGCAGAAACGGCACTTTTCCAGAAGCGATCGCGCAACCGATTTTGATTTATATAAACCGCGCCTCCCGGCAACGCAATTCCCCCTATGAGGAGAAAAAAAAGCGGCAACATCAAACTTAATCCCGGATCGGTATATTTGAGTGGGTTTAAAGTCAAATAACCTTTATCCTTAACCGAAGTATCTCCACCCCAATAGGCGACGACTGCATGACCGAACTCGTGCAGACACAAGGATACTATCCATCCCAGACAGATAAAAACTGCAACTAACCACATTGGAACCAACCGCAAGGGAACACACGTGCTTTTAATTTAGCAGGTAAGCGGGTGTGTTCTTGTGCAGGTGACTCCGCGAGCAAGAGGAGCAAATGATAATCTTTGGTCAAATTTGTCTCAATATCCCACCTGCACAAGAGTACACCTGCACGCCTGCACTATCGAAAATACCTGGTGAAATGGTATTGTAACAAATTGTTGCGAATACTCGTCTTTTGGCAATGTGGTTCCTATTGGCAAATCCCGTTCTGGCGCAAATTGCAGAACCAGCAGTACTCGAACGCCGCTTCGTCACCCAAATCCAAGAAATTCGTCCCTTACCGGGAGAACTCGATCGAGTTTTGGTGTTCAATAGCAACAGTCCGGAAGTGGTGCAAAGCGAAGGAATTCTACTTTCCACCTTTCCTGCTCTTGGGAAACAAGTTCCCGCCGCACACTTGAACAAACCGCTAGTAGGGCGTTTCGACTTTTTTTCCCATCACATTGTCAGATCCTCTGGACAACAACGGACGCTGTATCAAGGCGCATTAATTTACAATCCCAACAACGAACCCGTAACCCTAGAAATTCTGCAAGCGGTGAGTCACGCTACAAACCCCGATGCGCCGTTTGTGCAGTTGCCGTCAATGGTGGAAAATCCAGATGGGAGGGTTTATTCGGGTCCCGGATCGCGGGTGATGAATGAGGTGTTGCGAAATGTGCGCGAATCGGAATTTCCGACAAAAATCGAAATTCCACCGCAACAGAGTCAGATGTTATTTAACTTGCCTATTTTACCTGGGAGCGGACGCACGACCTATATGCGACTGCAAGCAAATGCACCCGTTTATATGGCGAATTTGGCGATGTACGCGCGGCGGAATACTTCCGATGGTGAGAGAACAACGCCTTTTCGCGCGCCGTTGTTGGAAGAGTGGCAGAATTTATTAGTAACTGGGAGATTAGCAGAACCGCGCGATCGCACGCCTACAGATCCGAGCAAACTGGGAATTGAAGGGGAAGAAAAGATATTCGGGCGCGTGGCGGGGGTTTCGATCGGTTCGGAATGGTATGCTCGGATTACAGATCGACCGGGGGAAGATAAGCTTACCATTCCGCAGCCGGGAAAAGGTATTTCCTATCCGATCAATACGGTAACGCGAATAACCTTGGGAACTAATCAGGTACAAAGTGCGCCGATGGCGGTGCGGTATCCCGATACAGCGATCAACGGACACGGTAATTATGGGGTACATTACCGCGCGATCTTGCCTTTAGTTAACAATACCGCCAATCCGCAAACGGTGACGGTATCGATCCAAACGCCGTTTAAACAAGAGTATGCACGCGATCGCTTATTTTTTGTCGAACCTCCCCAAGGACAGGTTTTCTTTCGCGGTACGGTGCGCGTTTCCTACCGAGACGATAACAGACAACCCCAGGTACGTTACTTTCACCTAGTGCAACGCCAAGGACAGCAAGGGGAACCTTTGGTAACGTTGAGGATGCCTCCAAGCGATCGCCGCATCGTCACCGTGAATTTCTTCTATCCCCCCGATGCTACACCCCCGCAAGTACTAAGTGTGAGAACTTTGGAATAATCTAATTGCAAGAAAAGCTAATTGCTAATTGCTAATGGGAGTATTTTTCCTGACATTAGCCATTAGCGATTAGCCATAATATCATGTCCGTTGAATTGCCCATCTTAAAAAAACCTCACTCTGTCGTT
>DNGJ01000313.1:7919-16075 GCA_003486305.1 Cyanobacteria bacterium UBA11371
GCATCATAGATATCTCCGACACAGATTACGTTAATAATGCCGTGTCCCGGCTTTTGATCTTGTATGGTTAATGGTGTTGTAGGGGCGGGTAATACCCTCCACCTTTGATTGTTGCGAATTGTGTTGATAAACCCGCCCCCCCGTGCAATGCCAATGCCACCGGACATGATATCACGGCGAATATTTATAAACCGATAATTCATCCACCCGCATTTCAAAAGGTGTCCCCATACCAGGAGGGTAAACGCGAATTTTGGCATTTTTTGCCAATTTTTTGAGGACGCCGCCCAGTTTTACCAGGGATTTTAATACCCGCCAATTCGTGAGTTCATCGGGGCATTCTATGACCAAAGTGGGCGCGTTTGCAGTGGTAATATACCACTGACAAGTCGATATTAATGCTTGCTGTCGCTGCGTGCAAGCTTTAAAAAAACACTTGGCGAGCGACTCTTCCAAGTTCAAACGCATTAAACTATCTTTGATGTCTAGATTGGGCGGCGGTAAATCATCCGCTGGTAACGAAGGATTATTCATGGGGCAAACTTTTAGATGCGGGAATTACAGGAGGTTGTTGCGTGACTGCGGGGACAGGTTTCGATATCTTGAGGTTTGTTATCGATTGGACGTAAACCAATCCAAGCCTCTACTGTCTCTAGATTAAATCCTACCATAAAAACCTCGCCAAATTGCATTAAAGGACGCCGAATTAAAAGCGGATCTGCGATCATCAATTCTAAAGCGGTTAATTCGTCTAATGCAGTTGGAATAATTTCTCCCGATTTTATGCGAGGGGCGCTATAGTTAAACCACTCGCTCACAGGTAATTTCCCAAAAAAAGGACGCAGCGTTTCTGCTGTCCAAGGGGTTTTCAGGAGATTTCGAGCAATAACTTCGTGTCCTGCTGCTACGAGCATCGCTTTTTGCTTGGTATTGTTAATGCAGCCAGGTTTTTCGTAAAAAATTACAGTTTTCATGGTAATTGGTAATTGGTAATTGCTAATTGCTAATTGCTAATTGCTAATGGAAATATTACCTATTAACTATTAGCAATTAGCAATTAGCCAGTTTAACTTTGCCGAATTGGAATCTCGATAATGAATTCCGTTCCTTCACCAGGTGTAGAAATGCAGTGCATATTACCTTGGTGTTTGTCTACAACAATCGAGTAAGAAATTGACAATCCTAAACCCGTTCCTTTACCAATCGGTTTGGTGGTAAAGAAAGGCTCAAAGATGCGGCGGCGAACTTTTTCTGGGATTCCCAGTCCATTGTCGCAAATCCTAATTACAGCTAAGGGTATTCCCGGACAATTTTCTGCAACATCCTCCCCTGTTTCCGGACATCTAATTGAAGTAGAAATCGATATTTTACGGGGAGCGTCTTTGATTTCTAGGGCGTCAATTGCATTGGCGATTATGTTCATAAACACTTGGTTTATTTGACCTGGATAGCATTCGATGAACGGCAACTTTCCATATTGTTTAACCACTTGAACTTCTGGATAATCTGGCTTTGGTTTGATGCGGTTTTGCAGAATCATTAAAGTACTGTCGATTCCTGTATGAATATCCACCGCTTTTAGTGCAGATTCGTCGTGTCTGGAGAAGTTGCGTAAGCTGAGGACTATTTCCCGGATGCGATTGGTTCCTAACTTGATCGACTCGACGATCTTGGGTAAGTCCTCAGACAAAAATTCTAAATCGCAGTCTTCTATTTTCTCTTTAATTTCGTTTGTTTGTCCAGGATATTGCTGTTGGTACAAATGCAAAAGTTCGAGCAACTCCTGACTGTACCTTTCTATATGGGGAAGATTCCCGTAAATGAAGTTAACTGGGTTGTTAATTTCGTGAGCAACTCCCGCTACGAGTTGGCCTAAAGAAGACATTTTCTCGCTTTGAACTAATTGCATTTGCGTGCGTTGTAACTGGTGAAGGGATTTTTCCAGTTCTTCGGCTTTTTGTTTAATTTGAGTTTCTTTTGCTCGCAAAGTTGCTTCTACTTTTAAGCGATCGCTAATGTCTAGGATAACCGCAAGAAATACAGGAGGATCGCCCTTTTCTCTTAACAGTTGTAAGTGTACTTCTACTGGGTAGGTACTCCCGTCTTTACGCTGGTGAATGCTTTGGAAAATTAATTTTTCTTCTTTGCCAGAAAGTAAGGGTGCGATCGCGCGGCGAAAGTCCTCTTCTTTGATCTCGGGTTTGATATCATAAGCGGTGAGGTTTCGCATCTCTTCTATCGAGTATCCCATGTTGCGTCGCACCCTAGCATTTACATATTGGAACCGCAAAGACACGGCGTCGAACATATAAATTTCATTCGAGATTAGGTCGAGAACTTTCCATAAACGCTGCTGTTTATTTTCAGTAATATCTAGCCCCATTTCTACAACTTTTAATTCCCCATTGATATCTTGAAAGGGATAATTGTAAATTTCATAAGTGCGCCCGTTTTGATAGTCAAGCCATTCCCAACTTTGAGTTCTTTTGGTCGCAAACACCGTGCAGGTGGGACAAAGGGAACAGGGAGGTTTTGTCAAAGCTTTTCCTGAGTCATCTTCTTTACTAATACACTCAGGCTTTGACGCTACTTCTCCATCCAAAATGAAACATGCTTTGTTGTTCGGTTCGCCAAAAATTTCCCGGAAGCGTTGGTTATAAAACCCGACTGATTTTTCGGCTCTAATATGTAAAAATAACGGCAGTTGATCGAGCAGCGCATAAAGGCTCTGTCTTTCTTTTTTAAGCGCTTTCAATTCTTGTAATAGGGATTCTTGAATTTCTTTCCCGTTATTTTTCTCTCCCATATCTTCTCTAGCTATTGCATAGATTTGTTGTTCTTTTGAACAAGATAAACTCCAAAATAACGAGCAATAACTACCATTTTTATGACGATAGCGATTTAACAGATAGCACGGGCGCTCTGGCTGACAATGTTGTAAAGTTGCTAGGCTGACGGATAAATCTTCTGGATGGACTAATTCCAGCCAAGAGCTTCCCAAAAGTTCCCCAGGACTCCAGCCTAAAATGCGGCTGACTGCCGGGTTAATTTCTTGAAAGTTACCTCGTTTTTCTAGGACGCAAAATATGTCAGGGGATAAATCGAAAAAAGCTTTAAAGTCTTTTTTGATGTTATCGACTGTTTGTTGTGGTGCGGTTGAATTTTTCATCTGACCTCTATTGCCTCTGTTTTGGGAACTAATTTAACCCTTTTGACTTTTTAAAAGCGGGTTTGTTTTCGACTCCTTTAAATTTGCTAATTCTCATCTCTCGATAGTAATTGCTCGCAAACTATTAAGTTTTTATGCGATTTACTTCGAGCGATTAATAGTTAGCTACTCTACAAGACAGAAGCACCCCGATCAAAATATCTTTCGATATTTTTAATTTTCTGTTTACCGTTTTTAATTATCTCAATCCCGATACTCCATTTGCTGCTTGCGCCCCGCAGCTAGCAATAAACCAGCAGCATTGGCGTCTACAGGTGGGGAAAGATAGTTTCCTTGTACCTGTTCGCATTTTAATTTTTTCAGATGCTCTAGTTGACGTGCTGTTTCCACCCCTTCTGCGATCGCATCCATGCCGAGATTGTGAGCCAAGTTAACAATTGTCCAAAGGATGGCGGCATTATGACTCTGCTTGCCGATCTGGCTGACAAAAGATCTGTCAATTTTTAAGCTATTGAGGGGGAAGCGCGTCAGATGTGATAGAGATGAATAACCCGTACCAAAGTCTTCAATACACAGACCAACTTGGCGTTCTCTCAATTGCTGTAGCATTAAAGCGGTTTCTTCTGAATCATCGATCAGCGTGCTTTCGGTAATTTCTAGTTTCAAACAGTTTCCGTTTAAACCTGTTTCCCAAAGAATTTTGTCAATTTCTTGCACGAGCCTGGGGTGAAGGAATTGTTTGGGAGATATGTTTACGCTCATGGTTAAGGATATGGCTGTGGGAAATGCTAGCTGCCAAATTCGCATTTGCAGGGCTGCTTGTGCTAATACCCAACGCCCCAAGGGCACGATTAATCCGGTGTCTTCGGCTAAGGGGATAAATTCACTTGGTAACAGTTGTCCTCGTTGTGGGTGTTGCCAGCGCAATAAGGCTTCAAATCCAGAAATTCTGCCGGTGACTAAGGAAAAAATTGGCTGGTATTGGATGACGAATTCCCGGCGGTTTTCTACGGCTTTTCTCAGGTCATTTTCTAACTGCAATGACTCTATTGCCCGATCGTACATTTTGGGGTTAAATACGGCGTAGCCGGTGAGGGTTCGCTGCTGTTTGACGCAATACATGGCGGTATCTGCATCGCGCAGAACGTGGGTGGCTTCGTCGTGAGCGGCGATTAGGGAGTTGGTAACTGAGGCTCTGGGCGACCCGCTTAACACGATGCCGATGCTGGCGCTGGCGAATATTTCGTGTCCTTCGATGTAAAACGGATGGGCGATCGCTTTCACAATCCGCTCGGCGACGAAGGTAACATCGCGCACGTCGCTGATGTTTTCCAGCAGGATGGTGAATTCGTCTCCCCCCAGTCTGGCTACGGTATCGCTGGGACGCAGGCAGTTTGAGAGGCGTTCGGCAAAGGCTACCAGTAATCGATCTCCGGCTAGGTGTCCCAAGCTATCGTTGATTTGTTTTAAGCGGTCTAGGTCGAGGAATAATACTGCAAATAACCGCCGGGGATATTGTTTGACTGTGGCGATCGCTGCTTCGAGGCGGCGCAGAAATAAGGCGCGATTGGGTAAGCCGGTGAGGGCGTCGTGCCATGCGTAGTGTCGCAGCTGTTCTTCGACTTGCTTGCGCTCGGTGATGTCTGCGATCGCTCCCACGTACCCAATCGTACTCCCCGACCTCCCCGTTTCTGCGGTTGCTTGAGCTATCACCCACGCGACCGTTCCGTCTGGACGCAGTATGCGATATTCGCAAGACCCGAAGGACAAATTTTTCGCCACTGCCTGATACCATTCGGTCAGCACCCGCACCCGGTCTTCCGGGTGAATCGTTCGCACCCACCCTTCCCCCATCGCTTCTCGAGGTTCGACGCCGTTTAGTTGACACCAGCGATCGTTGACTTGTATATACTGCCCCAAAGCATCTGTACAAAATATCCCCACTGGCGATAAGTTAACCAGCGTTTGATACTGATTTTTGCTTTCTCGCAGCGCTGCTTCTGCTAATTTCCGCTCGGTAATTTCAAACTGAATCGTTAGATATTGGATCGGTCTGCCTTGATCGTTTAAAAATGGCACTACTGTGCTGCTGACCCAATAATCTCTCCCATCTTTGGCTCGGTCTTTAATTTCCCCTTGCCAAACTTTCCCCTGGCTAATCGTTAACCACAATTGCTGAAAAAATTCTCTGGAATGATATCCCGAGTTTAGCAGGGTAAAGCTTTGACCTAGCAGTTCGTCCCGGCTGTACCCAGAAATTACGCAAAATTTGTCGTTGACGTAATTAATGATGCCGTTCGGATCGCTAATCGCTATAATTGCTGCTTGGTCTAGCGCGTATTTAATATCTGATAATTCTTTCAGCGTTGTTTGCAGTCTGTCTTCGACTTTTGAACACTTGATGCCCTTGCAACTGTATGTTTTTAGCTCAATTACGGATAGTTCGTAATTTTCTATTGGTTCTGTAGAATATTGTTCTTGCACTTTTCTAGCATTCATATGATATTTACTTAGTTAATTTAGCATCTAGTTTCAGCAATTTAAGGTTATACAATATTGGCAATATATTCTACCCTCCTTTTGAAACTCTTTGTTACTTGTGAGTTTATACTCTCCTAAATTTTACCGATTTTTAAGCATTGTAACTAATTGTTAACTCCCGAAGATAATTTTCTTAGCATGTATTTGCGTTCAGTTAGCTAAATTAACTGGGATTTAACCAACTTGGGATATTATATAAATAATACAATTTGGTTGTTTTTTTAGTATAGCCGATTACACAAGAGGTTAAAAAAACAAAATTTTTTAATTGTTTTAGTTGTCGATGTAAAATACAAAAATAGAGATCGGTGAGGAGTATTTTTTCTCCTCACCAATGACAAATGACTAATGGCTAACGACTAATTCTGCAATAAATGTTTGGCTATGAGATCGGCGACCTCGTTGGGGTGCATTTTGCTACAGCGGGTTTTACTCGGCATTAACATCATATTGGGAGCAGAAGAACAGCGTTTTTGGCAACCAGTGCGTTCGATTTTAACGGTGTCTTGCAGTCCGCGATCGCATAATACTGCTTCTAATTCTTGACAAAGTTTCTTAGCACCGCGTTTCTGACAACCAGACTTTTGGCATACCAGAATTTTGGCTTTTGGTTTGGAGCAGCGCGACAGGTCTAACTGGGGAGAAGCAGAGGAAGAAATCTCTGAATTTTGGCAGAGTTTATTAATTTGATAAGCTTTCAATTTAGGTTTATCCTGACATTTCTTTAGCTTGCTTTCGCCAAAGACTTGAATCCAGTCACCCGGGATTAAAACTTGGTTTAAACTGACGCGGGATTCCTTAGAAAGTTTAATTTTCAGCTCACTTGAGCCAACCGCAACTCGTAAGTATTTGAGTTTCCCACCCGACTCCTGGATAAACCCTAAAAATTGTCCCTCAAGGCTGAAATGTGGCTGGCGATGAAAATTGTATAAATCCATAATTTTGTTCCTGGTTCATTGCTAATTGCTAATTGCTAATTGCTAATTGCTAATTGCTAATTGCCCATACAGGTGGTAATTCCGATGCAACTGGAAATGATATAAGTGGGGATAAGCTTTCCCAGAAACCCGGTTTGTGGAAAAACCAGGTTTCTTAACAAAAGACAAGGGTGAGAACTCCAAGCCAACCCTTTTACCAATCACCAATTAGCAATTAGCAATTAGCAATTAAGCAATTCGCTTGCCTTCAACGGTTAGGGGAAGTTGAAAAGGTTCGGAGAGAGTGGGAAAAATCATTTCCCATCCATTGGCTAGAACAAATATTTTTCCTTCCGGGCCTTCTTTTTCGCTCACCACTTCTTCTTCTAAGTCTTTTTTGGCGACATAGACGGTTAAGTGTCCGGCGTTGTTACGGCGTAACATAACTTTCATGATGCTTCCTCCACGGATTCTAATTCTTTTTTACGACAGCCAATAACTACACCCTTTTCTAAGAAATGCACCGCGTAGATATAGTACATTTGTAAATAAGTGCCGATGCCAACTACATAGCCGACATCGCCCTTTTTAGCGAGCGGTGTCCCGACATCGATACCGGGAAAAGTACCGTCATTGCGAATTAGTTTCCGCAAGCGAACTTTTTGTTCCATTTCAAACACGGGTGGTTCGGCAATTTCAATTTCATCTGACTCCATGAGCTACCCTCCGGTTGTTTACTAAATCGAGCAGTTCTTCTTCAGTTAAACTGCGCTTTACTTTTACCGACAGATTCCGTACCTGCTCTAAAATTAACTGAATTTCTTCAGGATCGAGGGCGATCCCGTGTTGTTTTAGCAAGTCGGATAGTAGATGCCTCCCTGAATGTTTACCCACAACTAAACGCCGCTTCCAGCCAACTTCTTCTGGCGCAAAAGGTTCGTAGGTAGCGGGATTTTTTAGCACGCCGTGGGCGTGAATACCTGATTCGTGAGCGAAGGTATTCTCGCCAACAATTGCTTTCCAAGGCGGGACGAAACTGTTAGAGGCTTTGGCGACGATTTGGGAAAGTTTTAAGAATTGGCGGGTATTGATACCGAGATCGAGACAGTAAACTCGTTTAAGTGCCATTACCACTTCTTCTAAAGGGGCATTCCCAGCGCGTTCGCCCAATCCGTTTACAGTGGTATTAACTGATTTAGCACCGGCGCGAATACCGGCGATCGCATTCCCCGTCGCCATCCCCAAATCGTTATGGGTGTGCATCTCAATCGGAATCGACAAAATCGAAACCAATTGGCTAACTTTTTCGTAAGTTGTGAAAGGATCTAAAATCCCCACGGTGTCGCAAAAGCGGAACCGAGATGCACCTAATTCTTGAGCGTATAACGCTACTTCTATCAGAAAGTTTTCATCAGCCCTAGAAGAATCTTCGCCGCCAACGGATACGTATAAACCTTTATCTTTGGCGAAACTGACAGTTTCTTGTAGCTTAGAAAACATCGTGCGCCACTGTCCCTGAAATTTGGCTT
>DNGJ01000453.1 GCA_003486305.1 Cyanobacteria bacterium UBA11371
TGACCCGCATCGGTGAGATATTTTGCACAGGAGAGTCCTGCTAGACCCCCGCCAGCGATCGCAACTCGCATTCGATTGCTCTTCCCCTAATCGTGACAAGCGTTTTCCGATTTCTGATTATACTTTACATCTTGTTACATTTTTGGCTAGGGAGCGAGGGATCTGAAGAATTTGAACCGCCAAGACGCCATAGACGCTTTCAGAGGCGCACCCGTTGGGTAGATCGCCAAGGAAGAGGGGGGAGGGTAGGTATTTATCCCTGCGGACGCTTGACTCGAATTAATTTGCCGCTCAAAGTATCAACAGCAGAAATAGCTTCGTTAATCCGCGCCGCCATTGTTTCCCGATCTCGATTGTCTTTGCAGGCGATGATACCAAAATGTTCTGGTTGTAAGCGGTGAAGTCGAAAGAAATCTTGCCGGTTTAAAGTCAAAACTGCCCGTTGTTCGCTCACAGCAAATGCTAACACTTCTTGGTCAGGAATTTTACGGTTTGCTTTTCCTGCTTGCTGTACTGTTAGAACATCGTGGCCTAACTTTCGTAGCAATTCTACTACCCGCTTTGGGAATTGCTCGTCTGCATAAAGACGCGCCATCTGTTAATCTTCCTCATTGTTTTTGATTGCTATTTCAATTTCATCAGGATATGCCTCAGCATAAGCCCAAGCATTTGCTAAGTCAGCGGCTGATATAGTTGGGTAGTCATATAATAGTTCTGCTTCGGAGATTCCTAAACGACGAGCATTCACCAATCCCCAAACAGGAATGCGAGTTCCGGCAATACGGGCATCGCCACCGCACACGGCGGGAGTTTTTTCGATTCCTTGCCAAGTGTTACTTAAACTTTGGACTAATAGCTGAACCGCCTGTGCTTTTTCGGCTGGCGTTAAAGCAAGGAGTTGTTTTTCTAATTCTTTGAGTGTCATAGTTAAGAGTTTTTTGTATTATGGATACATCTACATTGTGGATCGTCAAGGTATTTTTATAGAATTAATTGCCACGATTATAGCGATCGCATCAACCGTTCCCAACCACAAACAACGGTCAAACACCCCCCAGCCCCCTGATTCGCCACCAGTATCACGCAAGGTAAGGGCGCAGGATTACCGCCCTCTCCACGCCGTCGAGGGGGAGGGGTAGAGATGAGGTACAACGGCTGCACGACTATATACGTTGCCGCAATCAGAGTAGACAGTTTCCAAATTGGTTGCTGCCTAATGGCTCAAAAGCCCAGAATTCAAGGCAGATAGCGCAATTTTCCAGTCAGATGACTTAGTGTCATAACATCGGTATATTCACGCATCCGGGTGATTTGCAATGGATTTAGATACATTATGACTGAATTAGCAGTAAAACTTCTGGGGTGCATTCTCTCTGATCAATCGGTAATAGCTAATGGGTAATTGGTAGTAGGTAATAGGGGCGCAAAGACCCACAAACCACGAACCATGACCGATAACGATTTATCAATCAAGCAGGTAATTCATGTTTGCAACTTACAGTAACGAAGCGGTTAAATTCTCCTCAAAACAACCCAGTATTCAACCCCAACAGTTAGAAGATACTTCTTTAACCAATTTGAAGTCTATTTCGATCTTGCAAGGAGTTTTGGAAGGCTTTATTGACGGCATTTTGATTCTGACAGAACATGGAAAATGCCTTCATGCAAATCACTGTGCCGCAAGGATTTGCGAGCAACTGCATCCAGGAATTTCACAAGCTAACTCAGTGCCAGCAGAAATTTGGCATGTTTGCGAGTCTTTAATCGAAAGCCGCGACTTATTTCCGACTCAAAAAATGATTATTGAATCGGAAATTACCAAAACCGAATCCGTCGCATTTCGCGTTCGCGTGCGGTGGCTTAAATTAGAACTTTTCAAGCGTCCTTGCCTGTTGGTGACGTTAGAAGATCGATATCAGTCGATCCAAAGGATGGTGACTACGGATATCCACAAATACGGCTTAACTCCCCGGGAAGCGGAGGTTTGGTTACTTTATCGAGCCAATTACTCCTATAAAGAAATTGCAGATGAACTGTTCATCACCCTCAATACGGTAAAGAAACACATGAAAAACATTCATGCCAAGCGAAAAGCTATCTGCAATTTTGAGCAAGACTGAACCCTTTGCCCAAGATTTACTCTAGGGTTAACGGCGATTTAGGGCATCTTGGATTCGTCGTTCCAGTGCCGGGTCGGATTGCCGCCTGCGCGTAATCGCATTGAAGCTTTCATTGGTGAAATCATACTTTTTAACAATGTTCTCAGCGTCGTCGCAGTAGCGAGCGGCAATTTCGCGGGCGCGTCCGGCGGGAAGGGCGTTGAGGCTTCCAGGTCTTTGATTGCAAGCAAACGAGGGAACTTCTCCGCCGATAATTCCCTTAATTTCGTTATAGGCGCTTTGACGACTGGACTCAATGTCTCTAGCTGCTTGAACGTAGCGATCGATCTCATCTTCGCTTTGCGCCAAGGCGCTGGAACGAAAGGCAAAACTAGGGGAACCCAAAGACAACTCGACGGTGACCCCGGAAAGTAAACCCCAGGTGGAGAGAACTCCCACAATCAGAGATTGGGATAGTATCCGATTCAACTTGGGTCGAGCAATAGGACGGCAAATATTGGACATAATGGTTCGAGAGCGATAACAACCATATCAACTGGCTGTATTTTTTGAACTATTTTAGGGGAGTAAAGTTCCTGAGTTATCAGTAGTCGGTGGTGTAGGGGCGCACTTTGACCAGCCATCAATGCCTTGATCGACAGTTGATCTTAACCCGATCCCGCATCAGTAGTTGGTGGTTTTTTCTTGACTGCTGACTAGGGACGACGGAGAGTCCTCAAAATTTGGCAAAGTTCGATAACTTTGGAAATTAGGGTGGTTTTTGCTTCCTTACCCTGCTTGAGGCTGACTTCTAAGTCTAGCAGGATGGGCAAGGTTTTCTGGAGTTGCTGCAAGCTGATAGACTGGACTTCTTTTAACAGGATGTAGACGCGCTTGGGGTTCGGCACTTCGGCGGCTTTGGCGATCGCTATTTCATCCCGAATCCCCTCGGAGGTCATCAGCTTCACCCACAACCAAGTGCGAAATCGTCCAATAATCGTCGCCCCAATGACCAAGGGTGGCTCGTTACGCGCGATTAAATCCTCTACCAAGGCTAATGCGCGTCCTGTATCCCCCTCGCGAATCGCCTCTGCTAGTTTGAAGCTATTTTGGGTATTCGCCGTTACTAAGGCGGCAACAACCTCTGCACTTAAAGCTTTTTGGGTGCTATCGGCGTAAAGCTGCAACTTTCTCAGTTCGCTATCTAGCAATCGCGTATCGTTCCCCACTGCGTCCAGCAACAAATCGATCCCTTCTGGCGTCAGCTTCACCCCCAGATCGAACGCTGCTTGCTTGATCTGCTGGGCGATTAGGTCTTCTTTCCAGGGTGGAATTAAGGAAAACTCTTTAATTTCGGCATGTCTTTGCAGCAGTTTGGTAGATTTAAGCCGACCATCCGGTTTATTGCGCGTCGTCAGCAATACGACGCTTGTGTCGGGTAGCGCAGAGAATGTGCTATCTAATTCCCCCAACAGCGCTTCGGAACACTGCTGACATATCGTCGTATCGCACAACCAAACCAAACGCCTTTGAGCGCCAAACGGGGGCGTCATAGCTTGATTTAAACCCTGCATTACCCCTTCTGGTCGATCCGCCGCAATTTTGTCGTAGTTAAAGCTAGCCCATTGGGGATCGATAACCGATTCGCGCAATTTGTCAACCGCTTTTTGCAGCGCAAAATCATCTTCCCCCCAGTAAAAGTAAATTGCCATAGTCGCTAACGATTCAAAACTTCGTTCTTCTTTGCTAAACTGTGATTCGTATAAGATTTGGGCATTTTTTTGCATCGGCTTCCGAGTTTTGCAGAAAAACAGCTTCTAAAAATAAACTGCATTTCCATAGCGCCCAACTTTAAATTCAAGTTAGCACGCGAGGCAATCGAGGGTGGACGATAACTTTCAAACTTACTTAAACCGAGTGGCACGGATGACGCAGCCGGAAACTTATAGGTTCCAGGTACAGCACGTTCAGGAATCTTCAAAGTTTGAACCGCGTCCAGAGGGTGGCAGGCAAGCTGTACCTTTTCCTGGGTATACATTGATTACCCCGCCTTGGGAAGATGA
>DNGJ01000245.1 GCA_003486305.1 Cyanobacteria bacterium UBA11371
CCGTGACCGGGTGCGGTATGTACCAATCCCGTCCCAGATTCAGTAGTAACGTAATCTCCCCCGATGACAATCTGACTCGAACGATCGAATAGAGGATGGCGATAGGTAGCACCTTCCAAATCCTTCCCCGTCACCATTGCTTTTTTGTGCAGCTTCACACCCAGGGTAGATGACAACCGATCTACCAAATCTGCTGCCACCAGGAGATACTTAAACTTAATCCCCGGAGTTTCCTTTTCCGCTTCTGGTGCAGGAGTTGAAGGTTTTTCTTTCCCCTTACCTTTAACAGAAGCTTTCGTTTCTTTTTTGTCTTCTTTTTCTGGGGCGGATTCCGACTGCGCTTCGATTTCCACCACAGCATAAGTCAATTCTGGATTGACGCTGACGGCTAAATTAGCTGGAATAGTCCAAGGCGTCGTTGTCCAGACTGCTACACCCAAATCGGGTAAATAATCTTCCAAATCCAACTTCAACGTCGCTGGCAAATCCGTCATCGGGAAAGCGACGTAGATGCTGGGAGAAGTATGACCTTCGGGATACTCTAACTCAGCTTCTGCGAGTGCGGTTTTAGAACTAGGACTCCAGTGAACGGGTTTTAGACCGCGATAGATGTATCCTTTTAACACCATTTGACCGAATACGCCGATTTGTGCCGCTTCGTACTCTGGTTTTAAAGTCAGATAGGGATTATCCCAATCTCCCCAAACGCCGTAGCGCTTAAAGCTTTCCCGCTGTTCGTCAACAGCTTTGAGGGCGAAATCCCGCGCTTTGTGGCGTAATTCCAACGGCGTTAGTTTTTGCCGTTCTTCTGGTTTGAGTTGCTGCAATACTTTTAGTTCAATTGGCAAACCGTGACAATCCCAACCGGGAACGTAGCGTACCTTGCGCCCGCGCAGCAACTGATATTTGTTAATAATATCTTTAAGAATTTTATTCAGGGCGTGACCCAGGTGTAGAGTACCGTTAGCGTAGGGTGGCCCATCGTGCAAAATAAACAGATCGCCAGGATTATTCTGGGAAAGTTTTTCGTAAATCTTATTTTCTGCCCAAAACTTTTGGATTTCGGGTTCTCGCTTGACTGCGTTGGCACGCATGTCAAAGCCGGTTTTGGGTAAGTTTACAGTGTCTTTGTATGTTTTTGCTTCCGTCACAGTTCGATGCCAAATAACAGTGATGTCTTGCTGCCTTATATTCTGACATTTTCGCCCGCCTGAATGACGGTGAATTTGAAATTGTAGCATCTGTTGGTTGGGTTTGGTTAGGTCAACCCAACCTGATGCTTTAAATAGAATCGGTTGGTTTTTCCGGTTCTGTAGTCTGAGACTCGAGGTTTTGTTGGATTTCTTGGACGAGTGAGGGTACGTCTTCTGGGGTGGATTCGGGGTTAGCGATCGCTTCAAACGGCGAAGGTTTTGTCGTTACCGTTGGCTCGCTGACAACAATTGTCTCATCTTCTGATTTAACTGGCGCAGCTGCCCCCGTCGCCCCAGTTGCACGAGCCACAGTTGGTATTTTACGCTTGGTTACCCCGCCCCGCGTTCCCTGAATTTTATCTTGAACCGAGGTCAACAAACCACCGACCTTTGACTGTAACTCAGCAGTTGTTGGTAACTCAGTTTGTTGTTCAACGGGAACCAATTGCCGCCGCAATGTCAGGGTTTGCCAACAAAACCATCCCAGCAAGGAAACAGCTGCGATTTGACCCAGCAAAACCCCACCAGTCAGGCGTCCGGCGCACACCCACAACATCAAAGCATAAAACAGCCCGACCCCACTCCAATAAAAGTCAGTTTTGCGATGGATTTCTGGCAAAAAGAAGGCAGCCAGGTAAATGCTAAGACTACCAAGGCCGACAGCCAACGCCAAGATGTATGCAAGCATAGCCTCCCTCCCTGCTACGTCTGTTGGAACTAATCGGTAATTTTACCCCTTTGGCAGAGTCTTAATTTCTTCTTTACAGGACAACATTGGGTATCGAGATAACCTGAAAGTAAAGCGACCCAACAAACCATTAAGCAGAGTTACAACAAGTTTTATGGCACTACAGAGTTTCGGTGTAATTGGCCTAGCCGTAATGGGCGAAAACCTAGCGCTAAATGTAGAGCGTAATGGTTTCCCGATTTCCGTCTACAATCGCACAGCCGAGAAAACCGACGCCTTCATGGCAAACCGCGCCGGGGGTAAGAATGTCGTCGCTACCTATTCTCTCAAAGACTTTGTAGCATCTTTGGAACGTCCCCGCAAAATCCTGATTATGGTGCAAGCGGGTAAACCAGTGGATGCGGTAATCGAGCAACTCAAACCCTTCATCGAAGAAGGCGACATCATTATCGACGGCGGTAACTCTCTCTATGATGATACCGCACGCCGCACCCGCGAATTAGAACCCCTGGGTTACAGATTTATCGGCATGGGGGTTTCGGGTGGCGAAGAAGGAGCGCTAAATGGCCCTAGCTTGATGCCGGGAGGCACAAAAAGCTCCTACGAGTATTTAGAGCCAATTTTGGTCAAAATTGCCGCGCAAGTCGATGATGGCCCTTGCGTCACCTATATCGGCCCTGGTGGTGCGGGTCACTACGTAAAAATGGTACACAACGGCATCGAGTACGGCGATATGCAGTTAATTGCAGAAGCCTACGACTTGCTCAAAAATGCGGTAGGACTTGACCACAACCAGCTGCACGAAGTTTTTGCCGAATGGAATACAACTGACGAACTCAATTCTTTCTTAATTGAGATTACGGCAGATATCTTCAAATACATCGATCCAGATACGAATCAGCCTTTAGTTGATTTGATTCTCGATGCAGCAGGGCAAAAAGGAACCGGACGCTGGACGGTGCAGAGTGCCTTAGAAATAGGTATTTCTATTCCCACGATGACGGCGGCGGTTAATGCCCGGATTATGTCTTCGTTTAAGAAGGATCGGGTAGAAGCTTCTAAGATTTTAACTGGCCCGACTGGGAAGTTTCAGGGAGACGCGCAAACCTTCATCAACCAAATTCGCGATGCGCTTTATTGCTCAAAAATCTGTTCTTACGCCCAAGGAATGGATCTGCTAAGTGCAGCATCGAAGGCTTTTTCTTATAACCTGGACTTGGGTGAAATTGCCCGGATTTGGAAAGGCGGCTGTATCATTCGGGCTGGATTTTTGAATAAAATCAAATCTGCTTACGGTGAAAATCCGCAGTTACCGAATCTGCTGTTAGCGCCTGAGTTTAAGCAGACCATTTTGGATCGCCAGGAAGCTTGGCGGGAAGTGCTGGCGCAAGCGGCAAAACTGGGTATTCCAGTTCCGGCGTTTAGTGCCTCATTGGATTATTTTGACAGTTATCGGCGCGATCGCTTACCCCAAAACCTCACCCAAGCGCAACGCGACTACTTCGGTGCCCATACCTACGAACGAGTTGACAAACCTGGCTTCTTCCACACCGAATGGACTAAGGTTGCTGAAGAATCTGTGCAAACTTCCACGCCTCGACCTCTTCAAGCGCAAGAACCAGCACAAGTTTTACGCACCCCCGGTGCTGCTGAATAAATAATTGCCTAGCCTAACGACTAAAGTCGCGGCTATACATACAAAGCCCGCCTGCGCGGGCTTTTTTTAACGATTTTTGGGGCGGGTTTTACGAATAATATCATGTCCTTAAGCTTTGGTTATGCAAGTGTTTTTGATTGTGTAGGGGCGGGTTTTACGAGAGATCTTTGAATGCAGCGCCAAGTATAAATAAACCCGCCCCGGCTTACGTTGGAAA
>DNGJ01000514.1 GCA_003486305.1 Cyanobacteria bacterium UBA11371
TTTTGCCTCGATTAACAACATTTGTCTATGCCGTGCCCCTACATTCTCCTTTCGCCTTGGCTGAAAACTTGCTCGTGTTATCAGAAATCAGCCCAGTTGGATTTGTAGCAGTAAAGGCACGGCATTAACCATTTTTGCACTCATTAACAACATTGATTGCCCGCCGTGCCCTTACTAAAATTGAGGAATTACCAGATGAAATCTTCCAACAAAAGCTGGGTGTTTGCTTTTTGGTTTTACTTTGGTATTTTGATGACCATTTCTGCTTCGGCTTATTTAAAAATTCTCCCAGTCAAATCCTCAAATATTCCATTTTACGATACAATCGGGCATTTTGTTTTAGTAGGATTGGCGGCTTTCTTCGGTCATCTGGCGCTTAACAAGCGGCGAATCAACTGTTTAAATTTTAGCCTGCCATTAGCTCCTAGTTTAGTTGTAATTTTTTCGATTGTAGATGAACTGCTTCAGCGACTTTCGCCTAACAGAAGTTTCGACTTAACTGACTTAGCGGCTAATTTGGTCGGGATCTTATTTTTTTATTGGTTAGCCGAACGTTGGAATCTTAATAAATCCTCGGATCATCCGGGTGCTAGATAGTTGGAATCACCGCTGCGCGGCTATATGTTGTCTTTGATACCCATTGTAACCGACAAATCTGTATTTTTCAACATCGCAGAGTCAAAGACAGCATTGGTTAAATCGGCATTGATAAAAGACGTTCCCGCATATTTCTTAATTTCGTTAAAAGTTAGAACCAGGGAGCTAAATGTCAACGCCAGGTAAGTTAGCGAGAGCATACTCAAGCCAATTCCCCAAACTAATTGTTTTCCGGTTAGGTAAGAAAGCGCAACTGCCCATAGCCAAAAGGCCAATCCATATCCAGTTACCGCACCCGCGCTTGCAACTGCAACGACTACAATTCGACTGGGAAACCTGAAACTCAAAAACGCCATTAATAGCCCGCCGATTGTTGCACCTAATATTGCTATTTGGGGATTTTTATCTGTAGCAAATCCGGCATAAACAAACCCAATAAAAGCACCGGATGCCGTTGCTGATAATACAAAAGCTACTTTACCAGGACTTACCCAAAGAAACCGGGTTTCTCTAAAAAATCCTCTACGCAGAAACCAGGTTTCTATTCCCGAACCTGCCCCAGAAATACCCAAGCTTACTATTAAAGCGACGATGTATGTCCAATTTTTTCCTCCTACAGGTTCTCCCAGAGAAGGAAATACAGTGCGAATGACAGCATTAGCGGTTAAAATGATGGTGACAATAGCAATTATTGCCCCAAGTATCACCCGTCTAAAAGTCATTCCAGTTCGCACGCGCTCAAAATTAGCTCCTGCAAGTATTGCATAACTGAAATCGCATCCGCGAATATCCGCTCCGCTGAAGTTTGCCCCTTTGAGGTTACGACCTTTAAACGAGCGGTTTCGCAAGTCTTTATTGGTAAAATTGTAGGTGCGATCGCTTGTCATAAATCTCCAGGAAAAGGGGGAAAAGGGGGACAAGGGAGACAAGGGAGACAAGGGAGATAAAATCTTATCTGCTTAGTGTCCCGTTTTACACTGGTAGCCATCCGCTTAATTCATTTTAACCCAGCTAACCGGGGCGGGTTTATAACAATTTTCGCTGATTGGGATAGATAGTTGGTAAAACCCGCCCCTACACAATTACCAATTACCAATTACCAATTACCAATTACCCATGACCTATACTAAAAAACGTTGGTTAGTTGCATTAATTTTTGCTATTTTAATATTACCTTTCCTGTTTTATGCATATCTTTACTTACTTCGTCCATCCCGCACGGATTTAAAAACAACTTTATTCCCAGGAATTATCTATCAACGAGAAGCTCGATCGACGCCCCGTCCTTATATGCTTCACATCGTCACGATTGACTTAAATGCACCGGGAATTGGGGTTTTGGTAACGCCGGGTAATGGAGGAATTCGCGCTAAAACTACTTCTGAATTCCTCAAAAAATTCAAATTGCAAGTTGCAATCAATGCCAATTATTTTTTCCCTTTTCGCGAAGAGCATCCTTGGGATTTTTACCCCCATAGTGGAGATAAAGTTAACGTACTAGGACAAGCAATTTCCCAGGGATTTGTCTACTCTCCCCCCAGATCGGGGTGGCCTGTATTATGCTTTGATACTAACAATCGCGCCCAAATTATTGAAAGCGGGCGTTGTCCTGATGGTACGCTTCAAGCTGTAGCGGGAATCGATATGTTAGTAAATCGGGGCGAGGCGGTGAAGTCAGATGCGAGTGATGCTAAAAAACCCTATGCGCGCGTGGCGGTGGCGGTCGGAAAAAAATTATGGCTAATTGCCGTAGATGGAAAACAACCCCATTACAGCGAAGGGGTAACTTTAGCCGAACTTAGCGAGATAATCGTCAAGTTGGGTGCTGATACGGCGCTAAATTTAGATGGGGGCGGTTCTACTACAATGGTTGTCAGGGATCGATCGGGCATCCGCGTATTAAATTCACCGATTCATACTAAGTTACCGATGCGCGAGCGCCCCGTTGCCAATCATTTAGGATTTTATGTGGGAAAAAACCCTCGCGCATCCCTGAATCTCCCTGCCCGTAAGATATAATCCAAGCTTCGGATGCTATCATTAAGTATTATGACTACAGCCGCTCCGGTTAAAACCCAATACGAAGCCGTCATCGGTTTAGAAACCCACTGTCAACTCAGTACCGCTACCAAAATCTTCTGTAACTGCTCCACAGAATTCGATTCGCCCCCCAACACCAATGTTTGTCCCATCTGCATGGGAATGCCTGGGGTGTTGCCGGTACTCAATCAAAAGGTGCTAGAGTATGCCGTTAAAGCAGGTTTAGCCCTGAATTGCGAAATAGCACCCTACAGCAAATTCGACCGGAAACAATATTTTTACCCGGATTTGCCGAAAAACTATCAAATTTCCCAGTACGACTTGCCGATTGCTCAGCATGGCTGGCTCCAAATCGAGTTAGTCGATGAAAGTGGCAATCCGATTCGCAAGCGGATTGGTATTACCCGCCTGCACATGGAAGAAGATGCGGGGAAATTAGTACATGCGGGAAGCGATCGCCTAGCCGGATCGACTCACTCCCTGGTAGACTACAACCGCACCGGCGTACCTTTGGTAGAAATTGTATCCGAACCCGATATCCGCTCCGGCACTGAAGCCGCCGAATATGCCCAAGAATTGCGGCGGATTATGCGCTATCTCGGCGTCAGCGATGGCAACATGCAAGAAGGTTCCCTCCGCTGCGACGTAAATATCTCCGTGCGCCCGGTAGGACAAAAGGAATTTGGCACGAAGGTAGAAATCAAAAACATGAACTCCTTCTCCGCCATTCAAAAAGCAATTGAATACGAAATCGAACGCCAAATCGAAGCAATTGAAACCGGCGAAAAAATCCTCCAAGAAACCCGACTCTGGGAAGAAGGTAGCCAACGCACCGTGAGTATGCGGAGTAAGGAAGGTTCTAGCGATTACCGCTACTTCCCCGAACCTGACTTAACGCCAATTCAAGTATCTGGCGAAACCCTAGAACAATGGAAGTCGGAACTGCCAGAACTTCCAGCGCAGAAGCGCGATCGCTACGAAACCGAATTCGGACTTTCCGCCTACGATACGCGGGTATTGACCGACGATCGCTCGGTGGCAGAATATTTTGAAGCCACCGTTGCCGGAGGTGCTAATTCCAAACAAGCGGCTAACTGGGTGATGGGAGATATCGCCGCATATCTCAACGCCAACAAACTCAGTATCGCCGATCTCGCCGTTAAACCCGCCAGTTTGGCTGAGCTAATTTCGCTGATTGAATCGGGAGAACTTACCGGCAAAATTGTCAAAGAGTCTCTACCGAAATTGCTCGCAGGCGATATTTCAATCGATCAGCTACCACGTCCGATTGACTCAAAGGCGCTAGAACCCATCATCGATGAAATTATCGCAGCAAATCCCAAAGAACTGGAACAGTACCGCAACGGTAAAACCAAGCTTTTGGGCTTCTTCGTCGGACAAGTGATGAAGAAAACCGAGGGCAGAGCAGATCCTAAATTAACTAACCAGTTATTGGCTCAAAAGCTCAACGCTTAAAGCTAAACCAGAATATCATGCCAATCCACCCGCGGATTGGCGTATATGGTAGTGGGGAGAGGGGATGGCACTTCTCCCCACCGATTTTTATCTATAAATGCTTGTTTCATAAGTTTTCATCATAACTTAATAGTTTATTCACCAAAACTTTGCATATAGGGGGTGACACCCCTCATCCCTAAAGTGCTATATTTTGTTAAGTA
>DNGJ01000463.1 GCA_003486305.1 Cyanobacteria bacterium UBA11371
ATTACCCCGCCTTGGGAAGATGAGTCAAAAAACGAGGATTTTTATACAAATTTGAAGGCTTGTCAAGAGCAAATCGCGCAGCAGATTGACCCGGGGTTAATGGTTCCTCTACCTCCATCTAGCTTTCATCTCACTTTAGCCGATTTGATTTGGGACGATGCTTACCGTCACGCTATCAGCGAAAAACCTGATTTTGAACCGCATCTGCGCCACACTATCGACCAGATATTCCAGCAGTCCCAGCCTTTGGTCAGCGGTGGGAACCCAATTCGATGGCAGCTGTTGGGGCTGATTGTAATGCCGAGAGCCTTGGGAGTTTGTCTGATACCAGCGGATGAGCAATCTTACGATCGCATTGTAAAATTACGTCGGGCGCTCTATCAAACTCCCGATTTAATCGCTTTGGGGATCGAACAGCAGTACGGCTTCACCGCTCACGTCACCCTTGGCTATTTTGGCGATATCCCTTCAAATCTCGATAGCGATCGCCTCAGCAATCTTTTTTCCGATTTGAACCTCCAATGGCTCGATAATCCCCAAGAAATGTCGATACACCGCGCCGAACTTCGCAAGTTTGACGATATGACTCGCTACTATCGCGAACCTGATTGGCCTGTATTAGAATTTTAGATTTTAGATTTGAGATTTTAGATTAAAGGAATTGGAGGCCACAAACCCGGTTTCTTAGTTGCTCTGGCGGTTATCAAACAAAAGATTATTCCTAGAAACCGGGTTTTTTGGCGCAAGTCCGCATAATCTAAAATCCACCTATCTAAATTCCAAAATCTCTATGAGTTCTCTCAATCATCCAATTCTGGAACAAAGTTTTGCCATCATCGACCAAGAAATCGGCGAACATAACTTTAGTCCAGCTGAGTACGCGATTGTCCGGCGGATAATTCACAGTACGGCTGATTTTGAGTTTAAGCACCTGATGCGGTTCAGTCCAGGAGCGATCGCAACTGCAATAGCTGCCCTACAGCAAGGCGTGCCTATTGTTACAGATGTGGGAATGGTGGCAAAAGGGGTTGCCGGAATGGTTTCCAAAACTTTTAACAACCCCCTCATCTGTGCAGTTGAACAAGCAAGCGTTGCACTTTCCGGCAAAACTCGCACCGAAACCGGATTGCTCAAATGCTGGCAGCAATTCCCTCAAGGGATTTTTGTCTTCGGTAATGCGCCTACGGCTCTGCTAGCGCTGTGTACTGAGTTGCAAAACGCATCCGTAACACCAGCGTTGGTAATTGGCGCACCCGTTGGCTTTGTGTCCGTGGTTGAGTCCAAAGCTGTCCTAGCTCAAACTCGAGTACCGCAGATCCGCGTTGAAGGGCGCAAAGGCGGTTCTCCCGTTGCATCTGCCATTGTTAATGCTTTAATAGTTCTGGCTTGGGAAAACGCTAATGGCTAATGGTTAATTGCTAATTGCTAATTGCGAAGCTGTTTAATTACGAGTTAGTAATAAAAGCTTTTTACTATTAGCCATTAGCTATTAGCTATTAGCCATGAGCAAATTATGACGGTACATGTAGTTGGAATTGGCTTGGATGGCGCTGCTGGACTGACTGCGGAAGTACGGCAGCTGGTATTGCAGGCGACGCTATTGCTGGGAAGCGATCGCCACCTCGACTATTTCCCCAATCACCCCGCCAGACGCATCGTTCTGAATGATTTTACCCCGGCGATTCGCGAAATTCGCCGCCGTCTGGAAACCGGCTTTACCGGCAGCATTGTAGTATTAGTCTCTGGCGATCCGCTGTTTTTTGGTTTGGGGCGTCTGCTGCTGTTGCAATTACCCCCAGAACAGTTGGTGTTTCATCCCCACGTCAGTTCGGTTCAATTGGCGTTTAATCGGATTAAAGTACCTTGGCAAGATGCCCGATTTATTAGCGCCCACGGACGTTCTTTAGACGAATTAACGCAAGCGCTAAAGCAGGGCGCGAGCAAGATTGCCGTACTAACCGATGATACTCATAGTCCCGGTGCGATCGCTCGTCTGCTCGAAGTTTTAGATCTATCGATTTACTACGATTTCTGGGTATGCGAAAACTTGGGCGGTAACGGCGAGCGCGTGAGGTGTTTACCGATATCAGATGTATTAAATCAAACCTTTGCCCCGCTGAATGTGGTGGTGTTGCTGCGTCGTACCGATATAACGGATCGAGACGGCGAAACTTTGCCCCTGCCAAATTTAGCATCTTTGCCGATGCTGGGGTTACCCGATGGCAGCTTTTTGAGTTTTAGCGATCGCCCAGGATTGATCACGAAGCGAGAAGTCCGCACCTTAGTCTTAGGAGAATTATCCCTTACAGGCGGACAAACCATCTGGGATATTGGCGCCGGTACGGGATCGGTTTCGATTGAAATTGCCCGCTTATTTCCGACTTCGCGAATTTATGCAGTTGAAAAAACCGCTGCCGGTAGCGCCCTGATCGAGAAAAACTCTCAGCGCTTTCAAGTCAGAAATATTATTTCCATCCACGGAACCGCCCCAGAAATTTTATACCGCTTACCCGCCCCCGACCGCATTTTTATTGGCGGTAGTGGCGGCAATTTGAGTAAAATACTCAGTTTTTGTGGCGGTAACTTAACTGCTGATGGCACGATTGTACTAGCGTTGGCAACGGTGGAACATGTGAGTGAGGCGGTAAAATGGGCGAGCGATCGCAACTGGAATTACCACTTACTGCAAGTCCAACTATCAAGATCCGTTTCTGTAGGGCAGCTAACGCGCTTTTCCCCCCTCAATCCAGTCACAATTTTAACTGCCAAGCGCTTTTAGATTTTACTGCCTTCCCACTAAAATATTAATACTTCTTCCCTCTTCTTCCTTGGCGTTCTACCCTTCAAGAAGCCGAACAAAGCGTCTATGGCGTCTTGGCGGTTCAATAAAACTTTTCAGACACCGAAGCGAGTAGATTCAATTCCATTATCCACACAACCGCTGCGGTTCCCAACAAACATAGAATACCCACTGCACCGGCTAAAGGTTTCCCTGCCAAACCTGTTATTTTTGCAGATACCTTCCCAGTGTATTTTATTAACCCAGCCGCATCAATACTAGCTAATCCCCATATCCACCCTGCATGGAGTCCCCAAGCTAAACCTAGATCCCCTCCATCACAAAACCTCGCTAATACCAGAACCATTCCCATCAACCACAATCCTGGTATTTGGGGCAAAGTTTCTCGAATTTCCCAAACCAGATGCAGAACAGCAAAAATCAGACTAGAAATTGCTGCTGCTACCCAAAGTGTAGCGGTGGGTTTAACCAGCATATCTGAACTCAGGGGAGAAGCTCTCATCAAGGCGTCCCCCATTAGTTCGCTCAAAAGGAAGCCCCGAAAAATTAATTCTTCGGTGCCACCAATCCACAATCCCAGCAATAGAATGGGCAACCAAACCGACTTCAGCTGTTTGAAGTTTGATTGCTGCCAACTAATCCAGTCTAGCGCCGATTCAATGCCAAATATAACGACCAAGCTGAGTACGGCTAAGCCTACACCCAACCCTAAAGAAACTAAAACAGAAGGGTTTAGCGGCAAGCCGTAAGTTGAAAAAGATCCCCCCTCTACCCAAGCAATTCCCCACAATAATAGGGGCGCGATCGGGTAAAGGGAAGCCAATAAAGGCAGCTTTTGCTTTTCTGCCAATGGCTTTGGCGGGTGCCAATTAATAGACTTCGCAACTGCGATCGCTATTGGTAACCAGCACCCTACCCAGGCTATGAAAAAACCTATTACCCGCAACATTGGGTGCACCTGGGTTAAAAACAAAAGCGAACTAGCTGCCCGGTCAAAGAAGGTCATCGCCACACCAGCAACAGCTTTGATCTCGTTGGTATCAAGCCTAGATTCAAAAGGCATTCAATTGCCCTATCCGGCTTGGTGTCAGTGAATTGAGTTGACACTCCCCCAGATAACTCAGGGGGATTCCTGGTCGATCAAACCAGCTTGCCGTGACAGAATTACTCGAATTCGCACGCTTTATACGCTAACGCTGGCGAATTTTATTCTTCGTCTTCGTCTTCGTCTTCGTCTTCGTCTTCGTCTTCGTCTTCGTCGTCTACTACTTTACCGTTGGTAGAGCTTTTATCGCTGTCAACCTGAATTAGGTGGATGTGCTTGTAACCCAGCTTGATTTCAAATTCATCACCAGGTTTTAATCCCATTGCCTCGGTGTAGGTTGAACCGATAACAATCTGACCATTTTTATGGACGCTTACGCGGTACGTCGGTTCGCGACCGCGACCATCTTTTGGCCCTTCTGGACTCAGAGGAATGCCTCTTGCTGCTAGAACGGCATCATAAAAATCCGTCAGATTGACTCGTGTCTGGCTGTTTTTGGTGACGGTGTAGTACCCGCAGCGCTTTGCTGTTTCGCGGCGGGGCAAGTGGGAGAGTTCTTTTACTTTTTGAAGCAGAGCCTTTCCTGTTAATGCAGTCGGTGTTGATTCAGTCATCGTTTTTGGAAATATCCAGTTTTAGGTAACTTAATAAAGTCGCACATGCCCAGATGGGCCTTATAAAGAATATATCCTTAAAGCTGCTATTTTTGACAAGTATTTTTGAGAATTTTCACCGTGAGTAAAAAGCACCGATTACCCAGAGCAATTTCCGGAAGTACATCGAAGGCTTATTTGGCAATCAACACACAAGGGTTGCCGGGGTACTTACCATAAAAAAGAGCGCTCTGCTACAGAATTTTTAAAGAAATGTCTGCCTGGGGTTGTACAAGACTTCGCAGCCACGGATTCTAAAGAGGGATTTTTTGCTCGGGACTGACCCTGACTTTGCCACATATGTGGGAATTTTCCCCAGCGAGAAATCTATCTTACAGGATATTTGCTTGTAAAGAGCGGTTTATTTTTCCATCTCCAAAGGAGCGAGAGCTGCGGTTACCTCTAGCAGGTAAGGGATCGGGGGATAGGATAATGGGCAAAGCTAAGAATATTTTTCGGGTGTAGTCATGCACCAGGCATCTTGCCCATTTTTAAACATGCCGCACCCATTGTTAAGATCTGGTCACCTGCCGAGTTACTCGTTTCGGTGCCCGAAAAATTAGTATTATTGAACGCGCGTTAGCGCTAGGACACGAAGGAAGAGGAAGGAAGAGATAGATAATCTGATACCGGGAAGCGAGTAAACGCAGGTAAATTAAATACGTACACCTTAAAATCTGTTGCGCCAACGGGGTACAACTGCGCTGGCTTAGGCTTTTATAGCGATGTTGACGCTTAAACTAGAAATAGTGACAGGTTTGTCGTCACCAGAACCCGTCTGGTATGTTGAAACGATCGACAAAGGCAAAAACGACGCTTGCACGGCGGGGTAGGTGTGCGATTTCGAGACAAAGGTTCAAGAAAATGCAAGTTTTTTTTAAGATTTTACGGCAGAGTCAAAACAGCGAGCCTTGGATGCAAACTTATACCCTGGATGTATATCCAGGCAATACAATCCTGGATTGCCTCAATCGAATTAAGTGGGAGCAAGATGGCAGCTTAGCATTTCGCAAAAATTGTCGCAATACCATCTGCGGTAGTTGTGCTATGCGGATTAACGGTCGCTCGGCTTTGGCGTGTAAAGAAAATGTTGGCAGCGAAATGCAAAGATTGCAACAGTTGCTAGCTGCGTCAAATTCAAACCCAGGTGAAACGCTGCCTGAAATTACCGTTGCACCGATGGGCAATATGCCAGTCATTAAAGATCTGGTAGTTGATATGAGTAGCTTTTGGGATAACTTGGAGGCGGTCGATCCTTATGTATCTACGGGTGCTAGACAAGTTCCAGAGCGGGAATTTCTCCAAACTCCCCAAGAAAGAGCCAAGTTGGATCAAACGGGTAATTGTATTTTATGCGGTGCTTGTTATTCCGAGTGCAATGCTCGCGAGGTGAATCCCGATTTTGTTGGCCCCCATGCACTGGCTAAGGCATATCGGATGGTAGCAGACTCTCGCGATGCCCAAACCGAAGCACGGTTAGAAAAATATAACCAAGGAACTGCGGGAGCTTGGGGTTGCACGCGCTGTTATTATTGCAATGCGGTTTGTCCGATGGAGGTCGCCCCAATGGATCAAATCGGTAAAATTAAAAGCGAAATTCTCCATCGCAAGGATGCCCAGGCGAGTCGCTCAATTCGCCACCGCAAGGTATTAATCAATCTGGTCAAAGATGGGGGTTGGATTGACGAACGTCGGTTTGGCTTGCAGGTGGTTGGTAATTCGTTCCGCGATATCAAAGGATTAATTAGCTTGGGGCCTTTAGGGTTACGAATGCTAGTTCGGGGCAAGTTCCCGCTGGGATTTGAGCCTTCAGAAGGCGTTGATGCGGTACGGGATCTGATCGAATCGGTGCAAAATCTCGAGCAGCAGTCTGAGGCTCAATTATAGATTTGATATCTCGTGACATCTTCCCACGGGAGGATGTCACGAGATATGGTTACTGACTGTCCAACTTGACTTGAATCAACAATCTGCTGTTGGAAATCTTTGTTAATCGGATGTGGGAGCCAGCAGCTGGGACTGATGTGGTGCGATCGCTCATATAATCGCTTTGATCGCTACAAACCCCAGCTGTGCGATCGCTGCAAGTGCAGGCATCTTACCTCAGTTGCAGTCGGCGACCCACGCTACTAGCCACAGCGCGTAACAGGTAAGCTCCAGTTTCTCCAGGTTCCCGCGAGTTTGCCAGTAACATATAAGTGCCGTTTTGGGGCAAAATCGCCGCAATCCTGGCGTTGCCGCCGCCACCGCCATCGCCTACTTGTGCGAGTTCCCTGCCATCGGGACCGAGCAAAATTAAATAAGGGTCAATTTCCTGGCTGCTCATCTCAATCGAGACGCGCTGACCCGCTCTGCCCTCAAAGGTGTAAAAGTCGAAGAAGCTGTTATCTGCGGGTAAAATATTATCCCCCCTACCCAGAGATCCAGAAATTGGGGAACCGTTGAGTACCAGCCGTTGAGATTGCGGCGGCACCGCATTTGATCTTTGCGGTTGTGTTTGGGCGACGCGGGGTGCCCTTCCCTGGCGCACCGCCGTGAGGAAAGGCTGCACTCGGTCGATGTTAATCGCAAACCCGATGCCGATGTTACCGGGAACTGAACCGTTGGTAAAAATGGCAGTATTGACCCCAATTAATTCTCCCTGGCTGTTGAGCAGCGGGCCTCCCGAATTGCCGGGATTGATTGCGGCATCGGTTTGAATTAAGCCCCGCTGTCGGTCGATGCGACTGACGATTCCGACGGTGAAAGTACCGGCAAACCGACCAAAAGGATTGCCAATCGCAAACGCTCGCTGACCTACTTGTACCGAACCCGGACGCGCCAGTCGCAGCGTCGGCAGATTGCTAGCCCCGCGAATTCTCAGAACGGCTAAATCCAGACCGTTGTTACCAAAGGCAACAATATCGGCTCCGACTTGCCTGCCATCTGACAGGGTTAGATTAATGGGACGACGGGCGTTGCCGATGACGTGGGCATTGGTTAAAACCAGGCCATCCGGACTGATGATGCTACCGCTGCCCGTGCCCCTACCTGTATTAATCGATACAACCGCCGGACTCGCTTGTCGATAGACGCGAATATTCGTTTGTTCGTCAACAGGTTGAGCAGAGACTGGAGCCGCATCGAGCAGGAGTTGGCCCGTTAGGGCGATCGCACACCAACCAACAGAACCTATAAAACCACTGGCAGCCAGGACTCCTGAAGCCGCGATTGGTAAAAGTTTAGTATTCATCCTGAGATTTGGATATAAGTGTTGAGGGGTTTGAATACAGGAAATATGATTTAGCTTCACCTTTATTTTTACTTTTTCCGATGTGGCTGTCTAATCCTTTTACGACTGTTTAATATAAAGTTTTGAGCCTTCTAATTGATGAAAATATTAATTTTAGCGGGGATCGCTAACTATGCTTGCGGGGAAAGCAGTTCCCTCAAAATGCTAAAAAGCAACCGTTGCCAATCAAAGCCGGTTGCTCGTCTGTATGAGCTTGCGTTAGTATCAGGCAAAAAACAGCCTGGATTCAAACAATACCCACCTTTTTAAACTCTAGTAGTCAAAATTCCCGGAATTATCATCTTCATTGCTCGATTTAATTGGTTGGTAATCAACGTACTCCGTTGGCGTTGCTTCTACATCTTCTCGATTGCGTCTCGATGCAGACTCTTCCGAACGACGCCGCCTGGGGCGCGACGAGGTAGTTTCCGGCTCGGTGGTTTCTTCCGAGCGCGGGGGACGAGTTCTGCTACGGCGAGGGGGTCTGTCTTCATAAGAGATATTCTCTTGAGATTCTCCCCACTCATCTGTTGGTTCTAGCGTCCGCGTTTCTGTCCGGGAACGACGTCTGGGGCGATCTGCTGACCCTTGTTCTCTATCGGCACTTGATAGTCGCCCCGATGGACGACGACGGGGTTCCTCGTCATACGCTCCATTACGGGAACTGCGCGCGTCCCTGCTGCCTCGAATTCTGGGACGAGCTTCGTACTCTTCATCCTCCGCCCCGATTTCGTCGAGTTCGGCTTCCTGATAAACGTTGTATTCTCGGCTGACGGTGCGTCCCCTATCTACAATTGGTGTATTTCGCTTCGCTTGCTCGGTGGTGACGCCGCGCAGGCGAAGGTTTTCTACGGCAAAAAATACCGCCGATCCTGCCAACAAGTACTGACTAAAAGCCAGAATTGGATCTAAGCGCCATCCCTGAAATAGAAGTATCAAACCGCACACTAAACTAATCGCGGCAAAGAATATATCCTGATCTCTGGCTAGTTCCGGGCGTATCGATCTGAGAAAATATAGACCTACACCAGCGATCGCTAGTGCGATTCCTAGAAAGCTGACAAAAGACAAGCCCAGATTGAGCATTTTGTTTCTCCGTGCATGAGTGTTATTGCAGCGAGTCGGTGTTTCACATTTCCACTTTAGCTTGACACGCTTAGATTTAAATCAAGAGCCGCTTTTGTTTATATTCAAAAATGGACGCTTGTCTGCCGTTCTAACGGCTTGTAGGCGTCCTCATCATTATTTTTGTTTTGCTTTAAAGCCAGAAGCTTTTTTGCTCGTCTATCGCACTTGAGAGACGGGCGGGTTTTACCCCCGCTGAATTTTGTCTTTCTGGCTGATAAACACCAGCCCGACTACTACTGGGATGACGACGACTACCAAACCGGCGAGCAGACTGTAAAGAAAGTTAGCTAACGAAGGAGTCATAAATCCTGGCCCTCTTTGTAACAAAACGATACTGTCCTCTCATTTTACCCTTGCGATCGCACCTTGAGAAGCCATCGCAGCTACGGAATCCCCGTGAAAGTTGACTCGAAAAAACGCTCTTGGGCGAAACAAATCTTAAAATTGTAGTAAAAGCAGTGGGTTTGTGAAAGCCTGCGAGGGATTGCTCGATGTATGCGATCGCTTTGGGTCAACTGACGATCGTCCCTGCTTTTGAATGCCAGACCTTAGATAAAACCGCTATGACAACAGCAACCATCACCAGCTGGACTTTGGGTATCGTGTTAGGGCTAATGACCCTCCTGTTCATTTTCCGGATTGTACTCACCTGGTATCCCCAAGTCAATCTCAATCGCTTCCCCTTTAACCTGATTGGTTGGCCTACCGAACCATTTTTAGCGATAACTAGAAAGATCGTACCGCCGTTAGGTGGCGTAGACATTACCCCCATTATCTGGGTTGGTATCTTCAGCCTGCTGCGGGAAATTCTCTTAGGACAGCAAGGACTAATAACGATGATGGCATCGGTTAGGTAATGGGTAATTGGTAATTGGTGAGGAATTACCCATTACCAATTACCCATTACCCCTTCTTCATCATCCCCTCGACAAAATTGGTGTAAACATCGCCCTGCAAAAATGCCGGATTTTCCAGGATTTTTTGATGAAATCCAATCGTAGTTGGCAAACCCGTAATGGCAAACTCTCGCAGGGCGCGTTTCATCCTTCTAATCGCCGTTTGACGATCTGGCCCCCAAACGATTAATTTGCCAATTAAAGAATCATAGTAGGGTGGAATTTCATAGTCTGTATAAACGTGGGAATCCATCCGCACTCCATTACCGCCGGGAGGCAAATAACCGCTGATGCGACCTGGGGAAGGGCGAAAATTATGATCTGGATCTTCGGCATTTATTCGGCATTCAATCGCATGACCCCGCAACATTACCTGGTCTTGAGTTAAGCTCAGTCTTTCACCTTGGGCTACCCGAATTTGTTCCGCAACCAAATCAAGACCTGTAATCATTTCTGTAACAGGATGCTCGACTTGAATTCGGGTATTCATTTCCATGAAATAAAAATTACCCGATTGGTCGAGGAGAAACTCAACCGTACCCGCGCCGACATAGTTAATTGATTTAGCCGCCATCACCGCCGCCGTTCCCATTTTTTCGCGCAATTCGGGGGTAAGGGCGGGACTGGGGGCTTCTTCTAATAGCTTTTGGTGGCGTCTTTGAATCGAACAGTCGCGTTCGCCCAAATGGATAACATTGCCATAGGAATCGGCTAAAATTTGAAATTCTATATGGCGCGGACGCTCGATAAATTTTTCCAGATAAACGCCTGGATTGCCAAAAGCCGCTTCGGCTTCTCCCTGCGCTGCTTGGAAGAGTTTGAGGAATTCACTCGGTTCTCTTACCAGACGCATCCCCCTTCCGCCGCCGCCAGCAGTGGCTTTAATCATTACCGGATAACCGATTTTACGAGCCAGAGAAAGTGCTTCTTTCTCGTCAGTTAGCAACCCCTCGCTTCCGGGTACGGTGGGGACGCCAACTCGCTGCATGGTTTCTTTAGCAGTTGATTTATCACCCATTGATCGGATCGCTTCTGGGGAAGGGCCGATAAAAACAATCTGGTGATCGGCGCAAATTTCGGCAAATTTGGCATTTTCCGCCAAAAAACCGTAGCCTGGGTGAATTGCGCCGACGTTGCGCGTCAAGGCTGCCGCAATGATATTGGGGATATTGAGATAGCTTTTACTGCTTACGGGTTCACCGATGCACACGGCTTCGTCGGCTAGCTGGACGTGGAGGGCGTGACGGTCGATGGTAGAGTGAACCGCAACCGTGGCGATTCCCATTTCTTCACAGGTACGGAGGATGCGGAGGGCAATTTCTCCCCG
>DNGJ01000149.1 GCA_003486305.1 Cyanobacteria bacterium UBA11371
GGGTTTTACCAGCCATGCTGGAAGATCGCGAGAAATTTTTTAAACCCTTCCTTAGCTTACGCTACCGATGCTACCGGACATGATATAAGCTAAGGAAGGGTTTATATAGTTAGTCTGTTAGAGTCAGAAATTGGCAGGTATTACCCGCCCCTACAGAACCTGAAAATATACACAATCAAACCGCTGCTTTCACCGCAAATCGACCCGTATTCCTCACTGCATCTAGAAAGGCATAAACCGCCGGCGGATGAAGCGCAGCGGCTAAAATCGCCACTCCAATCACCCTTGTGAGAGGAACTGGTAAGTTGCACAATTTCACCCCAGGTGGAATCGGTTCGGCGGCGAGGCGAGGCAGAATTCCCGCTCCTAAACCTTGTTGCACCATACTAACAATCGTTGAATCTTCCTTAATTTCATAAGCAATATTGAGGGGATATTCTGACAGAGGTAAACATTGACGAATCCAAGCATTGCAAGGATTTAAACAACTTACAATTAAGGGATAGTTTGATAGCTCTTTCCAACTAATTTGGTTACTTTTTAACTGAGTCGTGGGTGGTAACAAGAGAATATAATCATCCCGCAGAATTTCCCAAGCTTCAAATTCATCGCTGGTGGGTAAGTAAGTAAAGCCAATATCGGCATAACCATCGCGCAAAGCTTGTTCGATATTGGGAAAAATATCATTCTCGGTAATCGTCAGGGTAATATTCGGATAATTTTGACGAAATCGGGCGATGACGGTAGGCAAAATATGAGTTGCGACGCTGCGAAAACAGGCAATTCGCACCTGTCCGCCTTGCAAACCTTTTGCTAAGTTGGCTTCTTTGTGCATTGCGTCTAAAAGCTGTAGCACTTGGCGTCCATGTGCGGCGATGCGTTCCCCCACGGGGGTTAGATGTGCGCCGTGGCGTCCGCGAGAGAGTAAGACTACGCCTAATTCTGCTTCTAGAGTTGCGATCGCATGACTCACCGCCGATTGGGATATCTCCAACTGCGACCCAGCTTCGCTAAAGTTTCCATAGTCTGCGATCGCCACTAAAGCACGAATTTGAGAAAGCTTGATTCTGCTTTTATTAATATCATTCATTTGGGGGATGCCAGCAGTGTACAAATTATGCTTCAACCATTCCAATTATTTTACTGCCTATCTATCGATTTTATTCATATAACCTATGCAAGCTTTGTATGGTTGTTCGTTTAAGTTGAAGTTACATTAAATTTCAGAGAAAAGCAAGATAGGGGATATTTATGAGATCCTTTGCCAATTTATCAATTAAAGACCAAGCAGAATCGACAATTAATAAAGATAAACAAGGCAAAAAAATGTTCTCAAAAATCTGGCAAAAATTTTTGACAGCGCTCGTTAGTAAGAGCGAACTGCGAGTTTGGTCAGAAAGCGATCGCAGTGGTAACACAGAGTGGCACGCCTACGATCCGGAGACAGGTCGCTCTATTTGCGTCGCTTCGGAAACAGAGATGCGCCACTGGATTGAACAGAGCTACTACCACTAATGGTTAATGGCTAATGGCTAATGGTTAATGGATATGTAAAATATTCCCATGAGCAATTAGCAATTAGCAATTAGCAATTAGCAATTAGCAATTAGCCATTACCAATTACCAATTACCACTCCCAGCCTAAACTCAGTCTTTTAATCAACTTCTCAGCTAAATTTAAGCTAGCAATCAGCACGAATTCATCATGGTCAACCATCCTGGTAATTAACCAAAGCAATAGTCTAACTTTTTCCCATCCAGGAGATTGCATCATGAAACGTCTTATTCTTGCTAGCTTATCCGTTCTGCTACTCTCTGCTGCTACTACACCTACCGTCAAAGCTGAGCCAATGGCTGTCAACTCTGACATGATGAGCAGAACTTCTACATCTATCAGATTACTAGAACCTTTTAATCTCGTCGGACTCGCTTATCAAGGCTACTTCCGCGAACAGGGAATTCCCAGTTACGGTGCTTTCCTTGCTGCTTACCATGCAGGGAGCATTAACGCTCGCGATCTCGTTCAAAGCGCCATCAAAGATAACCGACTTCCAGCCAGCGCTTTACAAGATGAAGATTACTTGAATGCGGTTGAAACGCAACTGGTATTCTTTGATACTCATTAAAATGCCTTCCAACTAGGGGCGGGTTTATATTAATTCCGGTTTTAACCCAAAGTTAATTGGTTAAACCCGCCCCTACACATAACAATTTGGTTGATTAGAAACGAGCAAAATAAAAAACCCCTTCTGGAGGGGGTTTAGTTTGGGGTGCATCTTGATTTAGCATATTCGCTGGTAGGTATCGGTTAACTCACACAATTGGGTGAAACCGATACCTACATCTGATGACGCTCGCATTATACACACCAGAAAAGATAGTTATGGGATTAGGTCTTCTCGCGGATGGCAAATGGGTATCCTCACGCACTCAAGAAGATGCCCAAGGCAAATTTATTCGCCCTTCAACCACTTTTCGCAACCAGATTACAGCCGATGGTTCCAGTGGTTTTAAAGCCGAATCCGGGCGCTACCATCTTTATATTTCCTGGGCTTGTCCTTGGGCGCACCGCACGGCAATTATGCGGAAATTGAAGGGTTTGGAAGATGCGATTAGTCTTTCAGTTGTGCATCCCGAAATTTATGACAACGGGTGGGAATTTTCCGACGAACCCGGTTGCATTCCCGATTCGGTAAATCATGCTAGTTATCTTTGGGAAATATATCTGAAGGCAGATGCAGATTATTCGGGGCGGGTTACAGTTCCGGTACTTTGGGATAAACAAACCGGCACAATCATCAATAACGAATCCCGCGAAATTATTCGCATGTTCGATACCCAATTTGAGGGAATTGCCAACTTTTATCCAGATGAATTGCGCGAGGCGATTGACCAAACTATCGACGCGATTTATCAACCGATTAATAATGGTGTCTACAGAGCCGGATTCGCCACAACTCAGATGGCATATGAGGAAGGAGTAACCGATTTATTCAACGCCCTGGATTATTGGGATGAAGTGTTGGGTAAGCAGCGCTATCTATGCGGAGATCGAATTACTGAGGCAGATTGGTGTATGTTCACAACTCTGTTGCGTTTCGATGCCGTCTATTACGGTCACTTTAAATGCAACTTGCGCCATCTTTGGGATTATTCCAATCTGTGGAATTATCTGAAAGCACTTTACCAACTTCCGGGAGTGAAAGAAACCTGTAACCTCGACCACATCAAACGCCACTATTACAAAAGCCACGACAAAATCAATCCCACCCGGATTGTTCCCAAAGGGCCGTTGATTGATTTCGAGTCACCGCATAACCGGAATGATGCGATCTAATATGTAATATCAAATCCGGTTGCATTGGAATGATTAGCTTTCTGGGTAATTGCAAGCTTGCAAGCTTGCTCATATAGGGAGTAATTCCGATGTAACCGGAAACTATATAAATTGATTTTAATTTAAAAACAGCGAACCAAACGGCTTCGCGCCGAACGATTGGCGGCGCAGTTGCGCGCGGCGGGGATTGAACCCGAGGTGTGAAATTATGGTGGCGATTTTCAATAGGTTGCGACGTAACATTGTAGGGGCACGGCATAAGTAAGTTTTGCCGTTAACTCAAAGTTTTTCAGACGCCGTGCCCCTACCCTCCGTTGATCCGACTGAAAATGGCTATATTAGCGATCGCGCAGCGTGTTGCTCTTCACCCCATCACCCCCGCGCCAGCCGAGGTATCATAGCATTAGATTGATAAACATCTTATTTGCCGCTGACTTACTAGGGCTGGACTTATGGCATCCTATGCAACCTCCTCTGCTAGAGCTGAAATGAGCGAACTACGGCGTTTGAAAAGCCTGCTACCGCCAGAGTTGCAGAGTTGGGTTATGGTTGAAGGCTCGACAGAGGTTAATCCACCCCTGATACGCTGCGAAGAAATTGGCAAAGATTCTGTCGAGATCCAAATTGACCTGCCAAAGTGGGATCAATTAGCGATCGATCAGCGCAACCTGCTATTTTGGCACGAAGTCGCCCGGATTCAAAACGACACGATTCCCAGAGATGGGTGGGAAATGGCGGCGCTGGCGATTGGTTTAGGCGGCGCGGTAGGCGAACTTTGGGTACAAGATGGCTTACTGTTGATTCTGGCGCTGGCGCTGTGCGGCGTGTCGGGGTGGAGACTATATCAGAAGAATAACGGCGATCGCACGATGAGCGAAGCCTACGAAGCGGATGAGAAAGCGATCGCATTAGCCACCCGTTTCGGTTACACTCTTCCCAACGCCTACAAAAGTCTCGGTAGCGCCTTAAAAACCTTAATCGAACAAACCCCCAGCAAACGCCAACGCAGCAAATACGAAGCGCGCCTCCAAGCACTCAAACGCAGCGCCAACAAAGCCAAATCCAGAGTCCAATCCGCACGCGAAGAATTTTAATTCGTTCCTTGTAGGGGCACGGCATTTTACCAAAGATTGTAAAATGCCGTGCCCCTACATTTCGGTTTACACTCGTTCCCAGGTTCAACCTGGGAACGAAAATCTAGAGGCTCCGCCTCGGCGGGTTACTCGTGGCATCCCATCCGCGCAAAACTTGGTGTACGCAAGCCAAATGCCACATATAATCATCCAGCCGATACTGAGAAGCCGTCACAATATACTCCTTCGCTAACTCAGCATTCGACTGCGCCTCATAATACAACCCCAAATAAAGATAGCTGTAAAAATTACCCCGCTTACCTTCCTTTTTCCCCGCCACAAGCACATCATCAGGCGTACAACTTCCCGCAAACAATTCATACACCTGGCGCATCACCAAACGCGGGTCATTTTTCACCACCAGCAACTGTTTTCTCGCATCACTCGCCCCGATTAAACGCGCTTGACACAAATAGCGCCAGACAGTTTCCTCCACATCTTGAGCATTGACAGTTAAATCGATCTCAAATTGCTTCGCACCCGCTTCAAACCTGCCAGAATAATAATAAGATAAACCCCGCTGCCATAGATAAGGAGTCAGACGCCCATCTAATTGTTCAGCCGTGTCAAAATCTGCAATCGATTCGTTAATTTGGGCGAGTTTAAACCGCACCATCCCCCGCTGAACGTAACCCTTTGGATCGTTTGGAGACATGCGGATAAAATTATGCCAGCGATTGAGGTCATTTTCGAGAGAATTGCGATTAATCATTGCTTTGTGAAGGATAAACCATTTTGCACCTAAAATAGGGACGGGCAGGATGCCCATCCCACAAGAAATACAGGTTTGCGTTGCACCAGCTTTACTGGATTTGTTCAGTATTCTCGCTGTCTGCATCCGCTGTTTTGTCTTTCTCCATCAGCCATTCTACAAGGATTAACGCAATACTGAACGCACAGCCCAGGTAAGGGTCGATAGAAATTTGACCGACTTGCAGGATAATTTTAGCAATTATGATTAAGAATTTGGCGCGGGGGGTAGGATTTAGCATTTATCTGTCCTTGAATTTGTTTATATCAACTGTTTTAACAAGCGTAAAAATAGCTGAAAATGGAATGTTTTTATGGTTTAAATACCTGCAATTAACCAAATAAATAAATCAAAACATTGATAATTAAACGGTAAATAACCGTAAATAGCGCTAAATAACAACTGCGGTTTATCCCTGCCAGTTTAAAAAACGAATGCTATGCTTTAGATAGCAAATAGAGGAGCCTGGTAGGGGCACGGCATAGAAGATATTGGCGTTTAAAACAAAAATTCC
>DNGJ01000148.1 GCA_003486305.1 Cyanobacteria bacterium UBA11371
CCCTACATTCGGAATAATATATCATATTATGTCCGGTAGTAAAGGTTGTGTATAATTTTTAATGCTGTAGGGGCGGGTTTTACCAACAATTAAGCGGAACCACGAAATATCTCGTTAAACCCGCCCCGGCTTATGCTATCGATGCAACTGTGTATGATATCACGTAGAGGTTAATCCCAAAGAACCCCTCGTTACGCCTAGTTGATTTTGCAGTTTTAGTTCTCGCCAGAGTTGGGAAGCTGTTATTTCTCCTTGCAGTAGTTGACGATATCGATTAATTGTCTGGGTTACTTGTGCGGGTGTTTCGTTGACGAATTCGATGCGGAAGTTGCACAATTTCAGGGACTGCAAGTGTTGCACGTAGTCTGCACCTGTTTGTGCTGTGCCGTTATATACCGTATTGCGACAACCTGCATCTGCGTGGAGAATGTGTTCTGTGCCGATGCGATCGCGCATCTTAACTTCATATTTCTCGCAAGGACGACCGCAGTTAGTATAATCCGTTCCCTCGGACAAAAACGCACAGAAAACGCAATGTTCCATGTGAAACATCGGCATGTGTTGGTGAATTGTTACCTCAAACCAATTAGGCGGACAACTAACAAGCAAGTCTTCCAATTGATTGATGTTCAAATCGTAAGATGCCGTTAACCGTTCGAGTTTAAATTGCTGCTTAAAGTAATCTGCCGTTAAAGCATTGGCGACGTTGAGGGAAAAATCTCCGATGCATCTATCTGCACCAAAAAATTGCAATTGGTCGTAGTTTCGCACCAAATATCCATCCGCTTCGCACGAACGAACTTGTTGCAAAATCCAATTTTCCCCTGGTTTGGTAATGCGCGGCGGTGCAACCCAAATTGTTTGATGAGAAACTGTTTGATTATCCCGCACAAATTGCACTGCTTTGCGATAAGCACGCGGGTCTTCAAATTCGCAGTAAATGGTTTCAATTCCCGCTGCTAATGCAGCTTGCAGTTGCTGCATAGAACGCACTAACACAATTAAATTAGGAGCGCTGGGTGCAACGGTTTCTTTGGTTGGCAATAAATCTGTAAAAGAAGCATCTTTCCGCAATTCCCAACGTTTAGGTTTTGCTCTCAATTCTTCCAGTTGCGTTACTATTTCCCGCCGCAAGCGGTTCAATTCGCTGACGGGCAACATGGCATCACCCTTAAGGTGATTTGTCAAGTTTCCTAAACAAAAAGGAGTATTGCCCAAGCGCCCAAATTGTTCTTGCAAACGTTCGGTTGTCAGGGGTTGATTCTGCGCTGGTGCTAGGGGGATGGTAGATTCTACTTGCACGATATTACCGGATTCATCGCGTGCGATCGCTATCAAATTCCCCCCCATTTCCCCATAAATTTCTACCTCAATCGGGCGCTGAAATTTGGGATTTTCCCCAGCGAAACTCTGACGCAATTGTCGGTCTAATTCCGGATCGCTAGTTTTCCAAACTTTATCGCCAACTTGTATCCGTCGCAGGTTTAAATCCCCTCGTCCAAAACTCAGTAATGTTTCGGAACCTTTTTGTTCTACCGCATAAACTCGACCCCCTTCTTCTTTTGTTTCCGGGCGATTAGAATCAAATACAATTCCATCCCCAGGTTTGACGGGCGCTTGTAAACGCAACGCTATCTTTTCATTGCGGATGCGAATCACTTCCCCTAAATAAACTCCCCGCTTTTTACCAAACCTAGCGTGAACCAATTCTTGATTGTTAATTCCTTCAAACCAACCTGTATAAAGTCCGCGAGAAAATGCCATTTCCAAATTGTATTTTTCTTGAGCTGAAACAGAGAATCTCTTCCCCGCATCTTCTTCCACCCGATCTAATGCTTCGCGATAGACGCGGGTAACATTTGCCACGTACTCAGGACTTTTCAAACGCCCTTCAATTTTCAAAGAACTTACACCAGTTTTTACCAACTCTGGTAACACTTCTAACCCTGCTAAATCTTGAGGACTTAAAAGATATTTCCGGTTACCTAAATCTGCCACTTTTCCATCTACAATTAACTCATAAGGCATCCGACAAGCTTGAGCGCATTCGCCACGATTTGCCGAACGTCCTCCTAATGCTTCGCTGGTTAAACACTGACCCGAATATGCCACGCACAAAGCACCATGTACGAAAACTTCTAAAGGCAGCGAAGCATTTTTTTCTGCTATTTGTTGCTGAATTTTATCGATTTCTTTCAGAGAACATTCCCGCGCCAGTACCACTAACTGACAACCCAAAGATTTAGCAAATTCTACCCCAGTGGCGCTGGTGATGGTCATTTGAGTAGAAGCGTGGATGGGGAAATCCGGCGAGAGGTGACGAATTAGACGACAAATTCCTATATCTTGAGCGATCGCTGCATCTACACCCGCTGCAATAATGGTGCGGAGATATTGTTCTGCTTCTGCTAATTCGCGCGGAAAGATTAGCGTATTAAAAGTCACGTAGCCTTTTACACCTCTACGGTGCAAAAAATCCATCAAGCGGGGGAGATCGGCGGCGGTAAAATTTTGCGATCGCATCCGTGCATTAAACCGATCTAACCCAAAATAAATCGCATCTGCCCCATTTTCCACAGCAGCTTTAGCACAATCCCAATCACCTGCTGGAGCCAGCAATTCCGGGCGGTTAAAATTGATTGAAGTAGATTCCGATTGTTGGGCAGGTACGTTCATTAGCAGTTGTGCGGATTTTTGCAGTTCCATAACCATGATATCGTCTATCGGTCTAGAAGATCGGAATACAGCTGCCGCGCACCCACCCCTACAGCATCCCACGCGGGGAGCGGGTTGATCTATTAACCCAAGTTGCTAGTTATATCGCAAAGAGCGGCTAATGGCGTGTAAGGGCGTT
>DNGJ01000151.1 GCA_003486305.1 Cyanobacteria bacterium UBA11371
AGGGTGGAATCGGAACGACTGACAATCAGGAAATCTTGGATTCCAAGGGCTGCGATCGCAACTTTTAAGTTCTGGCATACTTCTTTGGTAACGGCGGTGGCTTGTTCTGGAGTTAGCGCCCTGGTATTCGTCAGCACAAAGAAAATCGGCGAAGAGTCAGTTAATCCCAAGCGCAACGTTTCCACATCCCACCGCGTCAGCAGCAAGCAGCTGTGAACGGTTTGCGATCCGGTGGGGTCATCATCTAATACAATAATTTTGGGTTTGGTTGCCATCGTATGCGTTCGTATTGAGGACATCAGTCCTCATTTTCCCAGCATAAGTGCAAATTTCAAATTTCAAATTTCAGATTTCAGATTTCAGATTTGCTAATCGGTTATTGACATGAGCAATTAGCAATTAACAATTAGCAATTAGCAATTAGCAATTCTGTTGCAATTTTCTCATTTCTGCTTGAACTTCTACTGCGATTTGTAATGCATCGTTTAGCAGTCGCCCGTATTCGCTCGCTTGGTTGCTGCTAGTTTGCATTGCTTGTAAGGTTCTCAAATTATTGGCAAATAGTTCGGGATTGGTAGATATTACTTGCTTATTTTCTCTTAAAATTCTTTCGGTTTTCAAAGCGCGGACTAGATCGTCTCTGGTGAGTTGAAGTCCTTCAATTACTTTGGCGCGATCGCTTAACGTTGTTCCTGCTGTTCCGGCTGCTTCCAACTGGTCGTTTATATGGATGGCGTTGACAACGGCATGATATTTATCGACTTCATCCAGCAAGTTGACGAGCAACTTGGAACGGTTTTTTTGACTCAACAACCAACGACCAGCCGCGACCAGAATTGGCACTATAATTAGCAATGCGATCGCTGTGGGAATCGATGACCCCACCGTAGGAAAAATAACAAAGGTATAAATCACCCCGACGATAATCGGAGTGAGTGCCAAACCTATTAGTATTTCATTTAAGAAAAAACTCCAGCGTTTTTGGGCGTTTCGCAGCATCGAGGGTCTGAAAATATCATCTGGATCGCTTCCAATCAGACGTTTCAGTTCTCCCTTGGTAATTTCTAACCCGACTAAATCTGGTTGCACGGAATCCCAATTCTCCTCGTTCATAACTGCCGATTTTGCAATTGTCTCATTTCGTCTTGAATGCTCATGCCAATTTCAAACGCTTCGTTTAAAAGCCGCCCGTATTCGCTGGCTTTTTCGCCTACTTGCAAGGCTGCTAATGCGTTTAAATTATTAGCAAATAGTTCTGGATTCAGTTTGATAAAATGCTCGTTTTCTCTTAAAATCCTCTCAGTCTTTAAAGCGCGGATTAAATCTTCCCGCGTTAGTTTAAGGGCTTGAATCACCCTTTCTCTTTGCTGTAATCTGACTCCGGGGTTTCCGGCGGCTTCGATTTGGTCATTAATATCGATACTTTGAATCACGGCGTTAAAGCGCTCTACATCTTCTATAATACCGATAAAATGACGGTGTTTTTGACTTAAATATATTTTGATAGCATCATCAATAACTAACCAAACTGCTAACAGCAAATGCACTATAATTAAAAGTAGACGATGCACCGGAAAAACTTGAACTAGAAAAATACAGCTGACCGAAAGTATCCCGAGCAGGCCAACTGTTTTGAGAATTTCCGCTAAAAACTTACGCGGTGAAGCAGGTTTGAACACAGCATTTACGCTCAGACCACTTAAGCGCTTGACTTCTCCTTTAGTAATTTCTAAACCTTGTAAATCCTTTTGCATAGTGGCGCGTTCTCTCTATCACCAACTGTTTTTGATCCGACTCCAGGGTCTTGGGAGTCCCCCATCCTCTGCATTCTAGCCTGCTGAAGCCAAAAGCGCCGCCTATGACCTCTCACTATAGCAGGAGCCAGGAGCCAGCACAGCAGGAATATAAAACGCATGTACTACTAAGCTGTAGTTGAGCGAAGATAAACCAACCGGAATGGGATGGCTCTAAGTTCTTGGCACAAATGTAACATGAGGAGGAGGGAGATGATTAACTATAAGAAGTGAGTATAGTGAGATTTTAACTGCTTAATTATTCGCTTGGCGGTGCAATAATTCGACAGTATTACCGACAAAGTTGACATGCTCCCGTTTTTATTGAAGTCAAGCGAGTAATTTATGTTAATAAATTTTTGCAAAAGCTGACGATTGTAATTAAGGTTTAAACTTAGGAAACCCCGCTCTTTTTGACTGGGCTTTCATTTGACGCTATATCGATAGCGTGAGATGAAAGCCCGAAGTAGTTAAACTCGTACCTGACGGAAGCGAGGTTCTACCCTGGGAAGTTTGACTCGTTCAGTTGCTAACTGAGCGTGTTGGTGCATTGTTACTATCGTAAATTGCTCGGATAGCAGGCTAACTAACTTACTGAGTAAGGCTAATTTTTTGCCACCGGGAAGGTTCATTGCTGGGAAGAAAGATAACTCTGGAACGTCATCGCCGCCGAGAAAATCGAGGGGGTGCAATAGCAAGGAAGGTTGGGTTCCTGTTAAGCGGCAGAGTTTCAAAGCGATATTGAAATAAAGCTGCGCCAGGGGTGGGGAAAATACGCTTAAATAAAGTAAATAGCTAAAATGAATCGGTACTTTAAAAATCGGCAGCGTTGTTACTGGAATTTCTATGAGGTTGCCAGTATTTAACTGCCACTGATAAGGTTTGAGGGGTCGAAATCCTTCATCGAACGTGCCAAAAAGGGTTTTTCGTTGTTCCATTTCTTCCTTGGTTAATTTACTGGTCATAAAGTAGTAAGCTCTTGCCAGTGGACCGAGGAAGGTGGGAAATGTGGAAGCTTCGTACTGATATCCTAGTTTTGCTAAAACTTGCAAGGTGCTGCGGGAAATGCTGAATCCGGGGCCTCGAAAGCCAATGGGTTTTTTGCCGGTGGCTTGTTCGATATGGTATTGTGCGATCGCTATCTCTTTTTCTATCTCTTCTTCCGAGTAAAGGTGTAACCAAGGTTCGTGATTAAACGAGTGATTTCCGATTTCGTGTCCCGCATCAGCAATCGATTTTAGTGCTGCATGGTTCTTTTCTAATGCTGCATCTTGACCGACGATAAAAACTGTAATTGTTAAATTTCTTTCCCCAAGAAACTCTATAAAACGCGGCACTACAATATCCAAGTAAGAAGGAAAACTTTCCCACCCTGAATCTCCGTGGGTTTTCATGTAAGACCACTTGTTATCAAGGTCGAGTGATAGGCTAGCAATTGGTTTTTTGGTTGCGTTCATCATAAGTTGGTAATGGGTAATTGGTAATGGGGATTTTTATTGATTAAAGCATTTGCCGTTTAGCGTCACGTTTTTTTCTCTACTTTCCAGAGATACTGGGGGTAAACTGGTTCTAGTTTAAGCTGCTGTTTCTGCTTGAATCCGTCGATTAATTTTGGCGAAGGTTGGTACAAAAACACATCGCTAAAATTGTTAGGTATTTTGGCTATCTCTGGGCTGGGTAATAACTGAACTTTCACTTTTTCATCTAAAACATGGCTGAGGGCAAACATTTTAACGAAAAAAACATCGCTGATAATTATTGGTTTCTGGGCTTTGTTAATAATATGAGCCACTTTATGATTATTTTTATCTTTTGCTTTTGTCCACCAAACTGGCGATTGGGAGATAGTTATGCAGGATAACACGCCGACGGAAAGTAAAGCGATCGCTGCGATTTTCCATTGTTTATGTTTTAACGGTCGCTCGTAAGTTTTGCCCAATTGATTTGCCAACAGGTAAGCAACTGTTAGCTGCACGAACAAACCGCTAGATACGAAATACCGAGATGCTGTCGATCTGATTTGCCCCTGCATTAAATCTAATAAAATTATTACTAGCGGCGGTATTGCCATTGATATCAAGACAAATAACCAAACTTTTGGCTCGGTATTTCTAAATAAATAAAAAATCGAATACCCGACCAATGCTAAAATAAATACCAGCAATATAGAAAATAAAACGATGTAAATTAGCGAACTGGTTTCATTGATGCTAAAATCAGCAAAAAACAAGCCGATCCCGCGAACCCAACCTTTAATTAAGGTGGTGGCGTATCCGGTCGTTGCAGCTTCTACAGGTTGCTTTGGATATTGAGATATGGTAATTATAGCCGGGTACAGCCAAGGGGCAAAAACTATTAGCGATATTACCGAGGCAATTCCATAGGAAATTAGAGTTTTAGTCAATCGAAACCGTTGGGTTAAGACCGCATAAACGCCTTGAGTGAAGAAAAGTAAAACTGCAAATAGATGGGTATACAACCCCAAGATTGTCGTGACTGCGTAAGCGAGCCAACTCGTCTTTGTTTGTAGCCGCATGGCTCGCAGGAGGGAAGCATTAGATAGTAAAATGATGACCGTCCACAAACTATAAGGTCGCGCTTCTTGGGCGAAGAGGAAGTGAAACGGTGAAACGGAGATTAAAGCGATCGCTATCCACCCGACTGATGGGGATTTAAACAGTTCCATACACAGCCAATAAATGCTGGGAAACACTAGCAAGCTAATTATGGCAGACAAACTGCGGATAGCAGTGATAGAATTGCCGAACAACTGGAGCCAAAAGCGAGCGATCGCAAAATACAAGGGTGGCAATTCCGGTGCTGTTTCCGCAATCCGATCCACGGTATCAAAAACTGTTTTTTCAGGGCTGGGATACTGATACTTGAGTAAATCTGCAACGCTGACTATCCTACCGTTAACAATTTGATTCTCTACTTCTCGATCTGAATAGCCAGAAAGATGCAGCGAGGTAAAAGCTTCATCTAGCCAGTAAGCTTTTTGGTCAAGGTTAACGAATCGAAAAAATATCCCTAGCGCTAACAAAGCGATAACTAGAAATTTTAGCGCTGATGTAGATAGACCCTGAGATATTTTCGCATTCATAGGTTTATTTTTTGAGATTGGGAGTTAATTCAAACTCGAAGCGCAGGAAATGACTGATATCATGTCCTTAAGCAATGGTAGTGTATAGTAGGGGCGGGTAAAAATTGCAGATCTCGTGGTTGCACTGAATGGGCAGGTATTACCCGCCCCTACTAGGGTTTAATAAACCCTTCCTTAGCAGAGGCTATTCTTTTTGATACAGCGCCCAGAAAAGATCTTCTGATGGGTAAGGGATGGATAAATCGTCGGGGATTAAATTGACTATCTTCATCGCCTGTTTTCCCCAGGTCGATCCTTTTAACTTGTAGGCTAACAAAGATTTAGCATGAGAAGCTTGAATCCATTTTGAGGGTCTTCCTCTGGCAATTTCGCGAAAGCCAAATTGTGCGGTGAGGTTTTGCAGTCCAGAAGGCGAGAACCAGTGGAGGACGCTCGGGGGGCTGTATTCGTGCCAATTTTTCCCAAAAATTCGCGCCATTAAGCTTTCCCGATTCCAAGTTTCGATCAGCCAATATCCGTTGGGTTTAGTGACTTTTTCAGCTGCGTGCAAGGCAGTTTTGAGGTCGAAAAGGTGAGGAATCACCTGGATCATGGCGATGAGGTCGTAGCGATCGCTACTTTTAAATTCCTCCAAAGTCCCCGTCTCGATGGGTAACCCCAGATGCATCCGCCCATATTCTGCCATGCGCGGGTTCGGTTCGATTCCTCTACCCGTCCATCCCCCGTCTGTGAAGCCTTGAAGGATAAATCCCGCCGCTGCGCCCACATCCAGCATCGTTCCAGGTTGCATGTAGCGGGCCAAAATTTTGCTGTAGCGACGGCTATGAGATCTGATAATTTTTGCTTCGCCTAAGTAATTGGGATAGCCCGCACCCCCGCCTTCAAAGTATTCGTCGCCGTAAACTTGTTCTGCATCGGCTAAAGTTGGGGTGAGTTCGGCGAATTGATGAAAGCAGGTTTCGCAAACTCTTATCCAATACCCATACTTTTTAAACAGGCGGCGCGTAGATGCCTCGCAAATTGGACAGTTCATAATTGCTAATTGCTAATTGGTAATTGGTAATTGGTAATATCGTGTCCTAAGCATCGGACTTATACAGTTAATTGTGTTGTAGGGGCGGGTAATACCTGCCCAATCTCTGGAACCACGAGATATTTCATTAAACCCGCCCCCCGTGCGATGCCGATGCTTAAGGACTTGATATAATTGCTAATTGCTAATTGCTAATTGCTAGCTGTTTGGCTACTTTTTCGGCTAGCTGAATTGTTTCGTTTACATTCAGCGTTCCGTTAACGATATGCGCTGAATTGATAATATAAACTCCTGGTATGGAAGTAGGCATTGGCGGTAATTTTTCCGAGTAATTAACCGTTGAAATTGCCAGCACGTATCTGACTCGCGAAACTTGAAAACACAGCAAGTCGCTGCGCTCAAACCGAGGGTACATTTGGAGCAGTGCTTGGACGAATTTTTCCTCCAACTCTTTGTCGGATAGCGAAAATGCCGGGTCGTCTGATGGTACGTATTTGGGCAGGTAAACTAAGGCATTTCCGCCCAAATATTTGCGGTCAACTAATGCTGACATTTCGATGACGCCGGTAAAGGGAACCCAGGTGTCGGTAATGTTGGTTACATAAAAGTTGGAAAGGGGTTTTTTCAACAACAGAGAAGCACAAATTATTCCTTGATATTCAATGCCTTTAAGTTGGGAAACTTCTGTTTCAGAAAGTCCGGAACAAACTTGAGCGGCGATGGGGGCTGCGGTTGTTAAAATTACGCGATCGAAGGTTTCTTGCTCTCCGTTGTGAAACTGGATGCTGACTTTACCCTTGCCGATACTCTCAACTTTTTTGACTCGATTACCTAGCTTTATTTTGACCTTTTCTCCTGCCAAAACTTGACCAAATCGTTCTAAAACGCGGGCATATCCACCGCGAACGTAGCCAAACATTTCTTTTTTTAATCCGGTGCGACGGGCGGCATACAGTCGGGCAATAATTGCCCAGATAAAGGCGGCTGAGGCTTTTTTATAATTGTCACCTAACTTGGCGCGCAACAGGGGGAGCCAGATTTTTTCAAAGGCGCGTTTTCCCGACCATTTTTGCAGCCAATCTGTGACGGTTATTTTTTCGAGTTTTTTCCAATCCTTGATTTTAGATCCGTAGATAATGGTGAAAGCAAACCGCAGTTTATCGATTAATCTCAGGGGGAAAAAGCGCAAGAATTCGATAGAATTAGAGATAGAATAAAGCTTGCCATCGGCATACAAACCTGTTTTGGTTTCTACCCATTCTATTTCTCGTTCTAAACCGAGTTCGCCCAGGAGCGATCGCCAGCTGGTATCCGATAGCAACGTCACGTGGTAATGCCGATCCCAGACTATATCCCCCAACTGCCAAGCACTCGCCAATCCACCCAGCTCGTTAGCCCCCTCAAATAAGGTGACGTTTTTTCCTTGTTGAGCCAGCCGATGGGCAAGGGTCATGCCCAAAATTCCACCGCCTACAATTGCCCAGTTTTCTGATTTTGGTAACATCATCAAATTTTGATTTTTCTGTTACAATTCCTCAATATGATTGAGGTAATTTTAAATTTCAGATTGCAGATTTCAGATTAAATTAAATCTCAAATCTACAATCTAAAATTTGCAATTCTTAAACAGGCGGCGTTAACTCAATTACCATGCGGTTTTTAATCGCATACTTGAGTCCGCAAGCCGTACAGGCGATCTCGTCGAAATCCTGCGGCGTATGATCGGAAAACCGCACCAGCGGCTCTCCGCAGCGACAAACGCACCCCACGGACTTCGCCGGATGTCCAATCGCTAAATGAAAATCCGGCACGGACTTGGTTACCAGCGCACCCATGCCAATCATGGCAAAGCGTCCGATGACCAAATCGTTGCCAATTGTGCAATGAGCGCCAATTGTAGCGCCTTCTCGCACGAGGGTCGGCAAGGTATGTTCGTCTGGATCGGAAGTCCGCAACTGTTTCAAGTCGGAAGTCGTTGCTCTGGGAAAGCGATCGTTGGTGAAGACAGTTCCGGCACTAATCATCACCCCATCTTCAATTGTCACCGCCGTACAAATATAGACAAAGGCGTTAATTTTGACCCGCTTGCCAATTTTTACACCGTAGGCGATGTATGTTTTTTCACCCACAATGCATTCTTCCCCAATATTGGTTGAATGCCGAATGTGAACGCTATCCCAAATTGACGAACCAGCCCCAATTTCTACGTCTTTTTCAACAATGGCTGTGGGATGAATGCGAACGCTCATACTTTGCTTACTGCTAATACTTGCTTTTGTTCGTTTAGGGCTTGGCTGCCATTAGCTTCAACCAATGTCCAGTGACTTTGGTTCATCGCTGCATAAGCTGCTTCAATTACTTCTACAGAAGCTAATGCATCTTCAGGTGTAATTAACAGCGATTCTTCTCCTTTGATGGCTTTGGCGAAGTTCTCGATTTGGCTGCCAAATGCTTGCACTTTGTCGTAGCCTTTGCCGAAGACAATCCAATCCGAACTAGAGGATTGACGGTACTTTGATTCTTTCCAGCCGACGGAAATCGTGCCTAAAGATCCGTAAATGCGGATGTAGTAGTCTAGCTCTTTATTAATGCTCCAAGATAGGTCGATATTGCCCGTCACTCCGCTGATGCTTTTAACAAAAATCCGCACCGTATCTTCAACGAGTAATCCTTGAATGCGCTTCCCTTCTACCACCTGCACTTCTGCCAGGGGACCGAGAAAATAGCGCATAATATCAACCGAGTGGGTGCCGTTATCAATTAACACGCCGCCGCCGCTAACTTTGGGATTAGAATTCCAGCGGGATGACATATCAACGCGGGAGGTAAAGGCGTTTTCAAATAAAACAATTTCTCCCAAAATTCCCGAATTGACGATATTTCTGGCTTTAATTACGTCCTCGACGTAGCGGAATTTTGAGGCCATTGTCAGCTTGACACCAGCTTTTTTCGCAGCATCAAGCATTGTTTTGGCACTTTTCGAGTCAATGCTGAAAGGTTTTTCGCAGAGTACGTTAATTTTCCGGTCGATAAAATACAGGCTGATTTCTGGATGGGTGATGGGTGGAGTGCAAATAATAACTGCATCCAGTTTTTCGCTTTCAGCCATTGCTTGGTAAGAGTCGTAGCTTTGACATCCTATTTTGGCTGCTAAAGTTTTAGCCGCATCAAGCCGAATATCTGCGACGGCTACTAATTGGGCATTTTTGCAACTAGCAAATGCTTGTACGTAAGCTTGAGCAATACCGCCTGCACCAACTAAACCAAAATTAACTTTGGGTTCCATAGTTTTATAGCCTCATTACCAAAAATCAATTGAAGATGGCAGATTGAAGAATTGCAGATAGGACTTACGCCCGCGGGGTCAAAAACAAAGGTGATGCGTCAAGGGAGCGACTCCAAACCCAATATTTTTCTTATCACCTTTGTTTTTTTGCCTAAGTCCTGGCAGATTTACTTTCAATCTGCAATCTGCAATTGTTCAATCTAAAAATCTAAAATTGCCTTATTCGCCAACAGCTTCGCGGATCGATTCGGCGATATAGTCGATGTGTTCGTCGGTGTAGCGTTCGTTCCAAGGTAGGACTAAAACGCTTTCTAATCCGGCGTAGGTTCCGGTGAAGCGATCGCGGCTATAATCCACGGCTTCGGGACGCGCTAAAGTGAAGGGAAAACGAGATTTTCCAAAGGTATTTTGTTTTTGGAAAATTTCGCACATGAATGCGGGTTTTTGAATGTATCGCGGCGCGGAAAAAATGCCTTTTGTTTTCAATTTTTGCGCCAGTCCAACGGGGCCGTTGGGGATAATATTACCATCCACGCTCAAACAATATTTCCAGTAAGTGTGAATATTTCGCTGGTCAAGCCAAGGGGTAGTAATTCCCGCTATGCCTTGTAATTTTTCTGTCAGTTTGTTGGCGCTGTTAACGCGACTGCGGACAACGGATTCTAATTTGGATAGTTGTCCCACTGCCACAGCGCCTTGTAACTCGCACATGCGATAATTCAAGGCTAAGAAATAGTGGTCTGGATTCGGATCGCCGTATCCCCAAGCTTTGTTAATAAATAGGTACATCCGGCGTGCAAAAGCGTCGTTGTTAGTAGTAACAATTCCACCTTCGCCCGTGGTGATGTGCTTGCCTTGTTGTAAGCTGAAACAACCGATATCGCCAATGCTACCGACCTGTTGATTGTTGTGTTTGGCACCGTAAGCTTGGGCGCAGTCTTCGATAACTGGAATATTGCGCGATCGCGCTAGTTCCATTATCTCGGTCATGTTGCAGGGATTGCCAAACAGATGGGTAACGATGATGGCTTTTGTGCGATCGCTAATGCACCGTTCAATTGTTTCTGCTGTGACGTTCCACGTTTTGGGATCGACATCGGCAAAAACTGGAATTGCACCCTGATAAATTATTGGCGTTAGCGCCCCCATATCGGTGATTGAAGTGGTGATAATTTCATCACCTGGTTCCGGATCGATCGCTGCGATCGCTACGTGAACTGCTCCCGATCCAGACGCGCAACCATAAGCGTATTTTACCCCCACCAATTCGGCGAATAACTTTTCTAAATTCTTAACAAAATTCCCTTTCGTGCTTGTCAGAGTTCCGCTTTGTATCGCCTCAGTTATTAGGGCAATTTCTTCCGCCCCCAGCGTCCGCCCAGACGCTTCTTGATCCGAAGGCAACGTCAACAGCTTTTTTTCGGTCAAAACTGAATTGCTCATTGGTTTTCTCCTATTTTTCCTTGTTCGCTCTGTAAATAGAACTCCCCAAGTAAAAAATCTCTTCAAAGTAGCTCTTGCTTTGCATAGCTAGAATACCCAGACTCATTAGCTGAATCGCCAAAATCAAGGTAATCCCGCCAATGACAAACGTATGGGGAGCTTGGTAAAACGCCGCCGCAACTGCTTCGGTCGGATCGGGCAACTTAGTGTATTGTGCCAGTCTTTCATATTGCATAAAGCAATGAATCAGCACCCAAATATTAGCGTACATAGAAAGCAGGAAAAGGATAAAGCCAGGAATGAAGAAAAACATTACTGGTCTGAAAATAAATCCTAAAAAACCAACCGCCCAAATCTGTCGTAGTATTCTCATACTTGAGCGGCGTTGTGCCTTTTTCTTCTTGGCTACTTTTACTGCTTTGCGATCGCTCCAGCATAAATGCGCCGGTATCTCTTCAATTCGGGCGCGTAATATCCTGGCTTTGTAGATCACCTCCGGGTTAATATCCATACTCATCGCCCGCAAGTTTAGCGACCTCAAAAACTTGCCGTCATAAACTCTTACCAAGCCGGTCAAGGTAGTCAAGTCGCCGTGGGAACTAGCGGACAAAAATCGATTAGCCCAAACGCTCAAAACTTTCCTCATCCAGGGAACGTTTGAGACTTGTCCCCCTTTCATATAAGGGGAGGCTATAACAATTTTGGCTCCAGTTTCTCCGATCTTAGTCAAAAGTCTTTCGATGTGATCCACCGAATAACTCAGGTCTAGATCCACCGTTATAACATAATCGCCTCGGCTGTGATTGAAGGCAAATTTTAAAGCTTGACCCAAACCAAAGTTAACGATATGATGCAAAACCCTAACGTTCTCTCTAGTTCTAGCAAACGCCTCAGCTTTTTCGCCAGTATCATCTTTACTCCCGTCATTAATCACCAGCATTTCCCAGCGGTATTCACCTTCTAGGGATGTCATGTAATCGCAGAGTATAGCTAAATTTTTCTCAAGTATTGCGGCTTCGTTGTAAGCCGGAACAATTAATGAAACCAGCGGTCTATACTTTTGTTCTTGGGTCGGATCGTTGAGCTTAAACGATTGAGCGACTTGTTCGATCGTAGAATCATTTATAAATTTATGGGTAGTTTCTTCTAACATCTTTACGGCACCCGGTTTTGTGGTAGTTGCTAAAATTGTTTGTAGAAGTCCTGCTGGCTAAATGCAGGTTTAGCCTAGAGACATCAAACATGCCTCATCGAACTTTTTCAGTTTTTCTTGGGTTTGAGAAACCTGTTGATTCTGGAGCTAAGATAACTGCTCTTCGATTATCTTGCATAACACCATAAACTATACCTGCGTAAATTTTCGGGTTTTTAATAATTTTTCAATATAAATTTTATGCAAAGATGAGATGTTTTTTCTGTAAAGATACTGATGCCGAGATACTGTAAGGAAAACCGTGTTTGTAACTAGCCTAGAGTTTACGTAATTCTGCGGATAGAAGAGAAAGGAAAACCGCGCGATCGCTCGTACACCGCAATCAGACTTAGATCAACTATGACGAGTTGCCAATGCTCACGCACAGATAGCCTTCCACCAGAACATTTGTTCGCAAATATAGCAGATTGCAGCCGTATGAGGTATGGCTTTGTTTGCGGGCACCCTTAAGGGTGCCCGCACACAGCTGTTGGTGTTTGGCTGTACCTCAATCATTTGCAATCCGCTGTAATCCCGCACGCGATCGCGCATCGCTTCAAAGTAGCGAGTTGGCTCTTGATATTGGCAACAGTGGTGATATCGTTCATTTGTCAAGAGAGTGCGCGATTTTAGATTCTCGTTGCTCATCGCCCTGCTGCAAAAATCTGTTTGGCAGTCAAATTTAATTCTGGAAATGTGGGAGATACGATCAATTCAGCATCTCGAAACTGGTTGACCTGATACTCACCTTCTACTAAATAATAGATAGAAATAGTCGGTTTTTTGGGATTGCCAATGTACCGTCTCCCACCCAAACCTAAATAGTCAATAATCCAGTATTCAGGAATGCCAAAAGTTTCATAGTCAACCAGCTTATGGGCATAATCATCTTGCCAGTTGGTGCTGACAACTTCAATAACTAACGCAAGTTGCTAGTTATATTTTGAGAACGGCTAACAGCTAATGGCTAATTGCTAATTGCTAATTATATAACTGTAGAATATTTTCATGAGCAATGAGCAATGAGCAATGAGCAATGCGAGCAACCCATTATGGTTGTAACTAGCAACTTGAGTTAACTAGGGGAACGGAGGCTGCTTGAGTAACGGTTGATGACTTTTTCCACAGCGGTTCTGATGAGAGATTTTTTTGATTGATAACTATCACATCAGGCGAATAAGCAGAGTCTCGATCGGGAACCTTAACTAATGCTTGCTTGGGGATGAAGTAAGGGAGGTTTAATCGGTCAAATTGTACATTTAGTTTTTTTGCGGCAAAACCATTAATCTCTTCATGCTCTCCAATTGGGTGCATTTCAACAATTACTTTATCGTGTAGTTCATAGAGTCTGCCATCTGGTTTCCATTCCAGAAATTCTTCAAAAGTTGTTGTTTTTGGTAAGGTTTCAAACATAGGATTGGGTGCATCTCACTCTTCAATTGAGTCAAACATAAGTTTCACTAACCAGTTTAACTAACTTAGGACTTACGCATTTGAGCGGACTCGATCGCACAAATGTCTATCCTCTTCCTTCACTTCGGGATTTGTTCGCAGGTAATCTCGCACGCGATCGCAAGCATAAGCCAGTTCATCTAATTTGAGAATGCGCTCCACATCCCACAAAATAACCGTGCGATCGTCCCCAACAGAGGCAATCTGTTTACCATCGGGACTAAACGCCACCCCCCAAACGTTCCCTTCATGTCCGGTTAGTGCAGTTATTTCTGTCCCGTCGGTTTTCCAAAGTTTGATTGCGCCAGTTGCGCCTCCAGTCACCAGCATTTGACCGTCTGGACTCAAATCAACTGCCATCATGCCTCTAGTATTTCCCTTGAGGGTTTTGAGCAACGTGCCATCGCTCGTCCAGAGTTTAATCGTGTCATCAATGCTGGCAGTTGCCAAAGTGCGACCGTCTGGACTGATAGCAACTTCCCAAACCCCACTGCCATGACCTTTCAAAGTCTTGGAAAACCGACCGTCCAAACTCCACAACCGAGCTGTACCATCTGCACTGACGGAAACGAGCCTCTTTCCGTCGGGGGTAAAGTCCACATCGTAAACCCTAGCCTGATGACCTGTGAGCGTTTTCAGCAAAGTGCCGTCAGGCTTCCATAGTTTCACAGTTTTGTCGTCGCCGGCAGTTGCCAGGATCTGACCGTCTGGACTGGCGGAGACATCCCAAACGCTCGCCTCATGTCCTGTTATAGTTTTCAGCAGCGTTCCGTCAAACTGCCAGAGCTTAATCGTTTTATCTGCACTGGCGGCAGCAAATACTGGCGCGATCGCTTCTGTGGCAAAGTTCGCCCCCCAGAGGAAAGCAACGGATTGAACGGCAGCTTTGTATCCCGCAAAAGACTTCAGCAACGTACCGTCTCGCGTCCACACTTTGAAGCTGCGATCCTCACTGGCTGAAGCGAGCATCTGGCCTTCGGGGGTGAAATCCACATCCCAAATGATACCGCCATGTCCGTAGAGGACTTTCGAGAACGGGTTGGTCGGCTTCCAGAGTCGGGCGGTATTGTCGTCGCTGACGGAGACAACAATTTGAGTGTTGGGAATGAAGGTAACGCCGCGCAGTCCCGATTGATGCCCTTTGAGGGTTTTCAAAAGCGTCCCGTCCGGCTTCCAGAGGTTGATGGTTTGGTCGGCGCTGGCGGAAGCAATGACATCGCCTGCTGTGCTGACGGCAATTTCAACCACTTCCGAACTGTGACCTCTAAGAGTCAAGAGCAGCGTTCCGTCGGGTCGCCAAAGTTTAACAGTGTCAGCGCCCGCCGAGACGATCGCGGGACGTTTTGTGCCGTCAGTGTCTGCGAGGGAGGCGAACTTAACGTCCCAAACGGTAGCGGTGTGTCCTTGGAGGGTTCTCACCAGTTTGCCGTCCTTGGTCCAGATCTTGACCGTACCGTCCGCGCTGCTAGAGGCGAGCAGTTTGCCATCGGGACTGAAGGCAACACCCCAAACCCCAGCTTCATGTCCGCTTAGGGTTTTGAGCAGTTTGCCATCAAGGTTCCACAGGCGAATCGTGCTGTCTTCGCTGGCGGAGGCAATGCGTGAGCCGTCAGGACTCACGGCAATGTCCCATATCCCTGCGCTGTGTGCCTGAAAGGTTTTGAGCGGCTTGCCGTCCCGATTCCACAGATAAAGGCTGCCGTTGAGACTGGATGTGACCAGGCGCTGGCTGTCGGGACTGAATTTGAGCGCGAAGACAGCAGCCGGGTGTTGCAGCGCGTGCAGCGGCGTACCATCGGGCTGCCACAGCTTGACTGTTCGGTCAGTGCCGCCAGTGGCGATGAGTTGGGCGTCTGGGCTGACATCAACTGACAAAACCGGGCTGGAATGCCCCGTCAGGCGATTGAATTCTGCCGTTCCGTAGATGGCTTGTTGCAGCACTTGCTGAACTTGCGATCGCAACTGGGGGCTGGAATTAGGGAGACTGTCGAGCCTGCGTCTGGCTTTGATGGCAGTTACGAGCGCGTCTAATCGCTGTTGGGAGGCGAATTGCCCGGAGGAGGAGGAGGCGAGGGCTTGAATTTCGCTCTGTGCGGCGCGGTGATATTGCCAGAGGGCGAGAATGGCAGATGCGATCGCAACTATCAACGCCCCACTCAGCGCTCCAATAAACCTGCGCTGTCGCTTCGCTATCTGTCGCTCTAAAACTAACCGCTTGCGTTCTTCTGCCAGCCTAGCTTCTACTTCTTTAACTCGTTCTGCTTCGAGTGCTTGCTGCGCTTTGAGCCTATCTAATTCACCAGAAGCAGCTAAAAATTGATAGTCCAAATCGCTCAAGCTTTTTCCTTGCGTCCAATTTTGAGCATCTTTCAAGGCTTGTCCGCGCAACAGTCGCGATTCGTCCTGTTGTTTAGAAGCAATCCAAGCATCGAAGGCTTGGGAGTAAGGACGCAGTTGCCCTAATTGTTTTTTTACCCATTCTTCCTCGAAAACTTCGTGATAAATTTTATTTTTTATCTTCAATAAACCTTGTTCTTTTTCTACTAAGCCACTGAGGAGTAATTCGATTTGTTCTCTGCTATCATCGGTTGTTACTGCTACTCCTTGCCAAATTTGTTGATAAATTCCCAGCAATCTACCGGCGCGTTGAGAGTTGCGGAGAATGCGATCGCGTATCGTTCTTAAATGTTCTGGTTCGTCTTGGGATTCCCAGTTGTGTATGACGCGCGATCGCACTAAATTCTCTACCCAAAATGCCTCTGTCCCCGGTGGTATTTTTAAGACTCCTCCATCTTTTTCTTGACTTACTCTTGCTGCCAACTCGCACAGCTTTTGCGTCATAAATGGTTGTCCGGAAGTCCAGTTTAAAATTTCTTTTAACACCAACTCGCTATTTGTAAATATCCTTGACAATCCTGGGATTAATGGCTGCGCTTCTTCAAAGGTAAATCCTTGTAAATCGATTGCAACTCCGATGTTAAACGGCGTGCGATTTTTGTCAGCAATTAAATCGCTGGGGGTGGCGACGCCAAAAATAGCAAACGTGAGGCGATTGTATTTTGGATTAATGGCTCGCTGGTTATAGCAAAACCGAATTAAGGCGAAGAAATCATCTACCGGAAAATCTAATGCTAAAATACTATCAACTTCATCAATAAAAATACAAATTTTATCTTCGGGAAATTTGACGAGCAGGATATCTTCGATAAAATGACTTAATCTTTGCAGCAGGGAAACATCTTCTTCGTCGCGCCACCAAGATTTTAAATTGACTTTTCCTAACAGATTGAAGCCGCGCCACAACTCGCCGACGACTCCTTTATACCATTGGGAAGGCGTAATATTTTCACTGCCAGTCTGCGTCAAATCGAGGGTAGCGCATTTATAACCCCCGGCTTGCAGACGGTGAAAGGTGCGGACTAATAGGGAAGATTTGCCCATTTGTCGCGAGTTGAGGACGTAACAAAATTCGCCAGCGATTAAGGCTTGATAGAGTTGTTCATCTGCTTGTCTGATGACATAGGTGGGGGCATTTGTGGCGAGACTGCCGCCGACTTGGTAGATAATATCGTTCATTTGTCAAGAGATGGCGCGATTTTAGATTCTCGTTCCCATGCAGAGCATGGGAATGCCTTTACAGGAGGCTCCGGCCTCCGGTCTCCCCTAACAGGAGGCCGGAGCCTCCTGTACTGCGTTACCAGGTGGAACCTGGTAACGAGGGGACGAGGGGGAGATTTCTCGTTCCCCTAACAGGAGGCCGGAGCCTCCTGTACTGCGTTACCAGGTGGAACCTGGTAACGAGGGGACGAGGGGGAGATTTCTCGTTCCCATGCTCTGCATGGGAATGCCTTTACAGGAGGCTCCGGCCTCCCCTAACAGGAGGCCGGAGCCTCCTGTACTGCGTTACCAGGTGGAACCTGGTAACGAGGGGACGAGGGGACGAGGGAATTAACTAAAGTTTGGTAAAGCAAAATACTGGCGATACAACTCGCAACTGAGAGTGCAGTTATTGCCATCTATGCGTATTAGTCCCATACTTTCTAATTTATAGGCGAGGGTTGGTTCTAATGACACGCTGCGATCGCATCGAACGACTTGTTTCAGCGCCGCAGCGAGTTCTGGATACTCTTGCAAGGTTGCCCAGAGATTCCGCAAATAATCTTTATAAATTCCGCCCATTGTAGGAGCATCTTCCAGCAGCCGATCTAGGGTCAAATTTTGCTCGCAAAGGTGATAGAGAGCCAGTCGGACTAAGTAAGGATGCCCCCCTACCATTGCCATCAGCCGTTCTGCTTCTAAGCTATCTTTCCAGTCTAATTCGTGACGCCGCGCTAAAGCGGTGACTTGCTCTTCGGTAAAATATGGAAGCGATATCGGCAGACCGACGTTAAATGGAGATTGAGTTAGTTTTAAGGGAATATAAACTTCTGTCGAGTGCAGCACGATTACCCTCAGTTTTTGTAAACTCTCAATTCGTTTCGCTTCTTCGTGCCAGCTTCGCAGCAGGGGAAAAAATTCCCCGGCTATTTTTGGATACTCGAAAATCCGATTCACTTCATTTAATGCCAAAACAATAGGACTGTTTATTACCTCTAACATATACCCTTGAAAATAAATGGTACAGCTTACTTTACTGCCCATATCTTCATCCCAATAATCATTTAACATCGGCTGTAGCTGTAGCTGTCGGCTGATGTTGGCGCAAAACCAGCGCAAAAATTTATCTAGATTATTAAAAATTTCTGCTTCTGCTTGCTGAAAGTCTAAACTGACGGTTCGATAGCCAAGCGAGACAGCACGAGCTAAAATTCTCAGCATCAAGGAACTTTTACCCATTCTTCTGGGTGCTTTAATGCGAAGGATGCTTCCTGGTTTGGTAATTTGTTGATAGCAGAGTTCTTCGATGGGTTCGCGTTCGATATAAAATGGGGAACCGAGCGGAACTGGACCATAGGGAAATTCTGGTTTTCTTGCTTGCTGTTGATTCCGGATGAATTTATCAATTAACTCTTGCTCTTCAATTGTCAGGGAACGTGACTCTAGAACCGACCGCAAATTGGCTTTGTTAATCGATACTTGAAAAATCTCCGACAGCGACTGCCACAAGGCAGAGGCCGTATTTCTCAGATAATGTTCTCCGTAGTGGGAAGCAGATGCAATGCTGGCATAGGTATGGCCTTCCCAGACATGGTAAAGTAGGAGTTCCTGTACGGGGTTTAAATCTTTTTGCCATGTGGCACGAATTAGCTGTTGTACCTCTTCTACGGTCATTAACTATTATCGGCGCGTAAGAATCTTCTCCAGGTATCATACCAAATCCGCTTCCAATAACCCCACCCTTAAGGGTGGGGCTACACAAACAAAGACCGCCTACGCGGTCTATGAAAATAAAGATTAGCGGGGCAAAAATATTTGAGGCGGGCAGGATGCCCACTCCACAAAACCATAAAAATGCTTGTGGGGTGGATGCCCACTCCACAAAACCATAAAAATTCGCGCGCAATACTACCCACCCCACAAAACCATAAAAATTCTTGTGGGGTGGGCGTCCCGCCCGCCCGTCGGCTGATGTCATGTAGATGTCACATTTTTGCCCAAAGCAGCCTTTAACTATGTGACAAGTTTGATCTTAAAGGTTTGTTTTTTTAAGTTAATCTAACTAAAGAAAGATAAAGCAACTGCATCTGCTAGCAGCCAATTTAGGCACGATCCGAAATTTAACCAAACCCAATTAATAAGATTGATGGCGATGCACATGGTTTCCGAAATGTTTTCGAGTTATTTCATTCCTCACGGTCATTGCTACTTGTGGAAGCCAGGATTGGTGGGGTTACATATTCTATCTGATTCCCTGATTTCTCTCGCTTATTTTTTGATTCCTATCGAACTAATTTACATTGTCAAAAAGCGGAAAGATATCCCTTTTGACTGGCTTTTTATGTTGTTTGGCTCTTTCATTGTCTGCTGCGGCATTACCCATATTATGGAAATATGGACGCTTTGGCATCCTGATTATTGGCTGTCTGGTTTGCTCAAAGCTATTACGGCAATTGTGTCGCTGTGTACGGCGTCAGTCGTTGTGGATTTAATCCCGAAAATTTTGGCTATCCCTAGTCCCGATCAATTGGCGGCGGCAAATTTGGCTCTGCAAGTTGAAATTGCGGAACGCAAACAAGTTCAAGAAGCACTCTCGCAACTGACACTCGAATTAGAAAACCGGGTGCAGGAAAGAACGGCAGATTTAGAGGAAGCCAATCAACTTTTGCGACGGGAAAACCGCGATCGCAAACTAGCTGAAGAGTCTTTGCGGCGTTCTGAAGCTCAACTGCAAAAACAAACTGAGCAGCTTCAAAATGCTCTGCAACAACTCCAATCTACCCAAACTCAACTCGTCCAAACTGAAAAAATGTCTTCGTTGGGACAAATGGTTGCAGGCGTTGCTCACGAAATTAATAACCCGATTAATTTTATCTATGCCAATATTCCTTTGGCAACAGACTACATTCGGGAGCTTTTGGATTTGATTCAACTTTATCAAGTTTGCTATCCGCATCCGGCTTTAGCAATTCAGCAAAAAATTAAGAATATAGAACTAGATTTTGTTTTAGAAGACCTGCAAAAAATTTTGGGGTCTATACAACTTGGAGCCGAGCGAATCAAGGAAATTGTGAAATCTTTACGCAATTTCTCGCGCTTGGACGAAGCTGAAATGAAAACGGTCAATATCCATGAAGGTATCGACAGTAGTTTAATGATTTTGCAACATCGCTTGAAAGAACAGCGAAATCGACCGCAGATCCAAACGATCAAAGAGTATGGGGATTTGCCTCCAGTCGAGTGCTACGCCGGACAGCTAAACCAAGTATTTATGAATATTTTATCCAATGCAATTGATGCTTTGGAACAGGTTAATCGCGATCGCCAACAATGTTGTTGTTCGCAAGAGCGTAAGCTCTTGATTCGCATCCGCACGCTTTTAGTCAATGGCGATCGCGTACAAATTCACATTGCTGATAATGGCGCTGGGATGACGCCTGATGTGATGGCTAAAATCTACGATCCGTTCTACACAACTAAACCCATCGGTTATGGCACGGGTCTGGGATTGGCAATCTCTTATCAGATTATCAAAAACCATGAAGGTTCTTTGACCTGCGTTTCTTCTTTAGGGAAAGGCACAGAATTTATGATTGAAATTCCCTTAAAATCAAAAACATCAAGACTTACGCACGCGGGATATGAACCTTGTTTATTCGTTGATGTCTAGTAGATACGTTACATCTAGTAGAGACGTTACATGTAACGTCTCTACAGTTCTGACTTCCTAATATTAACTGTTGGCATCGCGATCGATTTGTAAAACCCGCCCCAAAAACCAAATCAATATCCTCGCCTAAAATTAACCGGATATGATATAAGTGTTCCCGAAAAATTTTTGTTACAACAATAACATGAGTGAAATTTTTAGTGTCTGAATATGAAAGAGATCTTGGGCTATTACGACCCGATTCTTGTTACCATTTCGTTTACAATTGCGGCGATCGCTTCTTATACGGCGCTAGATTTAGCGGGGCGAGTGACTCCCAAGTCAAGCTTGCGATCGCGTCTGATTTGGATCGCAGGCGGCGCTGTGGCGATGGGAACTGGCATTTGGTCGATGCACTTCATCGCCATGTTAGCTTTTAATTTGCCAATTCCTGTTAATTATGACGTGCCGCTGACTTTGCTATCTTGGGCTGTTGGAATCGCGGCATCGGGTGTGGCATTGCTGCTATTTAGCCGCCCGAAGTTGAGTTTATCAGTCATGCTGGGGGGCAGTAGCGTCATGGGGCTAGCGATCGCCTCGATGCACTACGTGGGCATGGCGGCGGTGAGAGTGACAGCAGCGGTGCATTATAACCCCTGGCTAGTTGCCTTGTCTGTGGGGGTGGCTCAAGCAGCATCAGGCGCGGCATTATGGTTAGCTTTTCGGTTTCGCAATTCAAACACAACAGAGTTTGACTGGTGGAAACTTTGCAGTGCTATTGTGATGGGAATTGCCATCAGCGGAATGCACTATACGGGGATGTGGGCAACTTGTTTTATGCAAATACCAGACGTAAAACCCGTTGCAGGAGCTAATAGTTATTGGCTGGGAATTAACATTGGCATTGCCACTTTGCTGATTTTAATCGGCACGCTGTTAACTGCTTTATTTGACCGCCGATATGCGGCGCAATTAGTTAAGCAATCAGCCCTGGAACAAAGCGAAAACCGCTTCCGATCGCTGATTGAAAAAATGCCAGTGGGAGTCTTGCTGCTAGATGCAAATGGTAAAATAATTTTGTGCAATCAATATGTTTGTGAATTGCTGAAAGTCGATTGCGACGAACTGCGAGGACAAAGTGTTTTTAAGTTAAATTGGCAGCTAATCGATGAAAGTGGCAAAATCATTTCTTTTGACAACAATCCTTTAAAGCAAGCCTTGGCGGATAAACAGCCTGTACATAACCAGGTGATAGGAGTTTCTCGCGACGGCGAACCAGAAACGCTGTGGTTGCTGCTGAGTGTCGATCCGCAATTTGCTGCTGATGGCAGCGTCGAGCGTGCAGTTTGCACTTTTAATAATATCAGCGATCGCAAGCAAGCCGAAGATGAAATCCGCTTGTTAGTAGAAACAACCCAAGCCATCAGTCGCTCTGCTGACGTTGAGAGCGCCTTAACAATTATTCTGCGTTTAATTTGCACGTCCCTTGGCTGGGATATTGGCGAAGCTTGGATTCCTGTTGTTGATGGCAAATTCTTAAAATATAGTTCGACTTGGTACGGCAGGGAAAATAGTTTCGAGGAATTCCGACGACATAGCGAAACCGTTACATTTGCTTTTGGAGATGGATTGCCGGGGCGAGTTTGGCAATCTCAACAGCCAGAATGGATCGAAGATATTTCCGCAACTGACGATCGAAGGTTTCCGCGCCGGGAAATCGCGGTCAAACTTGGATTGAAAATTGGTTTTGCCGTTCCCGTTGTTGCGGGTGCAAAAGTTTTAGCTGTTTTGGTATTTTTGAGTACTAAAACTGCTGTCGATGGGCGATCGCTCGATCCAGTTTGTACTGTTGCCGCTCAGTTAGGTTCGCTGATCGGGCGAAAACTTGCAGAAGCAGATTTGGCGAAGAACGAAGAACGTTTCCAGCTGGCAATAGAAGGTAGCAGCTTGGGACTGTGGGATTGGAATTTTGTTACGGGAAAACCCTATTTCGACCCGTATTGGAAGAAAATGATCGGGTATGAAGTTGACGAGATAGAACACAGTTTACAATGCTGGAAGCGGCTGTTACATCCAGACGATCGGTGGCGGATGATGAAAGCTTTGAGAGCGCATATAAAGGGTGAAACTCCCTTTTTCCACTTAGAGTTTCGGATGCGGTCGAAGTCAGGCGACTGGAAGTGGATTTTATCGCACGGTCGGGTGACGGAGCGCGATGAAAACGGCAAAGCAACGCGGATGACGGGGACGCACAAAGATATCGGCGATCGCAAGCTTGCCGAGAAAAAATTGCAGCAGCAAGCCGCAGCGATCGCCGCCGCCACTGATGGAATTGCGATTCTCAACGCTCAGGGAGAATTTATCTATTTAAACGAGGCTCACGTTAAAATCTTTGGCTACGACAGCGACCTTGAACTGTTAGGAAAAAGTTGGGAAATGCTGTACGATAAAGCCCAATTGCACAGGTTATCTGCGGAATTTATGCCCGACCTTTTACAACAAGGTTATTGCAGCCTAGAAGCGGAAGGTAGGCGGCGCGACGGAACGACATTTACTCAAGATATTTCGGTGACTTTGCTCGAAGGCGGCGAGAGAGTTTGCATCGTTCGGGATATCAGCGATCGCAAACGCGCCGAGTCAACATTGCTCTCTGTTACCCAACGCTTGCAACATTTGCTATCTACTACCCCAGCAGTTATTTTTAGCTTGAAGTTAGGGGTGAATTACGAGCTAACATTTCTCAGCGAGAATGTCGTCTCAATGATTGGCTACGAAGCGCGAGAAATCCTCGATAATTCGATTGTTTGGGATAGCCTGATTCACCCAGAAGATCGAGAGATTGTTTTTACTGCATTAGCGAACCTATTGTCAAAGGAGATTGTCTCCTTTGAATGCCGCAGCCGCCACAAAGACGGTAGTTATCGCTGGGTATACGATGAGATTCGCTTGGTGAAGGATTCTGCGGGGCTACCCATAGAATGCGTCGGTTATTCGGTAGATATTACTGCTCGCAAACAGGCGGAGTTGGCTTTGCAGCAGCAATTAAAAAGGGAGCAGTTAGTAAATTCTATTCAAGAGCGGATTCGCTCTTCTCTTAACTTGGAAGAAGTCCTGACAACGGCTGTTGAAGAAATGCGCCAGTTTTTGTCAACTGACCGGACAATTATTTACCGCTTTAACCCAGATTGGAGCGGATTTGTTACTGTCGAATCGGTGGCTGAGTCGGCGATGTCAATTTTGGCAACCGACATTCACGACCCCTGTTTTGGGGAACGCTACGCTCGCTTTTACGAGCAAGGCCGCATCCGCGCAGTTGATAATATTTATACGGCAGGACTTACACCTTGTCACATTGATTTCCTCAAACAGTTTGAAATTAAAGCTAACCTCGTGGTGCCAATTTTGCAAGGACAAAAAATCTGGGGATTGCTAATTGCCCATCACTGTCAGAGTCCCAGACAGTGGCAATCTTCAGAGATAGAATCTCTCAGACAAATTTCCGTACAACTAGCGATCGCTATCCAACAATGCACGCTTTTTGAACAAGCCAAAACTGAAATCGCCGATCGCAAATTAGCAGAGTCAGCGCTGCAAAAAGCTGTCGCCGCAGCCGATGCAGCCAATCGCGCTAAAAGCGAATTCCTCGCTTCTATGAGTCACGAATTGCGTACCCCCCTCAATGCCATTCTGGGATTTAGCCAAGTGATGGTGCGCGATGCTGCTTTGAACAGCGAACATCAGCAACATTTAGAAATTATTAATCGCGCTGGGGAACACTTACTTTCACTGATTAATGACATTTTGGAAATGTCCAAAATTGAAGCAGGTAGAACAAAACTCAATGAAAGCAGTTTTAATTTGTACCGCCTGTTAAAAAACTTAGAAAATATGTTCAGCTTGAAAGCTGAATCTAAGGGATTGCAGCTAACTTTTGAACTCGCCTCTGGGCTGCCAGAATTTGTCAAAACAGATGAAGGTAAATTACGCCAAGTTTTGATTAACATTTTAGCAAACGCTATCAAATTTACCTCGACTGGCGGCGCGATCTTGCGCGCGAGAGTGCAGGAAAGCAGAAAAGAAGACAATCCCCTCTGCCTGTTATTTGAAATTGAAGATACCGGCCCAGGCATTGACGAAGCCGAAATGGATAATTTATTTGAACCGTTTGGACAAACAGAAACAGGTCAGAAATCTAAACAGGGAACTGGGTTAGGTTTACCCATTAGCCGCAAATTTGTCCAACTAATGGGAGGAGATATTACCGTCAGCAGTACCCCAGGAGTGGGAAGCACATTTGCGTTTAATATTTCAATTAAACCGGGCGATCCGGAAATTCAAATGCCTCAAAACCAGCGCAAAGTAATTGGTTTAGCACCCGATCAACCAGAATATCGCATCTTAGCCGTTGACGACGCCAGAGAAAGCCGTTTAGTTTTAGTCAAATTATTGTCGTCAATCGGCTTTCAAGTGCGAGAAGCTGGAAATGGTCAAGAGGCAATTGCTGTATGGGAAAATTGGCAGCCCCATTTAATTTTGATGGATATGCAGATGCCCCTTGTGGATGGCTATGAAGCGACAAAACAAATTAAAGCACATCCTCTGGGAAAAAACACAGCGATCGTTGCGTTAACTGCTAGTGCTTTTGAAGAAGATCGCAAGGCGATTTTAGCAGCGGGTTGTGACGATTTTGTGGGTAAGCCGTTTCAGGAAAATACTTTATTTGCCAAAATGGAAGAATTGTTAGGTGTGCGATATGTTTACGAGGAACCCGTTAATGTAAAACATGATACAAAAACTGAGTTGAGGGAAGTTGCAAGCAACCAATCTGTAGAATTACAACTGTGCCAAATGCCGCCTGAATGGGTGGACAAGATATATCATGCTGCTAACGCATGTTCCGACGATCAAATTTTCGAGTTAATAGAGGAAATGCCTCTAGAAATTGCATCAGCGGCACAAGTTATAACAGATTTAGCCAATAACTTTCTGTTTGATCAAATTATCGAGCTAATGAAATCGGTTCGGGGTGTGCAAGAAGAATGCAAAATTTCTGCCCCCAAGCTATAACTCTGGGGCTATACAATACTAAATCCGCTTTCATTACCCCCGTGCAAGCCGAACGACTGAAGTCGCGGCTATACAAACAAAGACCGCCTGCGCGGTCTATTGATCTCGTTCCCAGGCGTAAGCCTGGGAACGAGATCTCCGAGGTTCTACCTCCCTTGTGCAAGATCTAAGTTTCACTATCTCTTGTTTTCCCATGAACAGCAATGAAACTTCTACAATTAAAGCCAACATTCTAGTAGTTGACGATACACCAAATAACGTGCGGCTTTTATCTGTTATCTTGAGCAAGCAAGGATATCAGGTTCGCAAAGCTTTAAACGGAGAAAGAGCGATCGCAGCGGTGCAGGAGTTTCCCCCAGATTTGATTTTACTCGACGTGATGATGCCAGAGATGAATGGTTATCAGGTTTGCCAACAACTGAAAGCTTCCCCAAAAACCCGCTCGATTCCAGTAATTTTTTTGAGCGCGTTAGATGATGTTTCAGATAAGGTGAAAGCGTTTGAAGTGGGAGCGGTTGATTATATCACAAAACCTTTTCAAGAAAAAGAAGTTTTGGCGCGAGTAGCGAATCATTTAACAATTCAAAGTCAGCAACGGCTACTCGAAGAGCAAAACTCACGCTTGGAAAAGGAAATTAAAGAGCGAAAACGGGTTGAGTTAGCTTTACGCCTTGCTCAAGAAAAATCGGATCGTTTGTTGTTGAATATTTTACCCGCAAAGATTGCGGAAAAGTTAAAAAAAAGCGAGGGTTCTGTTGCCTCAAGGTTTGAGTCAGCGACGGTTTTGTTTGCGGATATGGTGGGTTTTACGCCGCTTGCTGCCCGAATTCCGCCTTTAGAATTGGTGAGTTTGCTGAATCAAATTTTTTCCAAGTTTGACAAACTGACTGAAAAGTACGGTTTGGAGAAAATTAAAACAATTGGGGATGCTTATATGGTGGCGGGAGGAATCCCGGTACCAAGGGAAGATCATGCAGAAGCGATCGCGGACATGGCGTTGGATATGCAGAGTGCGATCGCTGATTTTCAAACTGATATCGGGGCTAGTTTTGAAATTCGGATTGGCATTCATACAGGACCCGTCGTTGCTGGCGTAATTGGTACTAAAAAGTTTATTTATGACTTGTGGGGCGATACGGTTAACGTTGCGTCTCGGATGGAATCTCTGGGATTACCGGGATATATTCAAGTCACTGCTGCTATTAGGGAACTGTTAAAAGATAAGTATGTATTTGAAGAACGAGGAGCGATATCGGTCAAAGGTAAAGGAGACATGATGACCTATTGGCTAAAAAGTAAAAAGTAAAACTACTTTGAGCGGGTGATGAATTAATGCGGATTGCAGTCGCATTTCTGTACACCGAAGGTTTGTGTAGCGGCACCCTTAAGGGTGCCGCTACACAAACCTTCGCCTTAAGGCTTTCCCTCACACGAAAAGCAATCTGCTGTAATGCGCGAGCTTACAATAACTGTAGTGGAGAACAGAGCGATCGCTGCCAAAAATTTCCACCTCAAGCTATTTCTTCCCTGAATGCGCCTCAACACCCTACTGTTACTACTGTTACAGGCGCTCCGGCGTGAGCGAGTGGCGGCGTGAGGGGGAAATCCCATCCATGTGCCAAAATCGTACCGTAATCAAGCTTGAACGCCCTAACCATGAAAATTGCTTATCTAATGAATCAGTATCCTTACGCGAGCTGTACTTTCATCCGCAGAGAAATAGCAGCAATTGAAGCGGGTGGAATTCCAGTCGCCCGATTTTCCATTCGCCCTTCCAAAGATTTAGCTGATGAAGCGGATAAGCAAGAGTTAGAAAAAACTCGGTATATTCTGGGGGTGGGGGCGATTGGTTTGCTTTTGGGTCTACTGGGCGTTGCATTTAAGCGACCGCTGCGTTTGTGGAAGGCGCTACAGTTAACGCTCAAAATCGGCTGGAGATCGGATAGAGGTGTTTTAATCAATCTAATTTACTTGCTGGAAGCCTGCGTTTTGCTGCAATGGCTGTTGGATTTGGAGATCGAACATGTCCACGCACACTTCGCCACCAACGGCACCACCGTCGCCATGTTGTGCCACTTGATGGGAGGCCCGCAATACAGCTTTACAATCCACGGCCCCCACGAATTTGATAAACCAGAAGCGATCGCTTTACCGGAAAAAATTAACCGCGCCGCCTTTGTCGCCGCCGTTTGTTCTTATGGCAAAAGCCAGGTATTTCGCTGGTGCAGCTACAAGCAGTGGTCAAAAATTCACGTAGTTCGCTGCGGTGTAGACAAAATGTTTTTATCTCAACCTTATGTCCCCCTACCAAACCAACCGCAATTTGTTTGCGTGGGCCGTTTAGGCGAACAAAAAGGTCACTTAATCTTGGTCGAATCCGTCAGCCAATTAGCTGCTGAAGGATTCAACTTTAAGGTCGTTCTTGTCGGCGATGGCCCCCTGCGAAACGAGATTGAAACCTTAATTTCACAGATGCATCTAGAAGACTATATCGAAATTACAGGTTGGGCCACTAATGCACAAGTTCAGCAACAAATTTTGGATGCTCAAGTAATGCTGCTTCCCAGTTTTGCCGAGGGTTTGCCAGTCGTAGTCATGGAAGCGCTGGCACTTTCTCGTCCCGTTATCGGTACGTATATTGCCGGTATTCCAGAATTAGTTGAACCTGGAAAATGCGGCTTCTTAGTCCCTTCCGGATCTGCTTCTGCCTTAGCCGCAGCCATGCGTACAGTATTGCAGACACCTGTGGAAGAATTAGCAAAAATGGGCCAAGCCGGTGCTGAATCTGTGGCACTTTATCATGATGTAACTGAAGAAGCAAAGAAATTAGTTACCCTATTTCAGACTTATTTGGAAAATGGCTAATTGCTAATTGCTAATTGCTAATTGCTAATTGCTAATAATTTTCTAGTAGGTTGGGTTTCGTTGGCAATGACCCAACCTGCGCTCTTTGTCACAAATCTACAATTCTTGTGGATATTGCAAATTCCACTGACGGCGAATCGCATCCATCGTTTCCATAATGCTTAATGTCTCGTCAAGCGGCATAATTTTACTTTCCTTTTCACCGCTTCTCAGACAACGCATCACCTCCGCCGCTTCGTAGTTATAGCCATTCCCTTCAAAGATTTGCACGATTTTTTTCGGTTGCTTGAGATAACTGCCAAATTCCAGGTACAAACGCTGCACAACCTGATTTTCTTTTAACGAAGATATAATTTTTTGCTTGAAACTGGAATTGGCTGAGTTTGCAGTGGATAAAACAGCAGGGGAAAACTTGGCAATCGATATTTTATGCGGGCGGTAAAATGGGGCGTGAATCCGGATTTGTCCTTTGGTTCCACCAATAATAACTTCGTTGGAAGTGGTGGCACGCAGATTTGCAGAAAGGATGGCGAGCTGTCCTTTGGGGTAGTTTAAAACCATCGCGCATTGTTCATCTACCCCCGTTTCGCCAATCGTGGCTTGACTGACAATTTTATCGGTAGAGCCGAATAGGAAAAAGGCTAAAGAAAGCAGATAGATACCGCGATCCAGCAAAGCGCCTCCGCCTGATTTTAAATTGAAAAAGCGGTTGTTTGGATCTAACTCGACAGCATAGCCAAAGTCAGCCGTTAACGTGCGAACTTCGCCAATTTCTCCGATATTAATTAGCTCCCGAACTTTTTGGATTAAGGGCATGAAGCGCATCCACATTGCTTCCATGCAAAACAATTGCTTTTGGCGAGCAAGAGTAATAACTTCGCGAGCTTCTTGGGCATTAATTGTAAAGGGTTTTTCGCAAAGGATGGCTTTGCCTGCTTCTAGACAGAGGATGCTGTCTTGTTTATGCCTGATGTGAGGTGTGGCGATATAAACAACATCAATTTCTGGGTCTTTAACTAAGTCTTCATAGCTGCCGTATGCTTTTGGTACGTTCAATTGGCGGGAAAACTCTTGAGCGGTGGATAATGTTCGCGATCCCACTGCTAGCAATTGAGCATCTGGCAAAAACTTTAGTCCTTGGGCAAAATCTAGTGCAATTTTGCCCGTGCCAAGAATTCCCCAGCGAATAATTTTTGAGGTAGATACCATAGCCTGACTCGCCAAATTATAAGGTGAATTACATTAAGATTTTGCCCAGGGCATGGGCGCAATCGGGTCAAAAGACGATGAAAGTTTGTAAGGGGCGCCTGTTTCGAGAGCGTTTTGAATTGCCAGCACTATTTCGTTGTTGTGCAGGGAATATCTAGGGGAAAGCCTACAGGGGCGTTTTTCGGTAATAGCTTCTGCCATTTCTGCCACGCCCCGAGAAAAGTCCATTTGTTGCGAACCCTTATAGCCAAATTTGGGCGCTTTTCTCACCAGGGGATATTTTTGCTTCCACGGGCTGATAAAAGTTTTCCGCCGTATGGTGAGCATCCGCTGAATGTAAACCGGAGCGCCATAGTACCAGCAATCCTCAATCCCCATAATTCCTTCATCGCCGATTATCTTCAACGCATGGTCGTGGGGAGCAACGATACTGCACGTCAATCTTGCCACTACTCCTGATGCAAACTTAATGCAAGCAACGGAAAAATCTGGAGCATTAACCTCCAAGGGTACATCGGTTTCTTTATCTGGAATCAAGCAGGATGAGAAAGCCGTAACTGTTTCTGCTGGGCCAAAGAATGCAGTCAGCCAATTGACATAATAACCCGCATGTTCTAAGGTACAACCCACTTCAAATTCATCCTTATAAGGCCAAGGAATACCCGATTCGCTCACCCATTCTTTGTAACGCATTTTGTGAACGAGTCCGTCGTCCATTTCGGCATAAACGAGTCGAACTTTTCCGATGACGTTTTCTCGCAGCGCCCGCCAAATTGTCTGAGCTGTTTCGCTCAGGATGCTGCACGGTGCTGAAGCAATCAGCAATCCTCGTTGCTCTGCCAAGTTGACGAGTTCCTCTGCCTCGGAAAATTTCATTGCCAGAGGCTTTTCGGAATAGACGTGCTTACCTGCTTCCAAGCAAGCTTTAGATACGGAAAAGTGGCTCCTGGGGTTTGTTAAGTTTAATACAATATCAACGCTGCCATCTTGGAGCAGTTGTTCTAAGGAATCGTATACGGGAACCGAATGGTAAGCCGAAAACTTAGAGGCGCGATCGCTATTGCGATCCATTACTCCCGCTAACTTTAGCTCCGGATGATTTGGCAGCGTTTTCAGGTAATAGTCAGCAACAAAGCCGCAGCCAACTATCGCGATGCGCATTAATACTCCTTCGGTTAGGACACCATTCAAATGCATTCATTGTAACAAGCTTTGGTCAATTCGGTTGTTTAACTCGCAGTTTCTGAATGCGCCAGCATCCCCCACCCCTGACACAGCTATTTATTTTTTCCTAAATTCCTTTGATTATTTCTTCTGTTTGGTAGGACGAACATTGCTAAGAATGCACGGTTGATGAATTAATGCGCCAGCTTACAATAATTCTGACGGAGATCAGAGCGATACGCCTCCGGCACGCTTCGCGATCGCGCGAGTCTAAGTTTGAACGCTCTTAAGGCAAAATCCAGTTTTCCAGTTGTCATCGAGAGATGCGTTCGTAGTGACGAGTATTGTTGGTGACTAAAATATAACCTTCTGCGATCGCCACACTGGCAATCAATAAATCAAAATCAGCGATTGGTTCTCCCTTACTAACTGATTATTTCTCAGCCAATAAATGCAAGTATCGGTATCAAGTAAATAAGTCATATCGTTTCCGGTTGCATCGGAATTACTCAGCATAGGGGCTTTTCTTGAAATTAGCAATTAGCAATTAGCAATTAGCAAGTAACCTATTAGTTAATTTTGTTAGTGCCATTCAAACTATCTCCTTTTGTAGTTTCTCCTCCACCCATAAATTCAAAAGCTTTTCCGCAGACATACCTCTACGTTCTGCGACAGCACTGATTTTTTCTGATAAACTTTTATCAATGCCGTAATATGTCACTTTCGATTTAGCGCCAAGATTAATTGTAAATTCAACCGGATAAGTTTGATCCCAATACTCATCCAGACTATGTTCATCCCAAAACTCTCCTATTTCCTCATAAGATGTAGCATTGGAAATCGAGCTTCTAGTTATTTCGGTATCTTCTTCGTTCGGCATTGTCCATGTCCCTCGCAGATAATATTAAGGCGTTTTTATCTTGCTTATAGATAAAGTAAACAATTAAGTAGCGCCCCGAATCAGTTTGACCCAATGCAGCATAAACATTTTCATTTTTGCGGGTTCCTTTTTCAACAAATCGGATAGTTGGAGAATTGTTAAAAACTTCTCTTACCTCTTGCTCTTGAACATTATGCTTGCGAGCTAGTTTCTCAACAATCCTATCCAGAAAAATTAAATCAAATATTTCCAACTAAATTTTATCTTCTTTTTTGATGATTGTCAGCCCCTACCTGGGTAAAACTAGGTAGGGGCAACACCTAAACCTTAATGCACTAACTCAATTGCGCGTTTCGTTAACGCCTCAGCAGTTAATCCATTAAACGCCATCAATTCACCAGCACTTGCAGTGGTTTCTCCGCGCTTCCAAGCGAAAGTATCGCGCTTGCAATTACTCCGCAACATGATAGGTTCGAGCATCCCGGCAGCGCCACCTGTAACGCCAATTAAGGCATCTCCACCGAACAATGCTTCAAATTTGGCATCGTCTAAAAAGCCGCCATCGGGTTCGGAACAAGTGTCCCAAGCTACATCGCTTTGACGATACAAACGGCGAGGATTGACAACAGAAACTATCTTAACGCCTATACCTTCTGTTTCCAAGAAAGCAGCAGCTTCAAATACAGGCATTAGCGTCATATCGCCAATCACTGCAAACACAACTTTCTTACTACCTTCGACTTCGTGCAACACAACTGCACCATCTTGCAATGCTTGGCGAGTTTGTTCAAATGTGGTGTGAATTGGTAGGGGAGATTTGCTAGCAGTAATCACAACTCCCTTATTCTTTGTATTCAAACCCCATTCGTAACAAACTTGAATGCTATTCGCATCGGGTGGAAATAAAGGAAATACGTTTCCATTCCGCATCATCGCCGCGAAATAAGCTTCAATTTCCGGACGTTGGTGCGTCCATCCGTTGCGCCCTTGTTCCAATGCCCCGGCTGTAAATAAAGTAATTGTCGAAGGAGTTGGACGGCGCAATTCTGCCATTGCTTGGGTTACGGTTTGCCAAATTGGTAAACCGTTGATCGCAAAAGATTCGTAGGAACACCACAAAGTGCGGCTACCCATTAATGCCAAACCTGCGGCTAATCCGGCACAAGCATCTTCGCTCAAAGGTTCGTACACTTGTCCCCCTGGTGCTTGGTTGTACAAGTCATCAGTTGTGGGGTGGATAATCTTCAGCGCTTGGTTAATATTGGCAATTCCAGAGGCTTCGTTACCGTCGGCGTTGGTAACTAAATACCCTGGATCTGTTTGTCCTACATGTGCTACCAAACGCCCCATTGATGTTGTAGAAACTTTGGGATGTTCGTCGCCAATGGCATATTCTTCTAAAGGCAATTGGCCTAATTCTGGCAAGGGTAATTCAAATTCTGTGACGACGGTTTTAGCCGCTGGACCACCACCCGCCCGTTCGCAATTTGTCCGCACTAACTGCCAAGCTTCTTGAGGCAATGCACGGGTTTTTAATGCGTCGATAATATGGGGACTATCGAGGGTATCTTTGGCATAAAGGTTGTGGGATTTTGCTCCTCGTGCGTGGACACCTGCGCCTTTGAGTTGTTTAATAATAAAGGCGGTTAGTTTGCCTCCGAGTGCAGAACGCGCGGCTTTGTCAATTCCTTCAAGAACTGCTTTAGTAAATGCGAGGCGTTGCTCGAAGGAAAAAGCAGTACTATCGACGTAATCTCCGCTTTGATTTTTGTCGTCAAATTCTTTGGCATCGATTAATACAACTTCTTCAAAACCGTTACCTTGCCAATATGCCAGCATTTCGGCGTTGGTTTTGAGCGACACCATGCTGTGGTGTTCTTGAGAATAACCATTCCAAACCAATACAGGTAAGAAATTGGTCGCTCCCGGATAGGCGGTGTGGAAGTGTGCCATACCGCTCATAATATAAGGTTCGCCTAAGCCGCCATCGCCGACGGTGAAGGGGAATAGCTTATCTTTGTGGAGTAACGCCGCTGCCATTGCGAAGTGTTCCCCTTGTCCCAGGGGGCCTGCGGGTGCGAGAATACCGGGGATGTAGCCGGAGAGGTGGCCTAAGAGTCCGTGTTTTTCCCGGAAGCGATCGCGCAACTGCTGTACCGTGAAAATACCCATGTCCTCTAGCGACCGATCCAAGAACATGGCACTATAAAACCCTGGTGCGTGGTGTCCCACTTCCGTAATAATGTTCTTGTAACCCAGCATGACTAACGCCGCGTAAGCTTCCGCTTGCGAAGCAAAACCGCCTGGGTGTCCGGAAGCTTTACTTCCTGTAATTTGCAGCGTTAAATAGCGCAAAGCGTCGGCATAAAGTAAAGTTTGGTAAACGGCAGATGCATCGGTGGGGTCTGCGATCGCTACACTCCCCTTCCCAATTGCCGGTGTTTTCCCGTAAGTATCAAAATTCGGTATTGCTGCCCCAAAATACTGAATTCCCTCGCAAAAACTCGCAGTCGCCGACGTTGCCTTTGGTGTTGTTGCTGTCATGCTTGTTACCTTAATCTCTCTTTAGAGAACCGTAGCTGCTCGATCGATTTAACAAAAATTTTACAACTTTTATCTTGCCAAAGTTGATTACTAATAAGTAATAAAAAGATAAATTAAGTTAAAGTTGAAATTGTACAATATTGTGGTATGAATAACTTTTTTTGTACCGCAGAGAAAGCTATAGCACGCAGAAGAGAGAAAAAATTTGATCCAGCGGATTGCAAGTGAGTGAGGTACAGCCTTTTGGCAAGGTTTGTGTAGAGACGTTACATGTAACGTCTCTACACAAACCTTCGGTGTACGTCTTTGGGCTGCAATCGGCTGTAATTGTGTTTTTTTTGGGCTACCAGGTAGGCGCAAGACAATTTCTCTGAGAATAATTTTCTCCCTTGTCCCTGGATCAAACTGTGCTTTTTTTGCTGCGATCGCGCACAAGTTCCACCCGGTTGGGTGTGGACGACAGAAAATAATAGTGCCAAATTTAACTCAAAACCGATCTAAATTTAGTTTAAATTTACCCATGAAACTACCACCCGGCCCGAAAACCCCAGCCATACTGCAAATGATCGAGTGGATCGCACGCCCGATGCAGTTTATGGAAGACTGTGCCAACCGCTACGGCGACATCTTCAGCGCACGGGTAGCTACCGGCTTGATCCCGGTCGTATTTGTCAGCAATCCCCAAGCGCTGCAAGAAATTTTGACTGGCGATACCAAGGAGTTTGAAGCCCCTGGGGAGTCGAATAAAATTTTTGAACCCTTACTGGGGAAACAATCAATGATTTCGTTGAGTGGCGCCTCGCATCGTCGCCAGCGCCAGTTGATGATGCCTCCGTTTCACGGCGAAAGGATGCGAACCTACGGTGAGACGATTGGCAATGTTACCGAACAAGTGATGAATCAGTGGGAGAAAGGTAAACCTTTCTGCGTCCGCACTTCCACCCAAGCAATTACCCTGCGGGTGATGATGAAAGCTGTTTTTGGTCTGAATGAAGATACGCGAGGCAAACAGATCGAGCATCTTTTGGTGGGAATGATGGAGCAGATGAGTTCTCCCTTTAGCGCCGCGATGCTTTATTTTCCAGCTTTGCAAAGAGATTTAGGCGCGCTGACTCCTTGGGGAAATTTTTTGCGCCGGAGGCAGCAAACTGACAATCTGCTTTACGAGGAAATGCAACAACGTCGGGCGCATCCCGATCCCAATCGCACAGACATCCTCAGCTTGTTAATGGCGGCGCGGGATGAAGCGGGAGAACCGATGACCGATGAGGAATTGCGCGATGAGTTGATGACGCTGTTGCTAGCAGGTCACGAAACTACAGCAACTGCGATCGCTTGGGCATTGTACTGGATTCATAAACTACCGTCGGTACGAGAAAAATTACTGCAAGAACTCGATAGTTTGGCAGACAATCCAGATCCAGGCGCTATTTTCAAATTGCCTTATCTCAATGCTGTTTGTAGCGAAACATTGCGGATTTATCCGGTTGGGATGTTAACCTTCCCCAGAGTGCCGAAAGTACCTGTCACCCTCGGCGGTTATGATATCGCACCCGGTACGATTTTGATGGGTTCGATTTATTTAACTCACCAAAGAGAAGATGTATATCCAGAACCCAAACAATTTAAACCAGAACGCTTCTTAGAAAGGCAATATTCACCTTACGAATACTTGCCTTTTGGCGGTGGTGCGAGGCGATGCATTGGTTATGCTTTTGCTTTGTTTGAAATGAAAGTAGCGCTGGCTAAAATACTTTCGCGTTATGAACTGGAACTGGCAGATAATCGCGAAGTAAAACCGACGCGCCGAGGTTTGGTTTCAGCACCGAATCGTAGCATTCAGATGGTAGTAAAAGGCGAACGTCCCGTGAAGTCTCGCACGCTTGAGGCAATCCCCAGTTGAGTCTAGAGGTCTGGGTAAATCAGAAACCCAGACCTCTACGCACTTATTCGCCAGACTGACTCTGAGTCGCTTGCTGCACTTGCTCTACTGGCGTCAAGAGACCTGAGAGTGTCAACAGCGATCGCATCTCGCGCCTGGGAAATTAATTCTCTGGCACGATTAACCGCTGTATAAAAAAACTTCACTCTGTCGTTGCGTAGGGACGCATCAGAGATATCAGAGACACAGATAACGTTTATCGTGCCGTGTCCCGGCTGCTAATTATGGGTAATCTTAAGGACATCATATAACACGGCAAAAATGTACGTTGGGTAGGGCGCAAGCGTTACCCAACCTACCTCGAACCTCGATCGCTATCGGAATGAAAACGGCTAGATCTGGGGGCAAAGCGATCGCGCCCCTTTTTGCTACGCTGTTCCCTAACCCAAACTTTCATAGTCGTGAGCTTTTTATGACTCATTTTGGTATTATCTGTCCTCCAGCCATCGGTCACCTCAACCCGATGTGCGTCTTGGGTCGAGAATTACAAAAACGCGGTCATGGCGTCACGCTATTTGGCATACCCGACGTTCAACCAAAGGTGATGAAATCAAGATTAAACTTCTCGATGATTGGAAAAGATGCATTTCCTGCCGGAACCTTGGAGCAAAAATATAAACAGTTGGGTGAAATGAGCGGGCTGGCTGGGTTGAAATTTACAGTCAGTGCGATCCAACAAGAAACAGCTATGCTTTTCCGCGAATTGCCAGAAGCCGTTAAAGCTGCCGGTGTGGAAGCGTTGCTAGTCGATCAGGTCACCCGTGCAGGTGGAACAATTGCCGATTTCCTCAATCTTCCCTACATCACCATTTGTAATGCGCTGTTGCTGAACCAGGAAGCTGGAGTTCCCCCATTCTTTACCCATTGGAATTACAGCCCAGCATGGTGGGCGCGTCTGCGTAACCAAGCGGGGAACTTACCGATCAACCGCTTGACGCAACCCGTTTGGGATCTAGTTGTCCGGCAGCGCCAGCAATGGAAGTTACCCCCCTATTCCAGCCGCGAGAATGGTTATTCCGAACTGGCTCAAATCTGCCAGATCCCAGCCGAGTTTGATTTCCCGCGAGTTGGTTTATCTCGGTGCTTCCATTACACCGGGCCGTTTCAAGATGCATCAGGCTTAGAACCCGTTTCTTTCGGATCTCTTTCTTTTCCGTTTGAAAAATTGACGGGTCAACCGCTAATTTACGCTTCTCTGGGGACTTTACAAAACCGGAAATGGGAAATTTTTCATACTATTGCTGAGGCTTGTATCGGATTTCCCGTGCAACTGGTAATTTCTTTGGGAAATCCCAACATTGAGGCATCAGACTTAAAGCTACCCGGAGAGCCGCTGGTAGTTTCGTTTGCACCTCACCAGCAATTAATTGAACGCTCCAGGCTGATTATCACCCATGCGGGCATGAATACCACAGTGGGGGCATTAAGCAGCGGCGTGCCGATCGTAGCGATTCCAATTACCAACGAACAACCTGGAATCGCCGCTCGTCTTGCCAGAACTGGCGCCGGAGAAGTGATACCTTTGAAACGCTTAAACGTTGCCGCACTCCAAAGTGCCATCAAGCAAGTGCTAAAAGAAGACTCTTATAAAAAGAACGCAGTCCGATTACAACAAGCCATTCGCCAAGCAGGCGGGGTGAGCCGCGCCGCCGATATTGTCGAACAGGCAATATCTACAGGGAAGCCTGTCTTGGCTCAAACATATTGACACTGCATCGCCCGCTGATGGGCGAGGATGATTTGAGAGAGCGATCGCACCAGCACATTTGCTAGGTTAGTTTCAGGAAAGTAACGATTTTTAACAAAACCGATGAAACTACCCGATGGGCCAAAAACGCCGCGATTTATACAGCTACTTCAGTGGATCGCTAACCCCTTACAATATCTAGAAACATCTGCTCAGCAGTACGGTGAGATGTTTACAGCACGCTGGGGGAATATTCCACCTTACGTGCTATTGAGCAACCCAAAAGCAATTGGTGAGCTTTTGACCGCAGATCCGAGACAATTTGAATCTGGTGCGGGCAATTACATCTTACAACCGATTGTGGGAAATAACTCAATCGTATTGCTAGATGGAGAACGCCACCAACGCCAGCGCCAATTGTTGACGCCTCCGTTTCACGGGGAACGGATGAAAGCCTACGGCAAACTCATGTGTGACCTGACTGAACAATTAATCGGTCAGCAACGTAACGGCGAACCCTTCCCCGTCCGTTTTGCCATGCAAGAAATCTCTCTTCAGGTAATTTTAAATGCTGTATTTGGCATTCACCAGGGGCAGCGTTACCAACAACTAAAAGACCTTTTTACATCGCTGCTAGATGCCGTAAGTTCTCCGCTGAGTTCCAGCTTGCTGTTTTTTCAGTCGCTTCAGGTAGATTTAGGCGCATGGAGTCCTTGGGGACACTTTGTCCGCAGACAGCAACAAATTGACCAACTACTCTATGCCGAAATTGAGGAACGCAGAGCGCAAGAAGACCCATCTCGAACTGATATTCTGACATTGTTAATGTCTGCTCGCGATGCAGAAGGTCAGCCAATGACCGATGAAGAATTGCGCGATGAATTGATGACTCTGCTATTTGCCGGTCACGAAACCACTGCTTCTTCCCTAGCCTGGGCATTGTACTGGATTCACAATTTACCAGAAGTTCGCGACAAACTACTCAAAGAGTTGGATACCCTCGGTGGTGAGTTAGACCCCAATACAGTTACCAAACTGCCTTACCTGAACGCAGTTTGCCAAGAAACGCTGCGAATTTACCCAGTCGCAATGGTGATTTTCCCTAGAATTGTGAAATCCCCATTTCAACTAATGGGATATGAATTTGAACCGGGTACGGTGATTTCTCCCTGCGTTTATTTAACCCACCATCGCCAAGATATCTACCCAGAACCAAAGCGTTTCAAACCAGAACGATTTCTAGAAAGGCAATTCTCACCCTACGAATATTTCCCCTTCGGCGGCAGCAATCGTCGCTGTATCGGCATGGCATTTGCCCAATATGAAATGAAATTAGTACTTGCAACTATTTTGTCTCGCTGGGAACTCGCACTTGCCGATAACCGTCCGGTGCGTCCAGTCCGCCGTGGAGTAACTTTAGCACCCCCTACCAATCTAAAAATGGTTGTAACAAGTCAGCGAAAAGCAGCCAAAATTCCGGTGCAAGTTTAAGCCAGAAACCCGGTTTCTTTCTTGGTATTATTTCATGTCTGCTAGCATCGGTTGTGTATAGTTGTTTAATGCTGTAGGGGCGGGTTTTACGAGAGAGCGCTGCTATCAACGCCAAGTGTAAATAAACCCGCCCCGGCTGATGCTACCGATGCAACCGAAATTGGTATTACCTATTTTTCCTGTCAGATTCCCCCCTCGATAGATAGATTGTCGCTGAAATAATTTATTCTGTCGCTATA
>DNGJ01000099.1:0-2414 GCA_003486305.1 Cyanobacteria bacterium UBA11371
TGCGCGGTCTTTGCTCAATTAGCTAAAAACTGGGTTTATTTGGATAAGCCCGGTTTTTTGTTATAGCTTAATAATACTCTTCCTCTTCATCCCATGAATCATCTTCCTCTTCTTCATCCATTAATTCCTCTTCATCGTGTTCATACAAAGATTCCTCTAAATCGTCATCGGATGAATCGTCTTCATCGTCTTCGTCGAATGGATTTTGCTCCTGATTCGAGCTGTTCCCGGAACTTGCTATGAGCTTTCCATCTGTATATTTACTTAGTAGATTCATTTGAGCCAAGCTTGGAGATGCAGCTAGCGCCAATACAATCCCTAAAAAATTTCTTCTGGTTGTCATGTCGTGGCTAATTTTGCCTTGGTTCTTGCAGGATTTTTAACATACTTTATATCCGGTTGTCAAATAAAATTATTTGATAGCGCTCAAATAAAATAATTTTATAACTGTGAGATAATTTTTAGAATTCGGAGAATTCACCTTATGATTAGATTAAGAAATTTAGAGGGATTGGATGGAAAGTTTTGGAAAAAGTTTTGGGCGATCGCAAAGCCTTACTGGGTTTCTGAAGAAAAAACGGGAGCGATATCGCTGCTAGCAATCTTAATTTTGTTGCGGCTAGCTTTTAGCAGCGTCGTTGTGTACCGCACTTACCTGGATCGAGACTTTCTAAATGCCATCTCTGACAAAGAAATAGAGTTATTTTTTCACATTTTATCTAACTACTGCTATCTATTTATATTTGGCACAATATTTAAGGTGGGTAGCCGGTACGTAGAAGAGAAATTGGGGTTGTACTGGAGAAGGTGGTTGACGAATCATTTGCTGGATAAATATTGCAGCGATCGCAACTACTACGAAATCGAAATCACCAAAAAAATCGACAATCCAGACCAGCGAATTGCTGACGAAACCAAAGCATTTACCAAAACTGCTCTGACGTTTTTTGTGTTAATTGTCGGCGAAACATTTGACCTGATTGGCTTCATCGCCGTTTTGGGATCGATTTCTCCCATGCTGGTAGTTGTGGCGTTTTTGTATTCTGCATTTGGGAGTGCGATCGCAGTTTGGGCGGGGAAAAAATTAATCCGACTCAAATTTATTCAACTCCAGCGAGAAGCAGACTTTCGCTATAGTTTAGTACACATCCGCGACCATGCAGAATCGATTGCTTTTTATGGCGGAGAAGCTGAAGAAACCGCACAAGCTAAGAAACGCTTCGATCTGGCTTTTAATAACTTTAGCCGCATCGTTAACTGGAATCGTTATTTGGAATTTCTCAGCCACGGATATAACTACGTAGACGATATCCTTCCCGCCCTAGTAGTAGCCCCGATGTATTTCACTGGACAGGTGAAATTTGGCGTCATCGAGCAATCAAGGAAAGCATTTAAGCAGGTGGTAAAATCCCTGTCAATTATCGTGAATCAATTTGACGATTTGAGTTTATTTGCTGCCGGAGTCAATCGCTTATCCACCTTTGACGAAACTTTATCAGAAACACCAAATGAACGTTCTGTTGGTAAAACTTCTATCGATACCGTTGTCGATTCCCGACTCGCTTTAGAACAAGTTACTTTATTAACACCAGACAGTAGAAAAACATTAGTTAAAAATGTTTCCGTTGCGGTGCAAGCTGGAGAAGGGTTGTTGATTATGGGACAAAGCGGTACGGGGAAGAGTTCTTTATTGCGAGCGATCGCTGGACTCTGGAACGCCGGTACCGGGCGCTTGGTACGCCCCAGACCAGAGGAAATGTTATTCCTACCCCAACGCCCTTACATGCTTTTAGGTTCCCTGCGCCTGCAATTATTGTATCCCAACACCCAGCGCGAAATTTCTGACGAACAACTCTACGAAACGCTGAAAAAAGTAAATTTAGCAGACTTACCAGAACGAGTCGGCGGTTTTGATGCCGAATTAGATTGGGCAGATATTTTATCTTTGGGAGAACAACAGCGTTTAGCCTTTGCGCGACTGCTATTATGCGCCCCTCGCTACGCAATTTTAGACGAATCTACCAGCGCTTTAGATATTAAAAACGAGCAACTTCTTTATCAGCAATTGCAAGCAACAGGGACGACGCTGATCGGTGTCGGTCATCGTCCCAGCTTGTTATCTTTTCACGATCTAGTTTTGGAATTAGAGGGAAATGCTAATTGGCGACTAATTCCCGCTCAAGATTACAATCCCAGCACCTAATTTAACCCAATAAACAATACCTTCGCCAAGATCCGACACCCTGAAAGGGTGTGGCTATTGCATTCAAAGGCTGCCTCCGCAGCCTGCACGGATTTAAGCCCACCTTCGTGGGCTTTGTTTGTGTAGCTTCGCCAAGATCCGACACCCTGAAAGGGTGTGGCTATTGCATTCATATCATGTCCGCTTGTATCGGCATCGCGCGAGGGGCGGG
>DNGJ01000099.1:2631-15252 GCA_003486305.1 Cyanobacteria bacterium UBA11371
TTATCAAAATAATTCGCTTGGCACGAAACGGGACTGGTAAAACCCGCCCCTACAACATTATTAACCGTACAAGTCCGATACTAACGGACATGATATCAAAGGCTGCTCTGGCAGCCTGCACGGATTTAAGCCCACCTTCGTGGGCTTTGTTTGTGTAGCCCCAGGCTAAAGCCTGGGGGCTGTTGGTGTTTCAGAAAATTGGCTTTTAGATGCGAGATTTATACAAATTATCCAGCATCTTTTCTACTTCTGGTGGCATGGCGGTAAAATAGAGATAAAAACCTTTGTTCTCCGCCGGTTTTTCCAACACTTTGGCATATACATCTTCGCTAGCTTTTTCCGCTCCATCGGGCGTTAAAAAGTTGAGCTTAATATTAGTTAAAGCCCCTGGGGAAGTTTCAGCTATTACCTTCGCGCCTTTAGCTGAAATTTCCACCAAATTGCCCTTTAACATTGTATCGCTGACATGCTTGCCATCGAGGACGGCGTATTGAAACGGAACTGTTTCAGCCAGGGGAAAGTAGACTTCTTCTTCTTTGGTCAAATTTAAGTTATAAGGTTCGCCAATTCCGCCGATATCGTAAATTGCAATCGGCTCTTTAACGCCTTTGGGTTGAACTTGTTTTTCCCCGTCTATTCTCAGTTTAGTTCCAACGGCTTCTAAGGTAGACTGAGAGATTAAAATTTGTCCTTCAGTTGTATAAGATTCGATGCGATAAGTTAAATTAACTTGGCTACCAACAACGCCGTATTTAGTCCGTTTAGTCGAACCAATATTCCCGACAACGACTTCGCCGGTGTTGATACCGATGCCCATTTTTAAAGGCGATAAACCTAATTTATGCATTTCTTCGTTCACAGCGGGCATGGCTAATTGCATCGCCAGGGCGCAAGCGATCGCTCTGTCTGCATCATCTTCCCTCGCAGTCGGCGCGCCAAATAATACTAAAATTCCATCCCCCATAAATTCATCAATTGTGCCTTTATATTCGGTAATAACATCCGCCATGTATCCCAAATAAATATTGAGAACTTTCACAACTTCTTCGGGGGGTAAGCGTTCTGCTGTAGCGGTAAATCCTCTCAGATCGGAAGTTAAAATTGTAATGCTGCGCCGTTCGCCGCCGAGTTTTGCGCCTTCGGGATTTTCTAATAAATTGGCGACCACATCATCGGTGAGATATCTGCCAAAAGTTTTGCGAATTTCTCTGGCTGTTTTGGCACTATAAGCTACAATTGCGCCTGCCGATCCAACTATGCCTAAAAATGGGGGAACCACGGGTATCCACCAGCCATCCCACAAAGCTAAATAACAGGTGCCAATCAACACGCCGCTGGCTGATGCTAACGTCGCGATCAAAAGCAGCGATCGCTTACCCCCTGTAACATCCCGCTGCACCCAAGTCAGGGTAGCACCCACAATCGACCATGCTACAATCCACAGCCATTCTAAAGGTTCGTTCCAAGTTTTTATCATTGGACGCCCGGAAATTGCCGCACTCAAAAGTTGACTGGCAATATTGGCGTGAATTTCTACCCCCGGCATCAGTTCTGGCTCGGTAAATAAATTGCTGCTGTAGGGGGTGTAAAACACATCGTTTAGACTCAGCGCACTAGCACCAATTAACACGATGCGATCGCGCATGAATCCTGGTGGAATTTTATTATTCAGCACATCAATCATCTTGATGCGGCGAAAACTTCTGGCAGCCCCGCGATAATTAATAATCAATTGATAGCCAGCAGGATTGGTGTTTGAGTAACCGCCATTATTGCCACTAAAAGGCTCCAATACAGCTTTACCCAATTTGTATTTTTTTTGATTCGCATCCAATACCTCTGGCGTAATTCCTTCTGCCTCCAGATACTTTAAAGCCAGCTTCACCGCAAAGCCATCTAAGGTCGTATCGTTCTCATTTAATGCCAGTTCTTTGGCAATCGGTACGGTCAGATAAAAGCGGCGAATCTTGCCATCCACATCTGATGGCAAATCGTTTGCACCGACTTGTTCCGGATATTTCAATCCCGGTGGTGGATTAACAGCTTCAACATTTTCATCCTGCGTTACTTTGCGGATGCCAATCAAGTTCGGCGTGGTTTTAAACAAATTAACCAACGCCTGATAACCTGGTTCTACAAGTTGATCTTGGGCTAAAAGTTCAGGTTTGGTTTTAAACAGTTGGACGATTTCGTCGAAACTGGGCGGAACCTGCAAATCTCGATAAATATCGAGGCCAATTGCTCTGGGTTGTTGGGCTTTAATATTTTCCAGCAATTGCGTTAGTTGGGTATCAGACATAGGCCATCGCCCCAGCTGGCGGATACTGCCTTCAGTGATATCCACGATCGCGATGCGATCGTCAACAGCTTCTCTGGGACGCCAGATCAAAAATTGATCCAAAGCTGCCAACTCAAACACCTGTAGCCACCCAACCAAACGCAAAAAAATAATCAGTCCTGCGATGCTAGGAACCGCAGTACAAACCCCGCGCCAATGCCAAATTACCTGTTTTAAGTTGCGCCACATAACGTTTGTTTCCTACGGTTGCGAAGCGGTATTAGTTTGAATTGTGCAGCAATCAATCATAGGTTCTTTGGCAATATTGCTAAACCCAACTGAACTTAATAAAGTTTCCCAATCTGCCTTAACTTTGGGATCGTTAGGCTTATTTTTGTAGAGTTGAGCCGCACCTGCCAAAGCTTCGTACCAAATGCCATTTTTCGCATAGTCAGCGGGAGTACTATTTTTGCCTAGATTTGCCAAGTTTCCCGCAGGCGCAACCCTCTGCACCCACCCTTCTACAGTTTGATTCTCACCTAAAGCATCCGCAACGCAATCAATTTCGACTTCCCATTTATACACCTGGTTGAGCGCTAAAGCGAATTTGTTTTTTTCAGGGTTGTTTTGATTAGGCTGGGGAAAACTGACGCTAATAATCCCGGGTTTACCAGAAGTTGTAAACCTCACTCTTCCGACTTCTTCTTCCCCTTCTCCATCCCACTTCATTAGAGTTAATTTGATTTCCCTCGCTTCGGTTTCGGGAACATAAACAAAAAATTTCGGATATTCTTCCAGCGTTAATCCTATTTGATTGTTAGGAACCAGAGCCATGTAAGGCTTGCTGGTATTACTGCAAGCGGGACCACCCCTCGTCCCGCCGCCACGAGTACCGGGAGGTACGCCGTTATTGGGAGATTGAAACGCTTGGGAAATTTCCCAACTATTCTGTATTTTTTCAATTGGGTTTGACAGCGCTATTGGACTTAAGGTTAATCCCAAAGGTAAAGCAACTGAAACAGTTGTTAACCCAAGCAGTGTTTTTTGCCAAATCATGATTAAATCGCTCCTTTATTAGAATATACACTTAGCTCCCGTATTTTTTACGTATCAATATTTTTATAAGTATTTTCACCTCCATTCGTATTCATGTTGCTACTTTTATCCGTATTTTCACTGAAGTTGGCGTCGTCATCTTGAGATAAAATTAACCGATGATGGGCTTGCTTGCTGGGGATTGTAGATGCTTTGGAGTGGGGAAAGGTTCCTTGACCCTGGGTCGTTATTGATGCTGCCGCCCAGGAATTTTCAGCCAATACCCGCTCTTGAGGCTGCGCGATCGCCAATAGCAGATCATTTTAAGTTAAAATAAATTGTTGCTCAACCCTTGCGGTTCAATTTTAACAGATATATCGTAAAATGTAGAATGGATGAAACTTAACTATACTTGTCAAATCTAACGTTCAATAGGGAAGTATTTTGCTGTTATGGATATTATCAATTTTATCGAACAAGAGTTTGCCGATTTATTGACGGCTAAATTGTTTAAGCTCGGTGAAAGTTCGGTTTCGATAGCTTCAATTATAGAATTGATAGTTTCCTTAGTTATTGCGATTTTTATTTCTAACCTTGTCAGTAACCTACTCAAACAACGATTGTTGGTAAAGCTGGGAATAGATGAGGGGAATAGGGAAGCGATCGCAGTTATAGTTCGCTACGCATCTACCGCTTTAGGTTTGATCGTTGTGCTGCAAGGAATTGGCTTTGACCTGGGTTCTTTAGCAGTAGTAGCGGGGGGTTTAGGCGTTGGAATTGGCTTCGGCGTCCAAGATTTAACCACCAACTTTGTCAGCGGATTAACCCTACTATTTGACCGCCCCGTAAAAGTAGGAGACTACATTGAAATAGAAAATCTCAGCGGCACAGTAAAAGAAATATCGATTCGCTCTACCATTATTAAAACTCCCGATGACTCGGCTGTAATCGTTCCCAATAGCGCCATGATTGGGAACAAAATTATTAACTGGAGCTATGAAAGTTCAAATTGCTGTTTAAGAATACCCGTCTCGGTTGCTGAAGGAAGCGACCCGTTGAAAGTAACGGAAGCGCTGTTAAATGCTGCTTACATGGAAGCGGCAGTTTTATACAATCCTAACCCCAGAGTCGCATTCGTAGGATTCGGCGATGATGGTTTTAAATTTGAACTCGTGGTTTGGATTAATCAACCCCATCAAAGAGATTTTATTAAAAGTGCTTTGAATTACGCCATTGAGTATAGTTTCCGGCAAAATAAAATTGAATTTCCCACCAACGACCGCGAGTTGTGGTTGCGAAATGCAGAAGTTTTAATGCCTATATTTAATAAAGTAGTTGAAAACGGGCAAGTCAAGAAAACCCAAGAAACCGAAACCACAGAAATACCCGTCAGCCAATTATCCATCAGCGAAATGCTCCGCCAAGTCGTTTACTTTCAAAACTTAAACGACATAGAATTAAGACAATTAATCGAAGTTGGCTATCGACAACGCCTACAACAATCTCAAATTCTATTCCGAGAAAACGATCCGGGAGATGCTTTTTATATTGTCCTAGAAGGAGCGGTAGAAGTTTACGTGGAAAAAATTAACAAACATCTCGTAAACCTGACAGCAGGAAAATTTTTGGGCGAACTCGCATTGATGTTAGGAATTCCCAGAACCGCCACGGTCAGAGCGTTAGAAGAAACCACTGTATTTGCCATTAACAAGACTGGTTTCCAAAAGCTCTTAAGCGAACATCCAGAATTATACGAGCAAATTGTCCAAGAATTAGCCAAACATCAAGAAGAACTAACAGCCAGACAAAAACAACTACGAGAAATGGGTTTGGTGGATGCAACAGAAGACGACCAAAATCCCGTCAATTGGGTGAGAAAACGGCTCGCAAATCTGTTTAGCCTTTCACAAGTAAGCTAAATCGCTAATAGACTTCGACCATATTTCTTATGGGGTGGGCATTCTGCCCGCCTTTGAGCGTAGTTTTTGGAGAGGTATAATAGGAGCCAAATTTTATTAAGCAAGCTCTTCAATTTCTCTGCAAATCATAGTGTTTTTTCCGATTTAACCTCAACAATTCTTAAAGCGAGTTCCGTATAACTACTGATAAACTCACGACCCCCGGTAGGGTATAATTTCGTAACATCTACCCTGGGATAGAAAATATTTACAGCGGATTGCCAGCGAGTGAGGTACAGCGAAATCGCGCAAGTTTGTGTAGCGGGTGGATTAATGCACCCGCTACACAAACAAGCCGTAGCTCTAAGGGGTGCAATCCGCTATAAACCCAGAAGTGTTAGTTTGAACCCATTTTTGTGAATAATAACCTGTAAGTCAGACCCTACGAGGATTCTGAGATCAACTTCAACTCACCGCAAAGGAAAATGCTTGAAGTAAGCAGGCATAACACTTTTGTTGCCAGTTTATTGGTTGCTATATCGAAACACAAATGACTCCTATCTTCACCTTTCCAACTATTCTGCTAGGATTCTTACCCGCCCCTCCAGCCCAATTTGGCACTTTCCTCATTACTTTAGTCCTCGCTGCATTGGTAGCGCTGATCCTAGACCTAGTGATCTTCGCGGTGCTGCGAACCGTATTTCGCCAGATGGAAAGCGATGCAGCCCTCGTCAGTCTAAACGTTTCGCGGCTTCCAGTTTTAGCGATTTTCTTACTGCTGAGCCTAAAATTTTCCTTTCAGGAATTAGGTTCCGCACCAGTCATTAGTGGAATACAGAGAGTATTCACCGCCTTGCTGTTCCTGGCTTTTACTCACTGGATTGCCCAACTATTTACTCAAGTCTTTATTTTCTACTTGAAAGAGAAGGCAAGAAAAACAGAAGCGGTTTGGGACGATGTTTTTGTACCAATTCTAGAACGCTCGATCCCGTTTTTAGCTTACCTGATTGGGTTGTCGCTTTTCTTACAAACCATTGGCATAAATTTAACCGGAATTGGCTTAGCAGTTGGCAGCATTACCGTTGTAATTGGTTTATCCGTCAAGGAGATTTTAAGCGACTTTTTTGGCGGATTAGTCTTGTTGGTCGATGCTCCATTTAAATTCGGAGATGTCATTTCCTTAAACGGGTCAATGGCTGTGATTAAAAGTGTCGGCATCCGAGTCACAAAGTTGTACCTAATCGATACCCATTGCGAGGTTTATACACCCAATTCCTCTTTTGGCAATAAAGACATCATTAATCTCAGCCGTCCTACCCCTCACTATGCTTATTCAATTAATATCGGAGTCAGAGTTGATGCCGATCCTATAACAGCAACCACAATTTTGAGAGAAATCGTTCTCGGACATCCAGACACCTTGGGTAATCTCGAGCAAAAGCTGTTATACATCGACAAATATTATGGCTTCAATCAAGAACAGCCGGGAAAAATGTCAAAGCAAGAAGTCGGACGTCTGCGTATTTTAGCCGAAAAAGATGTCAACAACCAACTGAGAATAATTGAAGAAGCGTTTGAAAATTTGATTGCCAACCTTAAAGTTCTGGAAAAAGGAGGATTAGACCCAGAGGAAATCAAAATCGTTCAAAAAGACTACCTGGAAATCTTGAATTTGGTTGGTTTGCGTGTCATCGTAGAACGCAAGGATAGAAAACAGCGAACAAGAGTTGATGAAGAGCAGGAATCTGCTTTGAAAGATACCCTGATTGGCTTAATCAGAAATTGGTATCAAATTTGGTTAAAAGACCCCGATCTCGTACTGGAAGACCAGACGATATTACCCGAAGAATGGGAACAAAAGATTGAAGTGCTTAAGAGCAAAATGAACAAACTATATCAGATCATATCCAACCCTAGTGGGAAGGAAACCAGGTTGGATGATTATGCGAGCAAGTTTGTCGAGTGGATGCACGAAAACTTCAAAGATTCCCAAACTTTGTGGAAAGAGCCAAAAATTCGCCTCAACGATATTAAAGGATCTGGGATGGAATTTACCGTCAAGTTCTACGTTGACAATATCAGGTTAGAACACTGGGAACGGGGCTACCGCGTCAATAATGAAGTGCGTAGAGAGATGGTGCGGCGGTTAAGACAAGCTTATATTTACAATACCTAAAAACCCACTTCTGGCATCATAGTTCTACGCCTCTATTTTCAGAGGAAAATATCTCTTGAAACTCGTTCTTTTGCCGAGCAAAAGAACGAGTTTATTGTCTGCGATCGCGCTTTGATGCGATCGCTTTGTACATACCTTAAGCTGCTATCATTGTCAAGTTAATTCATATTAATATATTGCTGCGCCCGGGTAAATCTTGACAAAATCGGTCAAAATACGCATGAATAAAACTTATTAATCATAGAAAAAAATTAGTAAATTTGGCTCTTTCTTGAGATAGATTTGAATGAGCAGTTGTGAAAAAACTGTGGAAAAGCTAAACAGCTTGCTCATCGGCTTGGTTGGCAAGAACCGCAATTGTGTCAAATCAATGGGTGACAGGTTGCAGTTAGTGCCAATTGCTCAGCCACTCATTTTTTAAATGAGGAAATTCGAGGTACGCGATCGCTATAGGCAAGCGATCGCACAAACAAAACAACTATCTAATTATGAAAATTCTCCAACTCAGCGTTCATCCACCCCACGGAGGAGGTTCAGCTTTCTCCTGTCAAGAACTAGCCAGTGGATTGCGTTCCCTTGGGCATGAAGTTCTCCACGTCGCCCCCTATAAAACCCCAACGGATTTAGCTCAATATCCTGGATTAATCTGGATTAAAGCTGACTTTCCTGGGGATCTAAATATTAGTCCGCAAGCCAAAGCAGATATCGATCGCCAAGTTGAAGCAGCATATCTAAAACATGGCCCATTTGACTGCGTAATTCTGGGTCGCGAGTCGTTTGTGTGGCATCTGGAAGCAGTCCGCCGCGTTCACGGCGATAAACCAGTCATCCTCATAAGTCGGGGAGCTTATATTAACCGCCTTGCTAGCAGCGATCCCATCGAACCCGAACTAAGAGAACAACTAATCTCTCGCTATCGAGGCTGCGACCTAATTATTTGTATTGCCCGCCACCTTGCTAAATCTATTAACCGTGTAATTGGAGTCAACAACACAGTTTTCATCCCGAACCCGATAAATCTTCCCCCCATCAATCCCAATTACCAAATTCAGCGAGCCGCCAACGAACCAATTCGGTTACTAATGGCGGCTCAACTTAAATCGAGAAAAAGACCCTTCGATGCGGTGGAAATGATGCGAATTTTGACCCATCAAGGAGCCAACGTCCACCTCACCATATGCGGCGAAGGCCCGGATCGAGAAGAAATGTTAAACCGCATTCGCAGCTATGGTCTAGAAGAACGTATTGTTGTAAAAGGCAAAGTTGACCGGGAAGAAGTTTTAAATTGTCTCGACGATGTGGAAACCGTCCTGCTTTGCTCGGATAACGAAGGGCGTCCCCGCGTACTGCAAGAAGCGATCGCAGCCGGTAAGGGTGTAGTCGCCGCCGACAACCCAGGATCTCGCGAAGTCCTCACCGAATGGCTACCTTCCCAATGGCCTTTGGGTCGTCTGTTTCCCATCGCCGATCATGAAGCCGCCAGCGTTGCAATTTTAGATTTGGCGCGGTATTTTCGCTCAAACCCAGAACCCTTACCACCCCAGCAACTGCCTAACCCGATCGACGTGCTTTACGAGTACGAGACGGTACTTAAAACTTTAAAAACCAGTCTCAAACAAGCAGTAGCATAGCCTGATAGCTCGTTACCTTTCAAACCCAGGGAAGATGGGGAACAAATTTTTTTATCCGCTTGATATACCCCATCTCCCTCACCTCCTCACCATCGCAGTAGAATAGGGGACAGCAAGGATCTGGGGTCTTGGAGGATTTGACTTTGGATGAGTTAAGAGCAGTGCTAGAGTTGGCAACAGAAGAAGAATTACAGCAGCTGACGGCTATTCTGTTCTGTCGCCGGTTCAATCCCCTAGACTACGTTCACACACCCGAACCGATAGAGGTGCAAAGCCAAGATCGCGAAGCTTGGTTGGATGCGATCGAAGAGCGCTTTCGCTTCTTGGCTGCCGATGGTTTAACGGTATTGCGAGGGCAGACTCATCAAGTAACTTATCGGCAAGCGTTGATTCAAGTCTGTCGCTATCTGAAAATTCCATATTCCCACAAGCTTTCCACCACGGATATCGAAGCCGAGATATTTCTCAACCTGCTGAAACGGGCATCGAAACAATTGCCCGCATCTGAGCAAAACCAGTTGAAGCAGCGAATTGTGCAAAGTCTCTCCGAATCTAAACTATCCCAACCCCTGCCTTTGTCCGTACAGCGCGATCCCTTGGGTTGGCTGCTTAAGGGTGGTAGCGCCTTCGCAGTCACTTCCGTACTCCAACCAATGGTGCTTAAACAAATTGCCCGTCAGTTTGCTATCCACTTTGCTACCTATCAGATGGCTAGGGAAGCCGTTGTTTCTGGCGGTGCGGCAGTCGCAACCAAGGTACAAGGCTATATGCTAGTCAAAAGCGCTCAACAAGGGATGGCTTTGAGTGCCGCACGATACAGCGCTGTCCGGGGTGTATTCTCCTTTTTAGGACCAATGCTGTGGGCTTGGTTCTTTGCCGACCTCGGTTGGCGCGCCATTTCTACCAACTATGCCCGCATCATACCCACCATCTTTGCCGTGGCTCAAATTCGCCTCACCCGTTCAGACGAATACTGCTGGGAACCCGCTTAAAATTTTAGATTGGGTAATCGGTAATCGGTAATCGGTAATGGGAAAAATCAATTACCAATTACCAATTACCAATTACCAATTACCAATGACCATCGCAAATCTTTGCTGGAATTTCGCTCAAATTGGGCTGCTATTATTCCCCATAATGCCAGCTTTGGCAGCATTGCCAATCGTCGCGGCTATTCTGCTCATTCTTGGGCAGCAGTTCAATACAATTATTCGACGCCCCCTTAACTGGGGAATCGCCATTTTCAGCCTTGGGTTAGTTATTACAGCAACCCTCGCTTTTAAACCATCAGAAGCTTTCTTGGGATTGGGTAATTTTCTGCCATTTTTCCTGCTATTTGTCGCATTTAGCGAACTGATTCAAACACCTTTTCAACTGCGGCGAATTGCTTGGATTTTGGTTATACCTTCCGTGCCGATAGTCATTCTCGGCTTAGGACAGTTATTTTTAGGTTGGTCTGTATCCGGGTCATTAGCAAATATTTTAGGGTCGGCGATCGCTCCCAATGGTAACCCCCCAGGTCGAATGGCGTCCGTCTTCATGTACGCCAATATTTTCGCTGCCTATCTGACCATCGCTTTCATTCTGTCACTGGGGCTGTTAATTGAAAAATTGATCGTCGCTAATCGCTCATCGCTAATAGCTAATAGCAAAGAAAATCTCCAATTACCCATTACCAATTACCCATTACCAATTACCCATTACCAATCTTTATTTTTAAGTATTGCGACCATTGGGAATGCGATCGCTCTCATCCTCACTAACTCCCGCAATGGCTGGGGGATTGCTGCTTTAGCTAGTCTCGCCTTCGCGCTTTACCTGGGTTGGCGGTGGTTGGTTACCGTAGTAGCAGGAATTACCGGCGCTATCCTCTGGTCTGCCTTTGGCCCCAACCCCATACGCCAATGGTTGCGAGCAATTGTACCCGCTTTCTTTTGGGCAAGGCTCACCGACGAGATGTTTCCAAATAGACCAGTAGCACTGATGCGCGTCACTCAGTGGCAGTTTGTGGCGTCGATGATTCAGCAGCGCCCCTGGACGGGGTGGGGATTGCGTAATTTTACCCCGCTTTACGAGGCAAAAATGCATCTATGGCTCGGTCATCCCCACAATTTCTTTTTAATGTTAACCGCCGAAACAGGAATTCCCGCAACTATTTTATTTTGTAGTTTAATCGGTTGGGTTGTCGCTCAAGGCGTTCTATTACTCAAGAATTGGTCGGGTGAAGAACGAGGTAGATTGATATTTTTTAGTTATTTAGTTGCGTTTGTAGGGTGTATTTTATTTAATACAGTCGATGTGACTTTGTTTGATTTGCGCGTGAATACGTTTGGGTGGTTGCTGTTAGCAGCCATTTGGGGAGTAGTTAATCGCAATAGGGAGAAAATTGCCGAGGGAGATCGGAAACTTCGCTAAAACTTGTTCTGGGGAATGATTTAGCGCTCTCAGAACTAGCAATCAAGTATTGACAAAAGCAAAAGTATATGTAGTGAGGCAAGCCTGATTTTTTAGTGAGTATGTCGAAGGATAGCGATCGCTTATCCTTCTCTTGGTTAAAATATACTGAAAACCCGTCACAACTCGTTAAAGGGAAGCGTCGGTGACAAGCAACAGGGCAACTCCGAACGGCGAAAATCGGACGATATCGGCTAAAATACCTTTTTCTTCCAGTTATTACGCCCTGTTAGGGCTGCATCCTTCCGCATCGGTGATAGATATTCGGCGGGCGTATCGGGAATTGAGCAAGCGCTACCATCCGGATACTACCGACTTGCCAAGTGCGATCGCTACCCGCAAATTCCAACAACTCAACGAAGCCTACGCCACCCTCAGCAACCCAGAGCGACGGCTAGCCTACGATCATAAAATCGGCTATTCCCGCATCACCGTCATTCAAGCCCCGCCACACTTTAACAATTCCTCCCAAAAGGGATACACCTCCTCATCGGCTTACCTAGACCCCACCGATCGACCCCTCTCAGCCGGAGAAATTTTCGCCCTGTTTATTCTCGTCCTAACTTTTGTAGGATGTTTATTGTTAGCCGTTGCGGTCGGATTAACACGTGGGGATCTCGGCTTTGAACCCCTGGTGACAAATTCAGCATCGTTCCAACAACAGGTTTACACTAATAAAAACGAAAAGTTATCTAATTTTGATTTTGATCGTTAATATGATTCTTCCTCCTGCCGATACCCCCCTTTATAACCATCCCCTGCCCGCAATTGAACAGTGGCTCAAACAGCGAGGATGTCAACAAGACCGCAGAGAACTGCATTGCTGGACAGTCGAGCAACGCGACTGGAAAGCCGAGTTATGGCTAGATATCGATCAACTAACAGTACGCTATCTAAAAGCTGGCGAGAACGGTCAAGACGTACAACGCTCGTTTAAATACTCTCTCAGCAGACAGGATATAGAAGAAGCTGTTTTCGCTGGCCCATAAGAGAATTTGGATTGGGTAATTGGTAATTGGTATTAGGTAATGGGAAAAAACAATTACCCATTACCAATTACCAATTACCAAATCCCATCTAAAATTATCTGACTTTACCAAATCTGCGATCGCGCTGCTGATAAGCACATAAAGCGCGGTGAAACTCGGC
>DNGJ01000131.1 GCA_003486305.1 Cyanobacteria bacterium UBA11371
TGCTTTGACCTGGGAACGAGAAAACATACGTAGGGGCGGGTTTTACCAATAACCTTTGATACAAGCAAACAATTTAACTAAACCCGCCCCGCCCCTTGTGTATTCCCACTCTTATTGCGCCTGTATTTGTGAATTTTCAAAGTCACTGCGCCGCTAACACCTAGCACTAGCAAACCCAGTTCATTTGCTGGTTCTGGAACAGGCTTGGCGACGCTAACTACAGTTACATTCGGGTCAGTTGCATCACCTGTAGAATAGACATAATTAAAAGCGTTTTTGTCATCAAGAATACTCGCGCGTAAAAACAAGCCACTCCAACGAGCTACAGTTTCTACTGCTACATCTTGTGCAATGGTGGGAGCGTTGCTATCAGGTACCGGACCTCGAGGATTGTTGCTATTTGTAATCCCATAATGGTTAGCACCTAGAATACTAACCAACGCTTTGGGAGGGGTTTGAATGTTGTCGTAAGTTATTTGCGCTCTCACCGGAAGAGCAATGCTATCGAGATTTCCCTGCAACAGAGCAGTGGGAATTCCAGAATTATTGATGGGGATGAATTCTCCAGTAAGTTGGTTGCGTAAATTTGCACCAAAAAACGCACCTGCAACCAGTTCCTTCGGTCTGCTAAATGAACCGTCACATATAAAAGGAAGACAGATATTTGCAATAGCAGATAGCCCCACAGCGCCTCCGGCAGAATGACCGAGCAAGCCTAGTTTTTCTGTATTGACAATGCCCGCAACAGGTGAAACTGGATTCGAGTTTTCTATCTTTATTTGTGCCAGAACAGCATCAATTTGTGATATTTGAGGGAACAGCGCTGTATTTCCAAATACTGGTTGTAGGGGCGGTGGCAAAGTCCTGAAGCTGTTGGGTACAACTACCACAAATCCGTAGCGAGCTACGATGCTAGCAAAATTAGAGTAATCTGATTTATCTACATTAAAGCCTTGCAACAACAAAGCAACAGGAAATGAGTAATTACCAGTTTGTAGGTTAGGTGGGTTGGGAAAGTAAATATCAGCTATATCGTTATTTGCAGAAATAGTAGTAGTGTAGCTCGCAACATCTTCAAATATAGGAGCAGGATTAAATGTTACAGCACCCGCTTTGTTGTTTGGACTCAACAACAGCAACGATGCACTTGTGAAGACTATTGATAAAGCTTTGATATTAGTCACAAAAAGCCTCCCGATATAGATAACCTTTTAGTTATGGTTTATTGTAAACTAATAATTATCTGTTTTGAGCGTGAATAGCAAGTACTTCCGCGCAATCTTTATCCAAAAAACACAAAGTAAAATACCTAAATATAATTTATACAAGTACAGATTTGTGTTATAGTTTTACCGAGGGATAGGTTAATATTTTTCAATTATTTTTTGGTTTTAAATAATACAAATTTAAGATAAAGTTTTAGTGTTTATACTCAGATCTTGCAAAGTGGCTCAAAACCGGGTTTCTTGCAAATAGCTAAACTTGAAAGCCTAGATTTTTCGTTAAGAAACCCGGTTTCTGCCATCGAGGAATTTTTTAAACCCGCCCCGACGTGCAGCTACCGATGCTACCGGACATGATATAAGTCGGGTATTTATCAGTTTTCGCGGAATACCCCGTCCGTCTATACGGCGGGGATGGATAGCGACAGCGCGGTAGCGCTAATCTCTCAACATCGTAGCAGAAAGAATTTCAACACATCTTATGATGACTGCGCTATTATAAGAGTATCGTGATTAGGTCGAAGTCATGCTTGTTTTAGAGTTCAAGGCATACGGCAAAGCTTTGCAATTCAACGCCATTGACGAAGCAATTCGGATAACTCAGTTCATCCGAAATAAAGCGCTTCGTTTGTGGATGGATGGTAAAGCTAAATCCTGCTTTGATCTCAACAAATACTGTGCAGTGCTGGCTAAAGAATTTGACTTTGCAAACAAGCTCAACTCAATGGCTAGACAGTCCGCAGCAGAACGAGTATGGTCAGCCATCACGAGATTCTACGACAACTGCAAGAAACAGATTCCGGGTAAGAAAGGCTTTCCGCAATTCCAGAAAGATTGTCGCTCAGTTGAGTACAAGACTTCTGGATGGAGGTTGGCTGATGACCGGAAATCAATCACGTTCACCGATAAGTGCGGTATCGGGAAGCTGAGGCTGAAAGGAACTCGCGATTTGCACTTCTACCAACCCTCACAAGTCAAACGGGTGAGATTGGTGAGAAGTGCAGATGGTTACTATGTTCAGTTCTGCGTTTCCGTTGACCGTTCGGAATCGGTTGAGCCGTCTGGGACTGCCATTGGGCTAGATGTTGGACTGAATGACTTCTACACCGATAGCAACAATCAAACGGTTGATAATCCGCGCTTTCTCCGCAAAGGGGAAAGACGGCTGAAGATGGCTCAAAAGCGCGTTTCTAAGCGTGTGAAAGGGTCAAACAACAGACGTAAAGCAAGACAGGTTCTAGGTAAGCGCCATCTCAAGATAAGTCGGCAGCGTAAAGACCATGCTGTGAAGTTAGCACGGTGCGTAATCACATCTAACGATGTAGTCGCCTATGAAGACTTGAGAATTAAAAATATGGTGCGGAATCATTGTCTTGCCAAGTCGATTAACGACGCATCTTGGTATCAGTTCCGTGTTTGGTTGGAGTACTTCGGCAAAGTGTTCGGGAAGATCACGATTGCCGTTCCTGCTGCTGGAACAAGCCAAGAATGTCCTAAGTGTCATGCGATTGTGAAAAAATCTCTCAGCACTCGTACTCATGCTTGTCAGTGTGGGTGCGTGTTGCCAAGAGATTACGCATCAGCACAAATCATCCTTCGTCGGGGATTAAGTACGGTAGGGCATACCGGAACTTTCGGACTAGAGCCGAGCAACGCTTGGGGAGAAGACACCTCTACTCATACTGGGGCAACCCTGCTTGAGCAAGTGACTTCGTAGAGCCAAGAATCCCCATCCGCCTATGCGGTGGGGAGTGTCAATTAAGCGGAACCCAGACGTTTTATCCCCCGAATTACTACTTGATAGGGAACTTGCGATAAGCGTTCAACGCCCCAAATATATTGCAAATATCTGGCAAAACCTAACAATTTAACTCCAAAATTATCCGCCTCTACCGTTCTAGAATATTGGAAATATCGCATGAGTAATCGATCCAATACAGTTGTTTTTTCACCAGCGATAATCTGATATTCCCTAACTTCAAATTGCGATACGGGTAGATTTTGGATAGTTTCAAAAATTGCAGAGGGAATCGGGTAATTTAGAATATCTTGTAATTGGCTGAAAGTTGTTCTTAAAGGCAAAACAAAATGATACTTTTGAGCCAGAGTTATCAAGCGATGCCAATCAATTTCTGAATCGGATGAATCGAGTAAAATTGCCGCATCCGCAATTCGATTTGCAGGCATAGTTCGATTCGCCTCTCCGCCCGCGACGCAGATATAAAATAACGCATCAGTTGGCGATAAAATATACGCGGAAGCATCCCCCACTTGAGTTAATTGAGCTAAATTCCAGAAATCTTTTTCCGCCGTTTCATCAAACCCATCCCCGAATAGATGCCAGCGCAGATTCAAGAATTGTTTGGATGCATTTTTAAATCCCAAAATGTGAGCAAAAGGTACAAGTTTTGCAGGTATTTTTCCTTGAGGTTCCCAGCCTATTTTTTGTAATAAACTCATCGCTTGCAATGCATCTGCTGGATGAACGAGAATATCCAGATAATTTATCATCCGCAGACTGTTATCCCCAGATAAATATAAGTTCATAGCTGCCGCTTTCAGCAACAGCGTGTCTATCTTAGCTTCCTGAAAACAACGCAGAATTGTTGTGAGGTTTTGCATCATCACTTGGTTTTCACACCAACTGCGTCGGTAGACTCCCTTGAGTCTGCCCATATGCTCATCCGTCACGTCATGGGCGGATAAATTGCCATACAGTAAAGGCAGTAATTGGTAGGATTCTTGGTCGAGATTTTCAATATCAACCGATGCTTTCCATTGTTGCCAGGAGTCGGTTGCTATTTCTCCCTGTAACAGTGCTGCTTTGAGCAGTAATTGTTGTGCGGAATTGGGTGAATTCATAGGTTGTGTAAGTTAGACAGGAATACCGGGAATATTAACGCGAATTTTGTAAATTGAAGTTTGAGCGGTAATATAAAGACTTTGCCGATCGTCGTCTCCCCAAGCGCAATTTGTTGGCACTTCTGGAGTGACAATTGTGCCTAAATGTTTGCCTTGTGAATTAAATACCCAAACTCCGCCGCCACCCGTACAGTAAATATGTCCTTGCACGTCTACTTTCATGCCGTCGGGTAAACCGGGTTTGTCGGTTTTCATGTCATAAAAAATGCGTCCATTGGCAAGCTTTCCATCAGCTTGAACGTCGAATGCGCGAATGTGACGGCGTTCCGAATCAGCGATATAAAGCTGTTTTTCATCGGGCGAGAAAGCTAGACCATTCGGTTTATCAAAATCATCGGCAACGACAATAATTTCCTTGCCATCTGGTGCAAGTCGATAAACGCCTTGGATCGGTTGTTCTTGCTGTTCTGGTTTGATGCCATAAGGCGGATCGGTAAAATAAATATAACCGTCACTTTTGACGACAATATCGTTAGGACTATTTAAAGGTTTCCCGTTAAATTGAGCGGCTAATACGGTGATTGAACCATCTTTTTCAGTGCGGGTAACTCGTCGCGTGCCATGTTCGCAAGCAATCAGTCGTCCTTGTTTATCCCTCGTTAAACCGTTGGAATTATTACTAGGTTTTCGGAAGATTGTTACCTGACCGTTGGGAGTTAGCTGGTAGATTTTGTTGGCTGGAATATCGCTGAAAAGCAGATATTTTTGTTGGGAAACCCAAATTGGGCCTTCGGTAAATTGAAAGCCTGTCGCGATGCGATCGCATTTTTGATTCTGAGGAAAAAGGCTTTGAAATGCCGGTTCTTTTTCCTCTAAACGACCGGAAGGGGAGGGTTTAAACTGTTGCTTGAACCAATTTTTAATCCGAAACATTTGTTTTTGGCTGTTGGTGAAACTACTAATCAAAAATCCTAAACCAAATAACACAATACCAGCTAGTAATTTTCTTCTACTCAGGTGGATTTTGAGCAACACGATAGTTATATAATGACGCTCCGGCATCAATTTTAATGATGGTTCCGGTGGTGAACTTGGAAAAATAATCTGAGGCTAAATAAACAGCCGCTCTACCAATATAACGGGGATTGATAGAGCAATGATGTAGTAGGTGATACTCTTGACTCAAAGGGTTTCCTTGTTCATCTTCTGCTACCCAAGCGGGAGCGATGCCGTTAACTCTGATGCCATAAGGAGCCAAGTCTACAGCTAATTCTTGAATAATCATACCTAATGCTGCTTTTGAAGCACTATAACTAGGCCAACGGATAATTTCTTTTTGGTGTACGGAAGTCATAAATATAATAGAGCCTTGAATGCGATCGCTTATCATCTTTTGCGAGATAAGTTTTGTTAAGTAAACTGGCCCAAACACATTTGTGTTAAAGGTTTTATGCCATTCTCCTAAATCTAAGTTATTGATGCCAATCGTTTCAAATTGAATCCCTACATTATTAACAAGAATGTCAATTTTAACTTGATTTTTCCCTAAGTTGCTATGTAAATTATCAATATCTTCAGGCTTGGATATGTCCGAGACATATCCTTGACTTTTAACTGTATAAGTTTTTAATTCCTTGTCAACCTGAGTAATTTTTGACTCACTAACATCGGTAAAAAAAACATTACATCCTTGTTTTGCCATTTCCAAGGCAATACTTCTGCCAATATTTTTTCCGGCTCCAGTGACCAGAACATTTTTTCCTGCTAAAAGCTGATTATCCATCACCACCGCTGGATCTGGTTCTAGTTTTGGGAGTGGTTTTTGTGTGGCTGGCTTCTGAATTGCACTAGGATTAACAAAGGCTGTTAATGCTGCTTTTAATCGATTTTTTAATGTCATTTATCCAAACTCAATTCGCTAATTTGCTGATTGACGCTGAATCTGGGTTCATTATACTTTATTCTTGGGTTCAATTGATTCAGCAGTTCAATCAACTAACTCTGGCTGCGGCGTCGGTCTAGTGACGATTTAAGAATCCGAGCATATTCTATTTGGTATTGGCGTTTCTGAATGCCTTTATTACTTTCGTGGATTCGCCGTTTGGCAACTAAATCGGGTAACGTCATTGTCCTGAGTTTTAACTCTGTGGCACGTACCTGCCAACTAGCAAATTCTGCTATCTTCCACTGAGTTTCAAATAAGCCTACTCGCCAAAATGAATCGCGTTTAATCAACAAAGCTGAAGGAATATGTCCTGGCATTAATTCAGTAGGACAGTGGAGTTTTCCCTTCATATTCTCAGGCAATTCTGGACTAAGAAACTGTTGAACTTGTCCGTAGACTGCATCGAGATCGGGTTGACTTGAAAATGCTGCCATTTGCCGCGTTAATTTATCCTCTACCCAAACATCGTCTGCATCGAGAAAGGCAAAGAAATCGCCTTTTGCTAATTCTATTGCTCGATTGCGAGCTGCTGCGGTACCGCTATTGACTTGAAAACAGTATTGCACCGCAGAACCGAAGCTTTTAGCTACGTCTGCGCTGCCATCGGTCGATCCATCATCAACTACGATAATTTCCAGGGGTTGATAGGTTTGATCCAGCACGCTTTGGATCGCTTGGGCTAGGTAGCGATCGCAATTATATACTGGTATGATTACGCTCACCAAATTGTTCATTTTTTCCACTTCCTTTACCGATCTTTTGATATGTTCTGCTTGCGTTTCCGCTGAATTGATGACCTGACAAGTTGTAACATCTCCGCAGTCATCGGCTGTATTTTATGAGACTCATTAGCACCATGCACGCGCTTGTATAAAAGCGTTTCAGGCAAAATAGTCATGGGGATACCCGCATCATTAGCGCGGAAAAACCAGTCAGAATCGTTACCGAATTTGTAATGAAGGTTAAACTCACCAACTTTTTCCAGAACAGACTTACGGATAACTAACGATCCCACTATGTAGCCTGGTATATCTTCTGATAAATATTCCGCTTTTAACCAGGAAGGTTTTTCAGTTCCAGGCTCTAAAAACACGCGCATTTTTGCCAGCGTGTAACCTATATTTTGGTGTTCGAGCAAATATTTAATTTGGACGCTTAACTTATTGGGTGTCCACCGATCGTCCTGATCGAGCAAAGCTATGAATTCCCCCCGCGCTTGAGAAATTCCCACATTACGAGCGACTGCAACTCCTTGATTAGATTGGTAAATATAACGGACTTGTTTATAGGAGCGAGCAATATTGGCGCTATTGTCTGTTGAGCCATCATCGACGACGATGATTTCTATTGGCTGATAGGTTTGTTGCACAACACTTTCGATTGCTTCAGCCAGATAGCGATCGCCGTTATAAACGGGAATTATTACACTCACTAAAGGATGATTTTCTGTCATTATTTTAACTCCTATGATAACTTGGAAAGTTGCGTAGCTACTCCATCATTTTTACTGCGCCGTCGATCTAGCGATCGCTTGAGTACTTTCAATACATTGAGTTCGTTGGCAACTTTATTGCGGGTCATATTCTGTTCGTGTTGTCGATAAAACAGCACGACTTCTTGGTGCATTAAAATTGCAATTGCGCTTTCTCTAGCACGGTTAAACCAGTCAACATCTTCGCTATAACGGAGGGTTTCGTCAAATAAACCAACTTGCTCAAATACAGATTTTCTAAAAATGGCGCTACCTAAGTTTAGAAATATCCGGGGTTCGCCAATTTCTGCAAATTTCTGCCGCTCATCTCCAAGGGTTAGCTGCATAAATTGCGTGCAACCTATGACTACTTCCTGCGATGGATTTTCCCCTAAGTATGCCAGTTGTAGTTGCAGTTTATTTTGACTCCAAAGATCGTCAGCATCTAAGAAGGTAATAATCTCTCCTTTGGCGATCTTTATACCTGTGTTTCTAGCCGTAGATGGGCCGCTGTTTTCTTGATAAACATAACGAATTTTGTCACTGAATATCGTAGCGATTTGAGCCGTTTTATCCGTTGAACCATCATCCACGACAATAATTTCAAATTGCTGATAGGTTTGATTCAGGACGCTTTCGATGGCTTCAGGTAGGTAGCGATCGCAGTTATAAACTGGAATAATGACGCTGGTCAAAGGATTGTTTTCTATCATTAACTTTTACTACACTTTTATTTGGCAGATTTATGCTGGTGTTTACGCTTAATTGACGCTCTTAAAAATCCCATACTTCCCGATCGCATTGCTTCTGTCTCGTGGGATAAGTTTGAGCCATGAATGCGCCGATAAAGAAGCACTTGAGGTACGATCGCGATCCCAATTGTAAACGGGAATTATTACAATAACTAAACCATGATTTTCTTTCATTATCTTATCCCTTAAAGATTAGCCAATCAATCATTTGGTTTTTTTGTGATTTCGCGTTTAAATTTCCATACTTCTTTGTTAGCAGGAGCTACACCAATGTATTCTGGTAAAGCAGGTAATTCAGGCGATCGCGTAAATTTTCCTTTTTTTCTACACCGATCGAGGTGTTTTTTAAATATTTTCACAAACCCTAGTTCTACTAATTGTTTCCCCTCAGTCATGTTGTTATCGTGCTTTCGATAAAACAGGGTCACTCGCTCTAGGACTACTTTATAAATGTTATTTTCCCAAGCTCGTAAAAACCAGTCATAATCTTCAGCATAATTGAGTGTTTCATCAAGTAATCCAATTTTATCAAACACTGACTTTCGATAAATTCCGCTGCCTAAATTAATAAATTGATAAGGCTTGGAAACAATTTCAAAGCTTGCTTGATTTTTTTCTGGCGTTTCCGGTATTTTTATTTGTTGGATTAATCCTTGAACAATTTCTACCGATGGATGCTCCGCCAAATAATTGGCTTTAATTTTGAGCGTATCTTCTGACCACAAATCGTCAACGTCTAAGAATGCGATCGCATCTCCTTTTGCTATCTTTATCCCATGATTTCTTGCGGCTGCTGGGCCGCTATTTTCCTGGTAAACATAGCGGATACTATCTTTAAATTTGGCGGCGACTTCGGCTGTGTTATCGGTCGAACCATCATCAATGACGATAATTTCTATTGGATAATAGTTCTGGTTTTTGACATGATGAATTGCCGAATCTAAAAACTTCTCTCCGTTATACACCGGGATAACGACGCTGACTGATAATTGTTGATTTTCCATTGGTTATGCTTGAGAAATTAAGTTGAAAATAACTTGAGGGATTTGAGCTACTTCAGTACCGAGTTCTAGATAGTAGCAATTAACTTTGCTGGCAACTTGCATCATGATTTGACAAGCTTCTTTGCCAGCACCCGGCAATTGAATTACGGTACTCGGTGCAAGTGCTAATAAGGCAGCAGAAAAAGAAGTGGGGGTTAAAGTTGTCTCTGGTTTTCCAGTAATGCGTGGCATTAAAATGGCGCGGATGGGAAAACTAGAGATAATTTTTTCGGGAAAATGCTCGTTGATGAAGTAAAGTGCTTTTTCAGAATCTAAGCGATCGCTGTTACTTATTGCCTTTGTCAGAAACGGCAATCTTTCCACGTCGTCGGCATTTTTTTTGCCGGTACTGTAGATACTAAAAACGGTTGGATTCGGTTCGGCAGTAACTAAACTATAGTCATCGCTGGCATAAAAAAGTTCGGAATTCAGGCAACTTAAAGCGGTAGTTGATTTTCCCGATCCGCCTTTTCCAACTAATAACACGCCGCCGCTAGGTATTCCGACTGCACCTGCATGTACCAGTTGAATTCCCTGCTTACCCATCCAGACATTAAAAATTGTCCGCAGAGGGGAACCTGTTTCCCAGTAAGGTAGTTGTTCGGGAGTTTCTACCCAATAGATTCCTAAGTTGCGATCGCGATCCAACAAACTCAATGCAAACGCACCCCATTGGAAACTCGTGTGAATGCGATCGCTATTAAACCCGATAATTTCTCCCCGCTTGGGATGATGCTGATTTCTCCGCCAAGGTGGTGGCGGCATTATAGTATTTGTTGAGCTACTATCCCACAAACAAACTGTTAAATCTGGATCGGAAACTGGCTCAATTGCTAAGTGTCCTAAAGCCGGAGTCATGTAAGGAATTAATGCCTCGCCAGCAAATCGCAATCGGATTTTTTTCCCCGCTATGCAATAGAAACGTTCAATACAACCACCCGCTGATGACTCGGCTTTTTCGTATAGTTCGTAGACTGTGTTGAAAAATTCCAGAGAGTTTTTCTCTTCTGTTTTGGTCGCAATTTCGGAATCTTTTAACTCGTTTGTCATTTGATTTGGGAAAGTTTAGTTTAATGGTGCGTTACGCAAAGCTAACGCACCCTACATTTTAGCGAGATGTTGATTGAATCAAACTTCAACTTTAGCACTAGGCCAGCCGACTTCTGTATCAACTTCGTGGATTGGATCTAAAGCCAGCAATTCTTCCATGTCGGTGTATTTATTTAAGGATGGCGGCTCAAAGTTTGGCTTTTCTCCGTTAATTTCCGCTGGGATTGGCGCGGTTTTGCCATTCGAGTTGATCGACTCATCTGTCTGGTCAATTTTAATCAATTCCTCGCGCTGCAATTGAGCGATAAAGTCGTTGACACTCTTTTCTATAGTTGCGCGATCGCCTGCATACCGCTGATTCATTTCTTGGATAATCTCGTCTCTGGAAATACCGCTGATAATCCCGTTCCAAATATCCGCTCCAGCTTGCACCAGACTATAATAATCTCCCTTGTCTAGATTGACGATTACGACCTCCCCCTCAATAGTTTCGTGGACTACTTTTGGAGCATTCACGCTGAATTTCTCTGCTTGTTTCATCATTGTTTATGTCGCTATTACTTCGATTTAACTTAAGTATAACTTTGGGTTAACTCTAATAGTATAAAAGTTTTGTGTGGAGCAGCATGTGTTTTGTGAAGAAATTGTAAGCGAGTGATGCGAGCAGAAAAAATCCTACTTTTCCTACTTTTCCTACTTTTCCCATGCCATAGGTTGGGCGGTCTAAGACACCCAACACCAACAATTGAAATGGTTGGGTTTCCTAACGTCAACCCAACCTACAGCTTCAGTCCGCGCAGGCGGACTTAGTTTGTATAGCCGCACCCTTAAGGGTGACGGCAACTTCAATTCAATACTTTCGATACCTGCTCTCTCACTAACCGGATCGGTCGCAGTAGATAGTAAAGAAAAGCAGGAAATTGAGCCAATGGTAGCAGCAGCCAATCGGAGGTAGTCGGCGTTATTAATACTTTGATAAAATACCGAACTTTGTCCATTAGCCGTTCTCTCGTGCCCAGATGAAATCGGGTAACTGAACCATCTTGAAACGAGGCATTTGACGGAGAGAAAAGCCTTTCGCTAACCTGCCTAGCTAGTAACTCTACTTCTTTTTCCGCTTGGATCTTTTGCCAAACTTCCTCTGGGAGAGAAGCTCCTAAAAGATTGCGTGCAAGCATTAGACCCAAAAACAACATCCGCTGACCGCCTTTAATTCTTGCTTGCTCTATTAATTTAGTCCAGTTTAACTGGGGATGGCTGCGGATTAATTCAGCAATGTCGCAGATTCTTGCAAGCTGAGTCCAACAGTCTTTTGTACCGTGTCCGACTAGCATCAGCAGCGTAATTTCTGGCGAAAGATTTGGTACTTTGTTGCCAGCAATCGAGACAAATTCGCTTTGCTCCCACGCCAGAGAATCGATGGGAAAACAAAAATATTGCGGCATTATTCCCCAGTGTAATTCTGCCGTAACGCCTTTTTTGTGGTGAATAAAAGGATAGGCAGCTTCGCGGACAAATTGATGGATGCTTTGCGATCGCACAAACGCCGCTTCCTGTTCTTGAGTCACTTCAATCCGCTCGATTTTCATCCGATACCCCTCAGATAAAAACAGCGCCTTGGCTTTTTCTATGTCTTGAGGGCGAACCAAAATATCTAAATCGCTAAACTGCCGCAACGACAAATTACCATAGGCAGAAGCGGCTAAAACTGGCCCTTTAAAGGGAAGCGCTGGAATTGCTTGTGCCTCAAATAAATTCAGCAGTCTAACCAGTTCCGCACTCAATAATAAACTGCGTCGAGTATTGGTACGGAAATTAACCAGCAATTGATTTAGAATATCTTTGGGAACCGCTTGCGGGCAGATTGCATTCAAATTCGAGTACAATAGCGGCATCACTCGGTGCTGTTGCGCCAATTGAGTCAGCTTCACCCAGTCTATATTTTCTTGTACCAGGGCTTTGAGGCGCGAGGCTGTTTCCGATTCTATCTGGGTGGTGGCGCAGCAAAGCAGTATTTGGATTTCAGGGTGAGTAGCTAGCGATGAATTCAAAACAGGTGATTGAAGCAATCTCTACCTCCGTTAATTTGGCAATCGTCCGTTACGTATAGTGTTCCCAAATCTTTATTCAAAATCCCACAGGGGCTATCAGGAAATTATCTCACAACATTTTAATCCTAAGATCGAGCGATCGCACTATGTCACAATTTCAAGAAATCCTAAATTTTTGGTTTGGTAACCCCGACGAGTCTAGCTACGGAAAACCTCGCCAGTTTTGGTTCGCGTCAGATCCAGAATTCGATATCGCAGTGCGATCGCATTTTCAAACCGATTACGAATTAGCCGCATCAGGCAAACTGGATGAATGGAAAAATTCACCCCAAAGTTGTCTAGCATTGATAATTTTGCTCGATCAAATTCCCAGAAACATCTTTCGCGGTGAACCAAAAGCATTTGCTACCGATTCCCAAGCACTCTCAGCAGCAAAACACGCCGTCAATCGTGGTTTTGACCGCGAATTATTACCCGTGCAGCGATGGTTTATTTACTTGCCTTTTGAACATAGCGAAAATCTTGCCGATCAACATCAATCGGTTGAGTTATGGCATGGGTTAAGCGAATATCCAGATTGTGCCGACGCGATTAACTACGCCATTCAACACCTAAAAATTATCGAAAGATTCGGACGCTTCCCCCATCGCAATAAAATACTTGGTCGCGAAACGACACCAGAAGAAGCGGAATTTCTAAAACAGCCAAATTCATCATTTTAATTGGTAATTGGTAATTGGTAATGGGTAATTGGTAATTGGTAATTTATCTCTTCAACAACTCTTGTGTGTGGGTTATACCAATTTTCCTTGATAATGCTACACATCAAAATGTAACGATTGTAGGGGCGGGTTTTACCAACCATCTTGGGGAGAAACAAACAATTTAACTAAACCCGCCCCGACCCCAGTTTTTCGCATTCATGGGAAAACTGTATTAGGTATCTTGCCTGCGATCGCCTATGTTTACAGCGGATTGCAGCCGTACCTCATACGGCTGCGTTTGTGTAGCGGCACCCTTAAGGGTGCCGCTACACAAACGAAGCCAAAGGGCTGTACCTTACAAAGAGTGCAATTTGCTGTATTTGAAGATTTATAATAGGTGAAATTATACCGATTAACTACTAATCTCTGCTTTATTGGCGGTTTGATCGTATGACAACACAAACAAACAAACAACTACCAATCCCGTCCCACTTTGACTCTAGCAAAGTAGGAGAAGTCTGGCGAGTGAGTTACCAAAAACTGGCGTCAGAAGCCAAAAACTGGACAAAACAGCACGAAATACAACCCGCAGCGAAAGACAAAACCCGCATTTGTTTATTAGCAATTGATGTCCAGAATACCTTTTGCATACCCGAATTTGAATTATTTGTTGGCGGGCGTTCGGGTACGGGTGCTGTTGATGACAACGTGCGACTGTGCGAATTTATCTATCGCAACTTAGGGGTAATTACAGCGATCGCACCCACAATGGACACCCACACTGCCGCTCAAATTTTCCATCCCCTATTCTGGGTAAACGATGCTGGCGAACATCCCACGCCAACAACTAGCATTACTTTAGATGACGTGCAAAAAGGCATTTGGAAAGTTAATCCAGATATTGCTTACAGCATTACCAATGGCGACTACAATACACTGCAAAAACATGCCTTGCACTATGTCCAAAAATTGAGCGATGAAGGCAAATATCCTTTAACGGTTTGGCCTTATCATTCTATGTTGGGCGGGATTGGTCACGCCTTAGTTTCTGCTGTGGAAGAAGCGATATTTTTCCATAACATAGTTAGGAATAGTCAAACGCTGTTTGAAATTAAAGGTAACAATCCCCTAACTGAAAATTACTCCGTATTGCGTCCCGAAGTTTTGGATAGTTATAACGGTCAAACAATAGCGCAGAAAAATACATCTTTTATCCAAAAATTGCTGGAATTTGACAAAGTAATTATTGCCGGTCAAGCTAAAAGTCACTGCGTTGCCTGGACAATTGACGATTTGCTGACGGAAATTATGGCAAAAGATCCCAATCTTGCTAAAAAAATCTATCTCCTGGAAGATTGCACTTCACCTGTTGTAGTTCCTGGGATAATTGATTTTACCGAACAAGCAGATGCAGCTTTTCAACGCTTTGCTAATGCGGGAATGCACGTTGTAAAATCAACTCAGGCAATTGAGACTTGGTTATCCCCCGCAAGGTTATAGCCCGCAAGGAAATAAATTTCCTTGCTAATAGTGAAAGTCCATTGAAATGGACTGATGCTTGCTTTTTCCCAGTCCTATGCAAGAGGACTTTTGCTGTTAGCCCGGAAATTTATTTCCGGGCGGGTCGGTGGAAAAATGCAAGATCTAATTTGGCGCTAAAGGTAGTGTAAACCAGAACGTCGATCCAGCGTTAGGACTGCTAATTACACCAATTTTGCCACCGTGGGCGGTAATAATTTGCTTGCATAAATACAATCCTAAACCCAAACCGGGCATATAGCGAGCGCGATCGCCTTTAGCATATAGTTCAAATAAGCGATCGCATTGTCCGCGCGAAATGCCAATCCCATTATCGGCGACGGTGCAACGAATCATTTTATGGCGATCAATTTCTGCATTTAACGTCAAAGTAATTCCATGCGGATTGTGCTTGATGGCGTTAGAAATTAAATTGGTGAAGGCGCGCCACAATTGAGTTGCATCGCCGTTAATTAAAGGCAAATCGGCGCTAATTTTATTGTTTAAGATTACCTGATTTTTACTTAAAACTGGTTCTAAATCCGACAGAACAGCTTCAACCAAAGTTTCTAAATTTAGTGGTTCGCAATTGAGGGTAATTCCTTGCACCTCGGTAGCATGAGCTTCGAGTAAAGAATTGATTAAATTCATCTGGCGATCGCTTCCTTGCAATAACCTCTCCAACACCGATCGATCGACCACCAATTTTTGATCTGGTTTCTTTAAAAGACTTTGCAAAACAATTGATGTACCAATGACTGGCGTTCGCAAATCGTGGGAAACCGAATGCAAAAACACTCGCAATCCCCGCCGAGATTCAAATTCAGCGCGTTGCAGTTTTTCGTACATATACACCGCCAAATCGCAGATCAGGCAAACCCAAAATAGATTTATAATTATACCAAGCGTGTAGGAATCGTAAATCGAGCGCTCGCCGATTTTAGTTATTCCCAACAGCGGATAAACACATGCATAGTAAGCGATCGGTACTAGCTGAGACAACAAATGCAATCGCCAACAAACGGGAATTAAAATTGCCTGTCCTAAAAACTCCAAAGTCCAGTTGGGAGGTAATGGGATATTAAAGAATGTGGCGACGATATGATCGCTTAGTGTCATTGACAAAGAAATAGCAAGGAAAAGCAATCCTAAATTGCGTTTTCCCCATTTGGTTTTTTGCAAAAACAAGAAACTAACTAATAAAACTATAAAGATTAAACTATGGATAGTGACAACGCTTCTGAATCGATCCGCGAGGGTTGGATCTTTATAGAGTTTGAGGATATCTTTGTTGAATTGGGTAGAATTGATAAAAAATACGTAGACCGTGTTAGCTGAAGTGGTGAAAAAATAAAGGATGATAATCCATAAGGAAAGGTGCAAGCGATCGCGCATAAATCCCTGTCGCCATTCCTGATAATCTGCCGACTCAGCAGTATGAAACAACCGTTGCACCAAAGCAACAGCTTTGCTCACAATAGGTAAATCGAATACCCCGATCTTTGCGTCCATAGGTGCTGCCATAGCTATTATTTCGCTTAAGGTATAATTTCGCGCTTTCCCTTGTCATCCTCCAGTCGGTCATTCTATTGGGCGAACTATGATTGCAGAAACCCGGTTTCTTTGACAATACTTTCGCCAAAAAGCCGACACCCTGAAGGGTGCGGCTACACAAACAAAGGCTGCCTTCGCAGCCTGTAAGAATTTCAGCCCACGCAGGTGGGCTTTGTTTGTGAGCCATCTTGCTTTAGCGTGGGGGCGTTTGACAAAAATGGCGAAGGTATTGTTTGAGAAACCGGGTTTCTAAAGCATTTTCGTAGCTAGATATTCTATGCATCCCTTTAATCATTCCGTTCAACAGAACCATCGGCATAAAGTTTGAGTGCAACAAGCTCTTCTTTCCCTTCAATGTTGACCTTGGTGTAGACAATCTTGACAAGTGGAGAACCTTTTTTGTTGTAGTAGCACATGTTTAACACCACCTTGCTGGAGAATGTCGCTTTCTCAACTTCCTTCTCCTATTTATTACTATCTCTGGTGTAAGGGGACTTATGCAGTTGTGGGTAACGTATCGCAAGACTGCGGCGGCTGGTTAACAGATGTTGGGTGTTGAGTTCCGGAGGCTGTTGAAGATAGCGAAGAATTATTGATGCCGTTACGGAATCTCCAGGCTTTTTCTAATAGCTGAGACCAGATTCTTTGCACCTGTTTAGTTGTACATTGTAGCGACGAGGCGATCGCTGAGTCATTTTGGTTGGCGCGTTTTAGCTCCAGTAGTTGCCGCTCCCGCAGTTGGAGTTGCTGCCAAAATGCTTCCCACTGCTTTTCGTTCAGCCCCAAATTATCTTCTAGATCTACCCCCAACCATTGATGTACCAGTTGCCATTGATGCGTCCTGGCAAATTTTTCTACATGGTACTTGAAACGCTTTTGTAGATATTGCCGCTGCCGCCGTTCTAGCCCTAAAATATCGTCAATTTCTGGTGCTGAAAAATCTTGCAGTTTTAAGATTAAATAATCTATGCAGTCCGCTTGACCGTTCGATTCTAAATAGTCTACCAACTCCTGAATTACGCGATCGCGCAAAAAACCCTCCGCCGGATCGAGCGCCTCCGACACCATCGAAGCACGCAACTTTTGCATCTCTGGTGAGCGCACCTGAGCTGGTTCCGCTTCGGAAGATTCGGCAGCCGCTTCAATATCAAGGGATTCTATAGCTTCAGTATCTAATGTTGTCTCAGTAGGCAGGCGGCGCGCAAACCCTTGAGCGCGAAGCACAATCAACTGCTGCGAATTACCCCGCTTCAGCGTGATGCGCCGCCTCGCATATTGCTCGGTAAATGCCATATACTCGGCTAATTCCAGTATCGTGCGGGGCGTGTAATTTGCTGTCAGTTGGTATTCGCGTCGGAAGACAGTCAGCGACTCTATGTAAAAACTTTGGAGAAAGTCATCCAACAGGTGAGAGCGGATTTGGAAACTTACAGGAGAGCGCATCGGTGCAATGTAGCGATAAGCGATCGCGCCTAGCGTACTGTGCAATTCGATCCTCGCTGGTTTTGACCCCAATTTATAATACTTCAGACACTTCGCAATCCTATGCCTTGCCAAGCTTAGCTGCCAAGAGCCTACACAGCCGGATCTTTGGATGCGCGGACTAGAACGGCAAATGCGATTGACTTCAATAGCAATCCGGGTAGCCACTGCTTTAACAATGTTGGTTGCCGACAGAATCTGCGGCTGTAGTTCTGTCTCGATCAAGTCAGCAAGGACATCGGTGTCTATGAATACTTCTGATGAACTAAATTCGTATTGATTTATAGTGAGGTTCGTTCTGTTTATCTTAAGAATATTTGGCTTGGGCTTCAGAACCTCGGTTTTGCGTTGAATTTCTAGGGCTTTATTGCGACTGGCAATTGCCTCCTCGCGATCGCCTAATTTATCCAGTGCCTTGCCTTTTTCGTACCAAGCTTGGGCTAAGTCAGGTTTCAACTTAATTGCTTTTTCATAGCTAGCGATCGCTTCTTCGTAGAAGTCCAAACCATACAGCGCATTACCCCGGCTGTTCCAAGCTTTGTAGTAATCCGGTTTAATTTCTAGAGCTTTGTCTAGGCTAGCGATCGCTTCTTCATAGCGGCCTAAATTCTTCAGCATCACCCCACGACCATACCAAGCTTTGTAGTCATTGGGATTTACTTCTATAAGTTTGTCATAATCTGGATAATTCCGATCTTGATCTGGTTTGCTATCAGATTTCTCTGCCTCCCCCTCTTGAGCCAGGAAATTGGCAATTGCCTGCTCAACAATTGCTGACATTGAACCTGGGTCAACATTAGAGCGAAATTCGAGTTGACTGTACAGTTCTGCTGGAAGATATAACTTAATCCTCGCCTTTTCTGTGGTCGCGTTATTCATCTTCCACCTCTAGCTGAGCTAGGTAGAGCGCAACAGCCTGTTTGGCGATCGCTGATATTGGTTCTCCTTCAACATTTGCCCGAATTTTTAGCTGCTCGTGCAAATCGGATTTAATATCTATTGTAACACTAAACTTTTCTTGATTCAATTCAAAAACCCCAGAGCGCCAGTCGAAGAAGTCTGGTGCGCGGTGAATAAAATACTTAAGGCCAAACAGACGTAAAAGAAAAACAAAGCATATATTAAACTTATCTCTAAACCTTTCTCTTTGAAGGTTTAAGTTACCTAAAACACGCGGTACAGAATCTAACTTGTAAAAATCTCCCTCACCACCATACCCAGGCTTAATGTAGTCAATAAAAGATTTTTCAATCCCACTAATAAAAATAATATCAATTTTATTTCGGTTTGGTAGACTCTCAACCATTTCGTAAAGATCGTTAATTCGTTCATTCAGTCGCAAAACTTCGATCGTCTTTTGGGGCATTTCCTTCTGGATATCAATAATCAATTGCTCACCCCGAACAGGCGAACATCGGACAAATGCTAATCCAAAGCCTTCTGTCCATTTCAGAGTGCGTACAAATGATGCATATTCTTCTTCTGGATCGGGAGGTAAATCCTCATCCCAGTCGATCGCTTGTGACTTCATGGCTGAATTTTGGCGAGAGCTTCCTGGAATTCTTGAATTCCTTTGATTAGCGGGTGAACATCACCCCAACGCTGTCTGTCTCCATTTGCATCCAAATAGCTATATTCCAAAAGACAGCGATTAAACAACAAACTACGATACCCATCTTCATTGGGTATCCGCTTAGTTTGCGAGACTTCAGCTAAAATTTCCCATTGCTCATTTTCAACCGTTCTGCGATAGGTATCCCGCGCTTCTGTAATTGCCCTTTGTACGGCTTTAGTAGGAATAGGTAGACTGTCAGTGCGTTTGAGTGCGGCTCGCATCAATAACAGTAATTCTCGCACATGACCCCCACTCATTAAACATAATCTATCCAACGTCTCAGGCCGATCGAAAACATCTGATTCAAGCGCATAATTAGGAACAACCTGATCGATCCGTTTTGCTATTAACTCCTTAACTTTGTTGATTCCAGGTTCAAATCTCTCATTTTTTGGAGTCTGCACCATAATCATCGGCAAAACTTGAGCATCGCCATAGGTATTTCGCAAATCCGCTGCTCGGTTAGAGTACAGCATTGAAATTGGCACTGTGTAAACCAAGTGGCAATCCAAGGATTTGAGTTGTTCGCTGCGGTCTAAGAAAATGCGATCCTGATTGCTCCGTCCATCTTCCTGAACCATTGGCACAATTCGATCCAGGTTATCAGCAATAACCACTAATTGATTTTAACCTGAAGGTAAGTGCTTTTTCGCATCACTTATAAACTGATTTAAAGCTTTAATCAAAGTTATTGTATGCGGGTTAACTCGCTCTCTAATTTTTTGTCTCTGGCTCGGTTCAGTCCTTAAATTCGCTGTCAGCTTAGCAAACTGAGACAACTGCCCCTCTATACTTAAACTTTGAAAAGATACTTCAGTTAAAGCTAAATCTTTCAGGTCTTGCCAGCGACTTTCCATCCAATTTAGTAACGGATTAGGATTAGCACTATCTTTTAATTCTTCCAGTAAGTGTCGCGTGCAAGCCAATAAAATATCCGTATATTGGGTATCTTCAGGCTCAATATCGTTTTCATCAGCAGCAAAATAGACAACAAAACAATTTTGGCTTTCTAAATGTTGTTTGAGCCGCAGTAATTCTGTTGATTTTCCCGATCCTCGATGACCTGCATAAAGTTGACAAGTCATCGGTTCTGAGAAAAAAATTTCCCTACCTAACTCCACCAGAATATCGCCATCGCCCCGCACTTCCCGACAATCCACATAAGTTGGATCGCCAGCGGGCAAAGGTCGAAATGGGTCAAAAGCATTGTAGATTCGCTTTAATATTTGGAAATCTTGAACCATGAATCAAAATCTCTCGGCGTAGCGCTATTCTAACCCAGAACAGGTAGGGGCGTAGCATTTGGGCGACAATCTATGAAACTCAACTTAGGTACTTATATCCAAATGCTACGCCCTGTCTGCGAATGTAGGTGCAAGTAAATCAAGTGAAAAAGTTATTTTAAACATAGGGCAGGCAAGATGCCCACCCCACAAGAATTTCCACCCTCTTCTAGGGTGGGCGGGCAGGCAGGATGCCTACCCCACAATAATTTCCACCTCTCTTCTAGGGTGAGAGGGCAAGCAGGATGC
>DNGJ01000153.1 GCA_003486305.1 Cyanobacteria bacterium UBA11371
TGTTTATCCGAGAAATCTCTGATGCCGTGTCCCTACGCAAGACGACGTGAAGTTTTTTTATTATGGGCAATTCAATGGACATGATATCAGAGGTAACCGGAATCCTTACTTACTGAGTGCTGGCATCTGCTGTGGCGTTCTTCCCGCCTTTGAGAGTGCGAATAGCGGTCATAACTTCTGGTACTGCTAGCACTAACGACGCCAAAGATGCCAAAGTTGCCACTTGGCAATATTCGCAAAAAGCTTTGTTTTCTGCCCACTCTTCGCGCGCTAACTCGACAGCGATCGCAGAATCTAACACCAGCTTGATACCCATTGCAATTGGTAAAAGCGGATTGCGCCTCGCGCGATCGAGTCCACCAGCAGCAGCTAGCCAAGCGGTGAGGGCGTAATTAACCACCATTATCGGGCCATCGGGCGAGTTAAATCGGCTGTAAGCATAGTTAGATGCATCGACGCGATCTGCATCGAAAAGCGTCTGCCCTGGCGGATCTGGTAAGTGATTAACTATCCCCGTCTGGTAAAGCGTTACCAGTTGTCCCATCGATCCCCCTAGCATAGACAAACCGATAATCGCCCGCCGACGGCTCATGTGGGGATTTTTGCCCTCGCGCAGTTCTTGACTGAGTTGTTGTGGTTCCATGAAGTGCAATCCTTAGGTAAGAAAGAGAGATTGCCTACCATTTTCAGAATCCGCTTCGCTCCTTTCCCCATACCCAGGACATACTTTTTTTAGAGCGATCGCTACATAACGTAAGTTGCTAGTTACATCGAACCACACTGGTAATGGGTAATGGGTAATGGGTAATTGGTAATCGGTAATCGGTAGTTGCCACGATTACATCACCAATCACCAATTAGCCATTAGCAATTAGCAATTAGCCATTACCCATTAGCAATTAGCAATTAGCCATTAGCAATTAGCCATTAGCAAAAAAAAAGGCAGCACAACTCACTGTGCTACCCAGTCTGACGACACCAAACTTGTTGCTTTTTAACCTAAGCTATTGGAAATATCTTGGAACACACTTAGGTTATTTAAAATCAGATAAGCAAAGAACGCTCCGCCGACACCGCCAATCAAAAAGCCGACAGAAAACTGACTCCATCCTTCTAGTGTTTGCAGCGTTTCTGGCACGTTGGGAACCGTTGTTGCAAACCTGGGGCGAGGAACTGTTTCCAAACGCTGCACAAACGTGGCGCTGCCGTAAATCGATAGGCAAACTGTCAAAATCACAATTAAACCCGATGCGGATAACAAACCCACTAAGTTAGCCATTTCAGAATCTCTTAATGGCCCTAATTTAGCAAAGGGGCCAATTAACCAGTAACCGTGAGCCATGCCAATTTCTAAACCCCGCGATAGGGAAGATAACCCCGGACGGTAAATTGGCAAGTTTTTCAGCAAGTTCAAGGTAAGATCGGAAGAGTTGATTGGAGTGGCAAGGTTCCCAGTTTGGGGGTTCCCTGCTGGTCGAACCATGTCACCTTTTTTGAAGTCAAAACCAGCGGCTTCACCACGGGCGCGAATCGCGTGCCAAATGTGACCGCAGATGAATAAGACTGCTAAAACAAAGTGGAAACTTGCTAACCATCCTCGGGCAGAAACCAAGCCTGTAGAAGCTTCTAGAGTGCCAACGGGGCCGTAAAATACTTCCGGATATACGGTATTGTTGACCGATACAAAGTAGGCGGCGAGAAATCCCATGTATGCGATCGCGCCGATGCTATACGACAGATACGCTTCTCCAGACCAAATTAAAACCCGTTCTGCCCACCGAAAAGGCTTGGTCAAAATGTGGAAAAAACCACCTAAAATGCACAGCAACCCTACCCAAATGTGACCGCCGATAACATCTTCTAAATTATCAACTGCCGCCATTCCTTCTGAACCGTGCGCGCCAAACAAATAACCAAAAATTGTTCCGGGGTTGAGCGTTGGATGATTGATAATTCGCACATCGCCGCCCCCCGCAGCCCAAGGGTCAAAAATTCCACCCCAAAACATTGCTTTTGCAACTAAAAGCCACGCACCTAAGCCTAAAATTGTCAAGTGAATTCCCAAAATTGTCGTCATCTTGTCCTTGTCTTTCCAGTCATAACCGAACAAGCCCGCCAAAGTTGGGTTATCTTCTAAAACTTCAGGCCCCAAAAGCGAGTGATAAATACCACCAGCGCCCAAAATAACTGAAGGAATGATATGCAAAACTGCAATGACAAAATAGGGATAGGTACTAATAACTTCACCACCAGCCCCAACACCGAAACCGAGGGTTGCTAAATGGGGTAATAAAATTAACCCTTGCTCGTACATCGGTACATCTGGATTAAAGCGCGATATTTCAAACAAGGTCATCGCACCCGCCCAAAATACAATCAATCCAGCATGGGCGACGTGAGCGCCTAGTAATTTACCCGACAAGTTAACTAGGCGAAAATTGCCCGACCACCAACCAACGTTGGGTATTTTCTTCTGGTAAGGACTTTCAGAAATTACTGCGGTCATGTGTTTAAATTCCTTGAGATTTGGGTTTCTTCAGCTATTGTGGTTGAGGCAGAACTGCATCTGGACTTATGCGACCTTTGCGAAAGTCAAGTCCGCGCGATCGCAAGGCGTGCCAAATATGACCTTGCAAGAAGAAGAACGCTAACCAAAAGTGCGTATTTGCTAACCAAGTCCGCGCAGTTACTAAGTCTGGATCGGGTGAAGAAAAGTAAGGCACAATACCTTGCCGAATCACCAAAGCAGGGCCGTAAAATACTTCGGGATAAACCGTAGTATTGACCGAAACAAACAGGGTAGCGATAAAACCCATTAAGGCTAATGCACCCAAACTGTAAGAGAGATAAGCTTCCCCAGACCAAACAAATAACGGATGCGTCCAAGAAAAAGGTTTAGTTACAATGTGGAAAATCCCCCCAGCAATGCAGATAGCAGCGATCCAAATATGACCGCCGACAACATCTTCTAAGTTGTCAACGCCAGCGAGCCAAAATTTGCCAACTGCACCAAACAAATAGCCAAAGATCGTCGCTGGATTCAATGTCGGGTTAGAAATTACCCGCACATTTTCTACGGCAGGGTCGTATAAGCCGCCAAAGTACATTGCTTTCGCAACTAAAAGAAATGCACCCAATCCCAATAGTACTAAATGAATGCCCAAAATATTGGTCATCTTGTTAGTATCTGCCCAATCGTAACCGAAAGCAGGAACTTTCTTTTCTAAGGTTTCGGGGCCTTTAAGCGAATGAAAAATCCCGCCCAAACCTAAAAAGGCAGATGAAATTACATGCAATGCGCCAATCACGAAGTAGGGGTAAGTATCTACAACTGCACCCCCTGCTCCCACACCCCAACCTTGGGAGGCGAGATGGGGTAGCAAAATTAATCCTTGCTCGTACATCGGTCGAGCGGGATTAAAATGATTCAACTCAAATAAAGTCATGGCTCCAGCCCACAATACAATCAGGCCGGAATGAGCCACGTGAGCGCCTAGTAATTTTCCCGATAAGTTTGTGAGTCGAAAATTACCAGCCCACCAGGGAACTTCAGTAGCATCTTGCTCTACTGATAAAGTGCTGCGTTGAGAAAGTGTTGTCACAGTTGATGCCTCGAAGGGGAATTTTGGATTTCAGATTTTAGATTTTAGATTTGGGATTTGGGATTTTAGATTACATTAATTAACGCAAGTTGCTAATTGCTAATTGCTAATTGCTAATTGCTAATAGACTATTTTACTCAGATTAGCCATTAGCCATTAGCGGCTATGTATAAGGTAACTAGCAACTTAAGTTAATTACTCAAATCTCAAATCTGCAATCTACAATCTACAATCAAACTTTGAAGTCTCTCTTGATTTGTGCTACCCAAGCTTTGATGCGATCTTGAGTCATGTCTGACTGATTATCTTCATCAATCCCAAGGCCAATAAATTTACCGTTTTGTAATGCCTTGGAGTCGTTAAAGTCGTACCCTGATGTAGGCCAATCACCGATGCGAGTTGCACCGCGTTCTTCAATTTTTTCTGCGAGGATACCCATCGCGTCTAAGAAATTATCCGGGTAGCCAATTTGGTCGCCGACACCAAAAAAAGCTACCTTTTTCCCGCTGAAATCAATCTCATCCAATTCTGGGAAAAATCCTTCCCAATCGCTTTGCAATTCCCCGATATTCCAAGTTGGAGAACCGATAATTAAATATTCGTAGGCTTCCAGGTCTTCTTTTTGCGCTTCGGCGATGTCGTACAAGTCTACGACATCCTCGCCAAGTTCTTTTTGCAGCATCTCGGCTACATCGGCAGTTTTCCCTGTTTGAGTGCCGTAAAACAAACCGATCTTTGTTGACATTGACTCTCCTGTAGTTATTGGTTTCTAGTGAGAATAATATTCAAATAGTAGAACGACCGCGTACTCGACAGCGGCACCCAGTGGGCGATTTGGCTGGTGCGGCGATCGCACAGATCTTCTCTCCCAACGCGGAACCGTATCTGCGCCTGCCTGCACTGACGCGAGGCTGCGCGAGGAAATGCTTGTCACTTGCTATACCTCCTTTGGGCTTGTTGCAAAAGATATTCAATTGCATAACTTAGAGATTACACGCAAATGCAAATAATTGAGAATAAATTGCAATAAATATTTCTGATAGGTTTTATAGAGAACGGGGGGATTAACTGATGAGAGCGATATCCCCGATGTGAAGAATCGCTAAGATTGAAGAAGTATTAACCCGTGCAAAATCGCAAATGACCTCAACTTTACTCAAAACTCCTCCGCTCAACGCACCAACCATCCGCCGACTCGACAACGGATTGACAATTGTGGCGGAACAGATGCCAGTTGAAGCGGTAAACCTGAGTCTGTGGTTAAATGTTGGCTCGGCTGTAGAATCCGACGAGATCAACGGCATGGCTCACTTTTTGGAGCATATGATCTTCAAAGGCACCGAGCGGTTGGCTAGCGGTGAGTTTGAGCGTTTAGTTGAGGAGCGAGGCGCAGTCACCAATGCCGCTACCAGCCAGGATTACACCCACTATTACATCACTGCCGCGCCCCAAGATTTTGCCAAGCTAGCGCCGTTGCAAATGGACGTGGTGCT
>DNGJ01000134.1:0-9062 GCA_003486305.1 Cyanobacteria bacterium UBA11371
GGTTGGGGTTGGGGTTGGGGTTGGCGTGTTGTTGTCGTTATCTACAATCGTCAAAACAGCGGTATTCTGCTCTCCAATTATTGCTTCTCCTGTGGGGAAACCTAAAGTTAAATTAACCGTTTCGTTCGCTTCAACTTCTGTATCGTCAAACAAGGGAATCGCGACCGTTTTTGTTGCCGTATCTCCATCTGCCCAATTCACTGAAATAAAGCTATTGTCATAATCTTTTGGTGCGGCTAAAGGCGGCGCGCCACCAATCGCAGTACCCCCGTTGAGGAGTACTTGTACGCTCACCGCCCCTCCACTGCTACCCCTGCGCGTAATATTCACCGCAGTCACCGGCGTACCATCTTCATTTATGCTGAAAGTAGGGGCAGAAAATTGTAAAGTGCTGAGGGAAGCTGGGGGTCTAATTGGGGGTGCAATTCCAGGTGGATTAAAGTCAGAAACGGGATCGATTATATCGTTACCTGCCTGAAGAATTGCTAAATACTCGCCCGTTGCTTTGTCTTGAATAATTGTGTTGCCTGTGAAAGCACCGTTGCCTGCAAAAATATTCAGTTCTTCAAAGGTCAAACCGCCTATTAATTCAATAACATCTTCACCAGAAGTAAAGTCTAAAATCCAGTCAGCATCGCTTAGCGTGGTGCCACCTGTGGTGCGAAAACCGGGTATATCAAAGCGTCTGCCAATGACAAAGGCATCGTTTCCCGCACCGCCTATCAGCGTATCTGCACCGAAGTTGCCCAACAGGCGATCGCTACCAGCATCGCCAAACAGTACGTCGTTGCCTTTACCTCCAAACAGCGTATCGTTGCCATTGCCGCCTCTGACGCTATCATCGCCAGAGTTGCTGCTGATGAGATCGTCGCCGTCACCACCCGACAGCAGATCCTTCCCTGCTAAACCATAAAGCGTATCGTTTCCCGCTTCGCCATAAACGACATCGCTGCATTGACCGCCAAAATTGGCTTCTTCTCCTTGACCGCCAAATAAGAGGTCGTCGTCATCCCCACCAAAAACCGTATCGTCGCCTAAGTCGCCGTAGATAGTATCTTTCCCTGCATTGCCAAATAAGAGGTCTGCGTCTTGACCTCCGCGAATTAGGTCATCGCCGTTGCCACCTTTGACTGTATCGTTGCCTTGATTGGCAATCAACAAGTCGTTACCATCGCCACCTTGCAACTGGTCTTCTGCGGCTAAACCATAAAGGGTATCGTTTCCGGCGTCACCATAGAGGACATCCCTGGTAGTGCCGCTAAAATTATCCTCTGACCCAGTACCCCCAAATAGCAGGTCATCTCCATCCCCGCCAAAGCTGGTATCGTCGCCTAAGTCACCGTAGAGGGTATCGTTTCCTGATTCGCCAAATAGCAGGTCGTTATCTTCGCCACCCGATAACAAGTCATTTCCGGCGCGACCAAAAAGCGTGTCATTGCCTGCAAATCCTAACAGGGTGTCGGCATTGGGGGTGCCTTCGAGTAAATCGTTACCGGGTGTGCCTTGAAAAATAGCCATTGCTTCAGCTTCCTCTAAGTTGCTAATATTTGCTTCGAGCGTGAGTTATCTCTAAGTAATATAAATCAGTTAAAAGGTAGAAATAGCTACGAAAGCGATCGCATTTAATTCTTTTCAATTATTGCTTCAGTAAAATTATTCTTCATCGCTTTTTTTCGGCAGTCATTTTTTGGCAAATAAATATCAATTAATCTAAAAAATATATATTTTTTTATCTTCGCTTGACGGGCAAATCTACTACTTTTGATAGTTGCGATTGGCAAATTAAATTAATTAATAATATTCTGCCCAGCGATAGATAACTTAATTATAACTATTAACTAAAATAAAAAAAAATAACAACGTAAAGCAAGGATTAATTTTTTATGACCTATTATCCAGATCGACCGGGCAGTCCAGTTGTTGAGCCAACAATCATCAATCCGGTGGTGGATTACCACGACCGAGTGAGGTGGGGGCCTATTTTGGGAGGAATTGCGATCGCACTGGGCACGCAACTGCTTTTAAGTGCTTTGGGAATCGCGATCGGATTAGGCGCGGGTGCGACGGGTGCGGATGCAGGTTCTGTTGGTGTTGGGGTGGGAATTTGGTCGATTATCAGTTTGCTGATTTCCCTATTTTTGGGCGGTTGGGTGATGGCTCAAAGTTGCGGCCCGATGACCAAGAAAACAGCGCTTTTAAATGCGGCAATTCTTTGGGGAACTACATTAGCACTTAGTGCTTGGTTATTAGCCAGCGGTGTATCGGGTGCTTTTGGCGCTGTCGCTGCTAATGCGGGAGAAATTGCCAATCAAGTACAACAACAGGGTGGCGTTGATATACCGAATCAAGTGCCGAATGTAGATCCAAATCAAGTGCGCGACATTGCTGGTAATACAGCTAAAGCTGCTTGGTCATTTTTACTTGGCTCTTTGCTAGGTTTGGCAGCAGCAATGATTGGTGCTGCTGCTGGCGCTCGCAAGCCTCGCGTTTATGCTTGATACTGTTTTCCCATCAATGGGAAACACTAAGGAAGGGTTTATTTAAATTGTTTGCTATACCGCCCCTACGATATCTATATGTTGATGTATAGCATTATCAAGGGAAATTGGTACGCTCAGCAATTATCAAACCTGAAAATCCGACACGAGGCGAGAAACCGGGTTTCGAGTTAATTATCTAGTTTCCAAATCAAAGATTTTTCAGAGAAACCTGGTTTTATTTAAAATGAAAACATAGCAGATTGTCGTTAATTGAAAGCAGCAGCGATGAACCACGAATCAAATCCACAAAAACAAACTAATTCACCGCACAAGTCTGGTTTTTTAGATTTTATTGCCGAGACAACAGAATCGGCACTGAATGCAGGCAAAACGGTTGTTGACACAGCAGTTGATTTGGGAGAAGCTGCTGCTAAACAAACCTATCGATTGATTGGACAAGCAACGCAAGGAACTGGACATGCGGTAACTTACGTTGGGAATCTTCCCTTTGTTAAACGAGTTGCTGGCGTATTGAGGTTAGATTGGTTAGTTGGGGTGAGCGATCGCATCGACTTAGCCAAAGCCGAAGCTCAAGTCAAAGAACTGCAACAACAGTATCCCAACGAATATCCCAGCGAAATTGCCCATCGCATCATGGTGGAAAAAGCGATCCAAGCCGGTGGTGTCGGACTTGCTAGCAGCATTTTACCCGGTGTGGCGGCGGCACTGCTGGCGATCGATTTAGCCGCAACAACGGCGATTCAAACCGAAATGGTGTATGAAATTGCCGCCGCTTATGGGATGGATTTGCAAGATCCAGCCCGAAAAGGCGAGGTTTTGGCAATTTTTGGGCTAGCTTTGGGCGGTAGCAACGCCATGAAAGCCGGTTTGGGCTTTTTACGCAACATACCGCTAGCAGGCGCGATGATTGGTGCGAGTACGAATGCGACGATGCTGTACGCGCTGGGATACGCGGCGCGGGAGTTTTACGAAGCCAAAGTGAGAGAAAATGCGGAACAACCTAAAACCGAAACGCTGCAAGCGATTCAGCAACAAAGCGAGCAATATTTGGATCTGGCGATCGCACAGCAAGCGGTGATGGATCAAATTATGGTTCACACGATTTTGGCAAGCTATCCCAACAAAAACTGGGAAGATATATTGCCAGAATTAAAGGCATTGCAAATAAATCCCGATTCGCTCAATCGGATTGCTGCTAACATCAAATCCCCCGAACCATTGGATGGATTGTTAGAGCAACTAAACCCCGATTTTGCCGTACCGCTATTAGCTCAATGCCGTCGCATTGCGGAAAGTAGCGGCGATATTTCTCCATCAGAACAGAGAGTGTTGGATGCGATATCACAAAAACTCAACCGTCAAGATGTGGCGGCAATATCCGCTTGAAAAAAATTGTTGGTGCGTTACGCTTCGCTAACGCACCCTACTCAAAACTATTCGGATTAAGACAAGGGGAAACAGCGGAGACAAGTAGTTCATCCTCATCAAAAATGCACCCAATTTTCCAGCGAGTTTTTAACGAGAGTCAGTTCCTTGATTTGGCGCACCAATTACAATGCCAGCACCACCAGGAGCTTCATGTTCGGCACCGGGACGGACTTCTGTACCGGATTCTTGACCTGTCATGCGATATCTTTCATCGAGCGGAGTGTCACCCTCTTCTGTTGTTGGTATGGTTGTTTGGGTTCCAGGATTATCTTCAGGGTCATATCGCTCGGTATCTTGCCGATTGTCTTGAGGGTTATCTACTGTCATAATTAGCACCTATTAAATACGTTACTCTTCAAAAATATTACTCAGTTTCTTCCAGGTCTTCTATCCTTAGACAGGACTTTTATCTATGACTAAATAAGCAGCTAGCTCTGGCATGTGCGTTGCGATCGCTACCCTTGCCGCTTTGTGAATAGACACTCCCAAGGCTCAACTTGGTTGGTAAACCAATATATCTAACCTTCGTTAGGTGAACGAAAAGTGCATCACCTGCAAAATCAAAGTATTCAAGTTTTTTGTCGCTCGCAAACATAACCGATTTTCACAACTAAGGTAATGGGGTCGATCTACATTATTTTCCAAAAGGAGAACACAACATGGTGACAAAGCTAAACGATACGAAGCGGCAGGCGATCGGTGAAAGATTGGCAGACCTCTTAGCGTTTCAAAATTTAATTATTTCTAACGAGCAGAAACTAATAGATGCCTGCCCTTATGAAGATGTTCGCGAGCGTCTCCAGAATATGCTTGAGGACGATCGGAAAAACTTAGGCATCATAGAGACTGTAATCGTTCAATATGGCATTCAGGCTGAAGCTAGCGCTGCAAGCAAAATATTTATTCCCCAGTTCGAGCAGATGATGTCAGGTAATGAGTTTACGTACTACCAGAAACTCATTCACCACGAACTAATGAAGCATGGTCAGGCTATGAGTGGAATCACGATTCACAAAGCCGCTCAAAAGGTAGGGGCAGACATTGAAGTGGCAATTGGGCCTTTAAATACAGTCAATTTTGAGGGGCGCGCTCATCAAGAACAGCTTAAGGGGCTGCTCGAACAGGTGGGCGTGCGCGAAATGACTGGAGAAGATGCGGATCGGGGACTCTGGGCGCGGGTGCAAGATGCGATCGCTGCCATGTCGGGTGTAGCTGGTAGCGTGGTTACCCAAAACACTGACAAGCAAGATATGAATATCCAGACCCTAATTCGGCTGGATCACAGCAAGACAAATACAATTTTCACCGAAATCGGATCTACTAAAGATCCTCAAAAGCTGCAAGAGTATTTTGGGCAGCTATACAAAGATTTGTTAGCACATGCTCAAGCTGAAGAAGAAATAGTGTATCCGAGAGTACGCGAGTTTTACGGCGATGACAACACTCAAGAGCTTTACGACGAGCAAGCCCTTATGAAGCGGATGCTAGATGAAATTAAGTCTATCGACCCCGCTAACGCCGACGAGTTCAGATCAAAAGTTAAACAGCTAATGGATGTAGTTGGCGACCACATTCGTCAAGAAGAAAGCACCATGTTCGCGGCAATTGACAACAATTGCAGTGACGAGCAGAAAGAGCTTTTGGCAACTGAATTTAAAGCTGCCAAGAGCAAGATTCAGCAACAAATGGCAGCCCAATCGCAACATTAGTTTTCAACAATCCCACACCTTCTTCTCGTTCTTCTCGTTCTTCTCGTTCCCAGGTTCAACCTGGGAACGAGATCGCCGGAGGTTCTACCTCCCGTAGTGCAAGATGTGAATAGAACCACGAACAAAAGCATACCAGAGACAAATGTTGAGAACATCGCTTGGGCAGGGGCAACAAAATAGCGTGAATATCAACCCAGGGGATTGGTCATGGCGATTCTGGCTGGCTGTGCCACTCTACCCATACAACAGACGGCGGACAGTTCGCCAGGAAGTAGTTAAGGACACCATCTGGACTTTCGACCAGTTGCAGGGCATCCTTTACACCGTCGTGCCGATTCGCATGAGCGTCGTCAAGCTGGAAAAAGGCGGTCTTCTCGTCTATGCGCCCGTCGCACCGACTAAAGAATGTATCCGCCTCGTCAAGGAGTTGGAAGCGAAGCACGGTCAAGTTAAATACATCATTCTGCCAACTGCCTCTGGCTTAGAACACAAAGTTTTTGTTGGCCCATTTGCCAGACAATTTCCGGCTTCGCAGGTTTTTGTGACTGCGAACCAGTGGAGCTTTCCGCTAAATCTACCATTGAGTTGGCTCGGCTTCCCGACCAAACAAACTCAGATACTCCCAGTTTCTAGCGGCGATGCCCCATTTGGGGATGAATTTAGCTACGAGATACTGAGTATTAATCTGGGGCGGGGGTCGTTTGAAGAAGTTGCTTTATTGCACAAGCGATCGCGCACGCTGCTAGTAACAGACTCGGTACTGTCAGTACCGGAGAACCCACCGGAGATTGTCCAACTTGACCCCTACCCTTTGCTATTCCATGCTAGAGACAGTGTATTTGATGCGATCGCTGACAGTGAGGCTTCCCGCCGCAAGGGATGGCAGCGCATTGCGCTGTTCGCTTTATACTTCAGTCCCAGCAAGTTAGAGACAATTGGAATGTTGCAGGCATTTCGCGATGCCTTCAAAGCACCAGATCGATCGAGAAAGGCGTATTTCGGATGGTTTCCGTTCCGATGGAAAGCCGATTGGAAGCAGTCATTCCATGCCCTGCGAGGCGGCGGTCGCCCGTTTGTCGCACCGATTTTACAGACGTTCATTTTCAACCAAGCACCCAGGCAAGTACTCGATTGGGCAAACGACGTAGCAAAGTGGCATTTCGTGCGGATTATTCCCTGTCACTTTGATGCACCCATCGAGGTAGGGCCGCATCAGTTCCGACAGGCGTTCAACTTTCTGGAGAAGACCCCCTCTAGCGGTGATGATTTATTGACAAGTGGAAATCAACCCTTACCTGAAGAGGACTTGAAATTTATCAGGAAACTCGAAGAAAACCTAACCAAGCGCGGCATCACCACACCATCGAAGGAAAAATAACAACCCCCTTTACTTTCATAGACCTTGCCTTGCGGTCGAGAGTTTGTGTAGCCGCGACTTCAGTCGTTCGGCATCAACGGGGCAATGCAAGCAGATTTATTATAATAGAGCATTGTTTTTGCCATTAGCAATTAGCCATTAACAATTAGCCCCAAGACGCAAGACAACTAGCAACTTAAGTTAAGCAATCAACTCGACTGCTGATGATGCAACCAGTTATATAGTCCCAAAGAAGCTACCGTACCGACAAAGTTAGCAGCAATGCCATTCATATTCGCCATTGCTACAAAAATATCCAGGGATCTAATCATTCGAGCGGGGTTGTAAATTGCCACACCTTGAGGCTGGGAAATCGATTTTGATAGTAGCACGCCTAGCGTTGCCCCACATCCCAAGATTGTGAGTAACATTCCCACCAATCCGACAATGATACCCAAACGCAGAACTCGCAATACTTCGGTTTTTTTCGGATGTATAATCTGGTTGGGATTGCGAAGCCTTCTGGCAAAACGAGTTTGACGAAAAGCCAAATAAGCACCAAACAAAAGCGCTAAAATTCCGCAAAATGCCCAAAAAACACCAATGCCGATTCCTGGCGTTGTTCCCCCAGTCGAATTAACTACACCCGTTTCCGGTGCCGGGGTTACGGCTTGATTAAAATTACGCCCAGAGATTGCCAACACCAACATTAACGAAGAAGCAGCCGCTAACGCAATTTGTAGCCACAACGCAATCCATCCTACCAATCGTAAAATCATCGCAACTCTTTCGCGCTTGTACTCAGCAGTGCGTGTTTCTGGCTCGGTTTGCATAGAAATTTTCCGCGCTTTATACTCGATTGCATTCCTTCCTCATAATAGCGGCGTTTTTTTAGCGTTACGACTTCCTAGAGGCTTGAGCGATCAAAATAAAAATATCTGTCTAGCGATAGATGCAGTCGAATTGAGTAGGTTGAAAGAAAACCATGTTGAAATTACTTATTTCAATGGAAAGATGATGAATTTTTCCAGACGATTAACATGGAAAGTAATGGTAGAAATGGAGCGAAAGAAGATGACGCTGGTTAAAATTGGAGACTACTATCACGACTATGCTCAAGATACCTCGGACGCAGAGGATATCAAGAAGTTTTCTGTTTATGCCCAGGGCGATGAAAAAGTGGGTTCAGTTGACGATATTTTAGTCGATGAACAAACTGGGCGATTCCGCTATTTTGTTGTAGATACGGGTTTCTGGGTTTTTGGCAAGAAAGTTTTGCTACCCGTTGGTATGGGTCGGGTTGATTATACAGATCAACGGGTATATGTCAGTGGTCTGACTAAAGAGCAAGTACAAAATTTGCCTGACTTTAATGACTTAGAAAAAGTTGATTACGACTATGAAGAGCAAGTTCGCGGCGTATACCGTCCGATGGCTGCTACGGATAGCGTAACTCAAGCGCAAACTTACGATCGCAACACCTACAACTACGAGCAAGAGCCATCTTTGTATAATGTGAGCGATCGCGATGCTCAAACTTTGAGATTATACGAAGAACGCTTGATTGCTAACAAAGAACGCCACAAAGCTGCGGAAGTTGCAATCGGTAAGCGCGTAGAAACAGAAACGGCTCGCGTTGCAGTCCCCGTGGAAAAAGAGCGCGTGGTAATCGAACGCACAACCCCCACGGATGTGACGCCAATCGATGCGCGTAACGCCGATTTCCGTGAAGGCGACGTTATTCGCATGGATATTTACGAAGAAACGCCCGATATCCACAAAGAAACCGTTGTGCGGGAAGAAGTGCGAGTCAGTAAAGTTACAGAGCAAGATACAGTCACCGCTGAAGAAACGCTGCGGCGCGAAGAATTAGATATCGACACTCAAGGTCGTCCAATTGTTGAGAAGTAACTCTAGGCGATTGAGTTTGTTTCTCATTCTTAAATGAGGCATTCTCTAAAACGGCGGGTGAAATTTCTTGAAACAAGAAAGCTTCCCCGCCGTTTTTATGCGAGCTTTTATAGCGGTGTACCGAGATGGAAAGGATTTATAGCGGATTGCAGCCGC
>DNGJ01000134.1:9275-17357 GCA_003486305.1 Cyanobacteria bacterium UBA11371
GTACACCTTCGTTTGTGTAGCGGCACCCTTAAGGGTGCCGCTACACAAACGAAGCCAAGGGGCTGTACCTCACAAAGAGTGCAAGACGCTGTAAACTTTGTCATTTACTTTGGTTTTTTCACCTCAATTTTGTACAGTAGCTCTTCTTTAGGCTCTTCTTTTTTCTTGGGCTTAGTCTCTTCCAACATCAGAGTTCCCACAACTATTGCTAATAGACCGAGAACCATTTCCATAGGATTATGACCTCCAAAAGTTAGAGAAATAAGTGAGAGTTTTAACTTGGGCACGCTACGCGATCGCAGGTCAACAATTTTCATCAAATATCCTAGATTTCCCTAAATTCCACCAGAGCAGTTTTAGCTCAGTAAATCCACTTGGATTATTTGAAAAACTGGTATAAAATTGACCTTGACAATTGCAAGGACAGGGTGTAATGGCAGCAACTCTCAGCGCTTCTAAGCTAGGATTAGCCAGAATTGAGCAAGCCAGAAAAGAAAAAGGATGGACAATAGAAGACGACCAATGGCTTTTAGCAGCCAGCAAGATTTTGCACCCAGAGCAAGATTGGCAACCTGGGTGTTACGCTAGGGGTTGTTCAGAATCAACTTTTAAACGTTTTTTGGCAGGCAAACCTATTCGTACTGCTGTTTTTAAGGCTTTCTGCCAAGTTTTAGAACTCTGTTGGGAAGAAGTTGTTGAGCGTCCCCCTATAGGAGAAACTCCAACTTTAATAGGAAATTGGGAACAGATTGTTAATAGCAGTCTAACTAAATCTTCTCGAACCAAATGGATACTTGAGTTAAGCACCACTTTTGAAACAATTGACGAGCAACGTTTGAAAGCTATTTTTGAACTTGTAATGCAACTTTCTGGAGATCCTTCTTTAACACTACGGAAAGTAGACCAAGGTAGCGTACTGCTATTCTTTGAAAGTGATTCAGAAGGATTCGATCGGATTGAAACTTTATTCACACAAAAACAGCTAACGGACTTATTAGGAATTCCGATAAAATCCGTCCGCGTTGAACCTTTAGCAAACCTCTCGCCGTCAGAAAACTTACAACAGTTGCGGCAAGAACTAGAAAAGTTATTTAACGCAGATTGGCAAGCACCAGAAAGATTGCTCGCAAGTAGCAACGCGCGTTCTAGAACTGATACCAGCACACTAGAAAACAGCATCAAACGCGCCAAGGAAATTAACTTAGGGATAGGACAAGCGGTAGTGTTGGTTATTCAAATGACGCCTGAATCTGAAGATGAATTAGGGATAAATATCTGGGTTTATCCTACTAGAAATGCCATTCACCTGCCAGCTGGAATGCAAGCGATGGTGCTGGATGAATTTGGGGAAATTGTCCCAGATTTGCAGGCGCAAGCTGGAAATAATCAAGATTCGATCCAATTGGAGTTTAGCGTTGAGCCTGGAGAGCCTTTCAGTCTCAGAATAATTCTAGGCGATTTTATTGTCATCGAGTATTTTTGATTTCCCTCGTTCCCAGGCTCGAGCCTGGGAACGACTTATGGGAGGCTCCTGCCTCCCCTAAAAGAGGCCGGAGCCTCTTAGGTGCATTCCCAGGTAGAACCTGGGAACGAGTTAACGAGTCGAAGGCGATATCCTGCATAATCAGCGTACCATCCAACCAAAATATGTAATACAGCAATCGGTTAAAACAGGGAAATAAATATGGGGAAGCTGGTAGTTTTGAATCTGCTGGATGGGAGTTTTGAGCAAGGATTTCCGGTGATTTTGGAGATAGGGGAAGATGGTACTAATTCTAAAACTAGAATTCTCGGCAATCTACCCGCAGCACCTCATCTTCCCGAATCATTACACCAGTGGCAGCAAGCGTTTCACGAAAAGGTAAATGCTGCATCTAGCAGGCAATCTCAAAACCAGTCTCGCATCAAATCCAGAAAGGCGATTAACTTTTCCTGCTACGATTCGTCAAAGGAATTAACAGCACAATTCAACAACTGGCTCAATTCTGGCGGGGAGTGGCAAAAAATTCGGGATAAATTGCAGCAATACTTGCACAAAGATGAGGAAATTCGAGTCATTATTCAAACCGAAGATATCCGCCTGCGGCAACTCCCCTGGCAAGCTTGGGATTTATTCGCCGAGTCTTACAAGAAATCAGAAATTGCTTTAAGTGGGCCAGAGTACGAATCCCCCGACGGTCAACCGCACAATCGCAAGCGGTCAAAAGTGAGAATTCTAGCCGTTCTTGGCAATAGCGATAATATTAATATTGATTTTGATCGCCAGGTACTTCAAAGCTTACGCAAGCGCGGTGCAAATATTAAATTTCTTCAGCAACCAACGCGGAAGCAGTTATTTGAACAGCTTTGGGACGAACAAGGTTGGGATATCTTCTTTTTTGCGGGTCACAGTTTTAGCCAACCCGACGGTCAAACTGGTTGGTTTGAAATTAATCAGGAGGAAAATTTAGCAATCAACGAGTTAAAAAATGCTTTGGAAACGGCGATTAAACGCGGGTTGCAGCTAGCTATTTTTAACTCTTGCGATGGTTTGGGATTGGCGAATCAGTTAGCTAAATTGCACCTACCGCAGTGCATTGTGATGCGAGAACCAGTGCCAGATAAAGTCGCGCAAGAATTTTTACAGGATTTCTTGAGTGCTTTTGCTAATAACAAACCTTTTTATGCGGCGGTACGGCAAGCGCGGTGCAAGCTGGAAAGCTGGGAAAAGCAATATCCTGGAGTTAGTTGGTTGCCGATAATTTGTCAAAATCCAGCCGTTGTACCGACTGCTTGGCAAGATTGGGGCAACCGACCTTTTCATTATTTTTATAAGGCGTGTTCTTTATTGCTAATTGCTTCAATTTTTTTTTGGGAATAAATGTAGGAAAAAACACAGGCAGTCAGCCAAAATGTACAAATTTTGTTAAGCCGTACCTTTAATTGTTTGTCTGGCTAGTTTGAGATAGGATGAGTCTGGATGGGTTTGTGTTGCCCAAGCCACAGGGCTAACTCGGTTCCATCTATTACAGGAACCAAATTTCCGTTCCCCAAAATTGTACAGCCATAAAGGTAAGGTGGTGGAGCGATCGCATCACCAAAGGGTTTAATTGCTAAATCTTGTTCGATTAAAATTCGGTCGATTTTCAAAGCAATTATTTGATTTTTGCCAGAAATTAACAGCAAGAAAAATTTCCCAGATTCTTGCCAAGGGCAGGAACCTTTATATTGCTTTTTTTCAGTTGGCGTCGAAGGATAGCTATAATTAGATGGTAAAAAATGAGAGTAGACGGGAACGATTTGTCCCTGGTGAGAATAATACTGCTGTACTCGCTCGGTTATTATTTGTGGTTCTGTAACGGCGGCGATCGCAACTAAACTATCGACAGGAATTGCCAAAATTTTCGCGTCAACGCCAAATACCAATAGTTTGGTAATGGTCAAACTAAAAGGCAATCGGAGAGTAAATTTTGTTCCTTTTCCCCGACAAGAAGTGACGCTAATGTCTCCTTTTAAAGCATTGACTTGAAGCCGCACAACTTCCAAGCCAACGCCGCGCCCGGAAAGCTCGCTTACTTTCGCAGCCGTGGAAAACCCGGGTGCAAATAGATACTCATACAAGCGGTTTTTGGGTAATGTTTCTGCCTCAGAGGAAGACAGCCAATTTAATGCGATCGCGCGCCGAATTATTTTTTCTTCGTCTATTCCCTGACCATCATCTTGCAATTCAATATAAGTATGATTTCCCCGATGATAAGCGCGGATAGTAATCGTACCTGTAGCAGATTTACGATTAGCTTGTCGCACCGAAGGCGTCTCTATGCCGTGATCCACGGCGTTACGTAGCAGATGAATTAATGGGTCATAAAGCTTCTCTAAAATTGCTTTGTCTATTAAGGTATTCATTCCCACTAGCTGAAGGTTGATTTGCTTGTGGTTTTTAACAGCCAAGTCTCGTACCATCCGAGAAAACCGATTTAACAAATTTCCTATCGGCAGCATTCGAGCTTGTAACAGGTTCGTTTGCAATTGCTTCAAGGTTTGTTGTCTTTTTTTGATAATTTGTTGCACTTGCTGGTGAGCGAGAGTAATGTCTTGTAGCGCTGCTTGCAGTTGTGCTATTTCTTCGGCTACTGTATGTTCTAAAGCAATGGGTAATTGACTATGCTTTGCTCCTCCTCTGCTCAAATATTTACGAGTTAGTTTATTTAAGCGATTTAATCTTTGCGATATTGTTTCAACGATTTCCTTTTGTTGTTGTTGTTGTAAAATAAAACTGCTTTCTTGAGTGACTAAATCTCCCACTAAATTGTTGAGAAGTTCCAAGCGTTCTAAGTCTACTCGCACTCCCAATTTGGGATTTTGTTCTTTTTCCCCTTCAGGTGTAACATCTTGTTTGACATTTTTAGCGTTTTGCGATTCAAATTTTGCCAGATTTACTAACTGACTGCAAGGTTTTATATCGGGCGATCGCGATCCACCTAAAACAGCGGTTTGAAAGGATCGAAAGTCTTTGGCTGCAAGTTTCCCGATAGTTTTAACTGCTAGTGGATTCAGTTGCAAAGCGGAAATGGTAGTTTGAGCGATCGCAACAAAAGCAGGCAGGTTTAAAAATTGTCCAATACTGGCAAAAACTTCTGCCTGAATCTTTAATTTTTCTACTAATTCTGGCATCTGAGAATTGGTTAAAAGCATTTCCCAGCATTCCAATCCCCGCGCCACTTCTTCAGCGAACAAAACCTGGGCGATATCCTCATCTGTTTCCGCTTCTTTTGAATCGGTTTCTTCTGACAAGTTATAGCCGAGGTTAGCCTCTATTTGATCGCATATTTGTTTTAATTTTTCCTGGTGAGCATCGGTGTCGCATTTACCAGTTTGAATTTGATCTAGTAGAGGCGATCGCAGCGAATCGTAAGCTTGCAGCAACAATTCTTCTAACTCTTGGTCAACTTCAATATTTTCTTGATATAAAACTTTAAACGTATTCTCCAACTGATGGGCTAATGTTTGAATCCCAGTTAAGCCAACACAAGCTGTACCCCCTTTAATCGAATGGGCAATTCGCATCAGGCTATGTATTTTATTGATACTATGTTCCTGCCGTAACGTTAGTAGCCCTGATTCAAGACATTGCAGTAGTTCTAAAGTTTCTTGAACAAAAAATTGGTAAGTTTCGTCATCGATATCGAGTTTTGTCATGATTGATTTGGTAATTGTTAATTGTTAATTGCTAATTGCTAATTGCTAATTGCTCGTTGACTTTTGTTTTTCTGGCTCCCATTAGCCATTAGCCATTAGCGAATTTTGAATTGTGCGACGCTTTGTTGCAGTTCGTTAGCTACTTTTAACAGTTTAGTAAAAGAATCAGCAACAGCTTGGGATTGTTCTGAAGTTTGGTTGGCAATTGTGGCGACTTCCTGTATGGTTTGAGTCAGGTCTAAAGATGTCTGCATCTGAGAGGTTGCAGCCCCAGCCATTTCTTCTACGAGGATGCGAATTTGGGCGCTAACTGCGGCGATTGAGTTGAGTTTAGATCTGGCTGCTTTCACCAGATTAGTGCCGGTACTAACTTGATTCATTCCAACTTCCATCGCTGTAACAACTTCATTAGTTTCTATTTGAATTTCTTGAACGATTTGTTCTATTTCTTTAGTCGCGACGGCTGATTGTTCGGCGAGGGTACGCACTTCTGCGGCTACAACGGCAAATCCTTGACCTTCAATACCGGCTCCTTTGGCTTCAATTGAGGCATTTAAGGCTAAAATATTTGTTTGATTTGCTAAGTCTTTGATTAAGCTACTAGCTCTAGATATTTTTTGGGAAGATTGGCCTAAACATTTGACTTTCAAAGCAGTTTCTTCAAAGGTTTTTTCGATGGCTAAAATTCCGGCAACGGTTTTGTTCATGGCTTTGTCACCGACTTGTAAAGTTTGATTGGCTTCCTGTACTTTCAGCGCGGCTTGTTGAGCGCTGGTGGCAACGTTTTGGATAGAATTTGCCATGACTTGAATTTGTTGTAGGGTAGCAGCGATCGCTTGTGATTGTCGCTGTGCTTCGTCGGAAAGTGTTTTGACATCAATTTCGCTCACTTTGGCAGTTTGCGTTACAGCATCGGCGGCTGATTGGACTTGCAAAACAATTTGCTGCAAGTTCTCAATTAGAGCGTTAAAAAAGTCAGCGATGGTGGCAATTTCTCCCCCTGTCACCTCAGCCCTCACGGTTAAGTCGCCTCGAAATGCCCCTTGAATCTGTTGCAGAAATGTTTCCAGTTGTGCTTGCAGCGCTTCTTTTTGTTGGCGTTGTTCAATCGAAACTGCTTCCGCAACTGTGCGTGCTTCTTCTAATTGTTTGATAAAGCCAACATGATCGAAGGCGTATTCAATATGAGTCGCCACCTGAACAAAAAAGTCGATTTCTGATTGCTTCCAGTTGCGAGGTTGGGAACATTGATGAGCGATGAGCAAACCGACTAATTGATTGTCTTTTCGGATCGGTACGATGAGATTGGCTTTAACTTCAAATTGTTCCAAAGTGAGGATGTGACAATCGCTTAATCCCGGTTCGTTGTAAATATCGTTGATAGCTTTGACGCGCCCATTTTGGTACTGCTGAACATAGCGATCGCGAAAACAAGGGTCATCAATTCTTTCGTTCATGGCTCTTGTCCAACCAGCCGCGACTGATTCAGCAGCAACCGTACCGCTCCAATCTGGATTAAAACGATAAGCAATAACGCGATCGACGTTGAGGACTTTACGAATTCCAGAAAGTGCCGTACTCAAAAGTTCTTGGCAGTTTGCTGCTTGACGTGCTTTCCAAGCAATGTCACCTAATAAACGTTCTCTTTTGGCGGCAGATTGCAGTTGTTGGATAAAACTTATATGGTCAAGTGCGTATTCTATATGAGTGGCTAATTGAACGAAAAAATCGATTTCCGATTGCTGCCAATTTCGCGGTTCGCTACATTGATGGGCGATGAGTAAACCCATCAATCGATCGCCTTGTTTCATCGGTACGATTAGATTGGCTTTGACTTCAAATTGTTCCAAAGTCAGAATGTGGCAACTGCTCAATACAGGTTCGTTGTAAATGTCGTTGATCGCTCTGACGCGCCCGTTTTGGTATTGCTCAATATAATTCATCCGAAAACAAGGATCGTCGATTGTTTCGTCCATAGATTTTGTCCAACCGGGGCCAACAGATTCGGCAACAACGGTGCCGCTCCAGTCAGAATTGAAGCGATAAATGATGACGCGATCGAGCTTCAGCACTCGTCGAACTCCCGCCAGAGTTTTGTTACTAAAATCTTGTATGTCTGTTGCTTGACGCGCTCTCCAAGCTATGTTGCTTAATAATCTATCTTGTCTGGCAACGGCTTCTTTTTCTGCTAAAAGAATCTGAAGTCGATCTGCTAGTTGGTTAATGCTAGTGCCTAAAATGCCAAGTTCATCTTCAGTTTCAACTTTTATGCGGGTATCGAGGTTACCAACTCCCAAATGCTTGACGGCGGTGACGACGCGCAAGATGGGGCGAATGAGATGTTGAATTAGAAAAATCGCGATCGCCATCTCTACACCCAAGGCCAAGCATGTGCCAATTAATACACCATTCTCCCCCAAAACATAAGTGGTTGTACCAACGAGCGCGCCCGGTAACACAGCGATTGCGATCGCACAGATGATGGCTTTATTTTTCAAACTCAGTTGTTGCCACCACCCGGTTTGCACTACCGCTATTTGCGTTTCCTTTGGCAGTTGATGCGAGTTTTGCACGCGCTCTTCGGCAAAAGGTTCGGCATTTTGTGCCCGGGGTGAAACAGGCGCATTTGCCCCATTCATTCGCTCTGAAGAGGTAGAGACAATCAGCTTGGGTTGCTTTTGAAAACCGTTGCTGTTGCTAGTTTTGCCATCTCTCTGTGCCATCTTAAAAACCTGGTTGCGGTAGAGTTATTTAAAGAGTCTCTCTAAATAAAAGATAAAGACAGCTAAGAAGAGGAACCTCAAATAAGATCTTGATAGTTTCCTCTCCAATAAACATCTACCTACAGTTATAGCTCAAACCTAGCTTTCGGGCAAATTGAGTGTAGCGGCAGCCTTAAGGCTG
>DNGJ01000134.1:17565-19038 GCA_003486305.1 Cyanobacteria bacterium UBA11371
CCTTAAGGCTGCCGCTACACAAATAAAGCCGAATGGCTGTACCTCAATCATTTGCAATTTGCTATAGCCATTCAACCGTAGTGTGCGTTATCAGCGGAGTACGACACCAACGCGACTAATAAATAACTAATTAATCAAAAGCAAAACCCACTCATACTCCCGCTGGATAGAGGCTAACAAATCCATTTTCATTTCCGACGGCAAGACATCCCAGGTGTAAGTTTCAATTTCCAAGTGTTCGCAAGCATTGTTTTTCCCAAGCAGATCTAAAACTTCTATGATGTCGTCTTGTGTAGAATGCAAGAGTTGGTAATCACGGATAAAAATTGGCACGTGAAAATGAATTCGCCACTCTTGAGCATCTACCTTTTCAAGCTCAGGTAATGCTGTTACCAAATCGGGATAATGATGCAAAGTTCCGTCAACGCGACGCTCGATAACTTGGTGCAAATAAGTAGACTCGGCAAAAGGACGCAACCTTTCAACAATTAAACTTCGCTGCTGCAAATCCTGGGGTATCATCACCCGCAGCGCCGCACTAATTTGAACCTTGCCAATTTGAATTCCAGCCGCTTGAAATCGCTTAAAAACTAATAGCGGATCTTCGTATTCTACTGCAAAATGGCATGTATCATAACAAACGCGAATGTGTTCGAGCAATCGCTGTTCGGCTAATGCTTGGGAAATCGCTAAATCTTTGGCTAAAAATGCACCACCGATGGGTAATAACCAGTTTTGAAAGAAATCAATAACTTCGGTCGAATTTTCAATCAAACCATCGGGTTCAGGCTCTAAATCTACGTGCAGCAGTTTCCCCGTCTCTTCCCGAATACGTGCCATTTCTGCCGCTACTAAAGCTAGGTGAATGCTGCTGCTGTGTAGTGTTGATTCCCAAGTCGATTTGTTTTCTTTAAACCAAGGCTTATAGGATAGTGGCAGTGTAGAAATACCACCATCCATGCCTTCTGGTAACAAAAATGTCAAAATTTTTACTAATCGTAATGTATAGTCTAGGCGTTCCCTTTTGCTCCAATCCGGTGCATAAACTTGGTCTTTTACTACCTGATGGTGAAAGCCACCGTAAGGAAATCCATTTAATGTAAATACGTAAAGTTCTTGTTGAATTAGCCAAGTTTTAAACTGCATCAGCGCATCTTTTTTTAGCAGTTGCCTTGCGGCTACATCTGCTAAACGCAACCCAATCCCAAATGGTTTCTCTGGTGCTAGCTGTGTTTTGAGATCGGGAACGTATTTTTCTAGGTTAGCAAAGACTTGTTGCCATTCTTCTCCGGGGTGAATGTTTGTACAATAGGTTAGTTGAAAATTGCTATTTGTTGCTTTCATAATATGCTAATTGCTAATTGCTAATTGGTAATTGGTTGAATGTTTGCTAACAACCGAGCCGGGGCGGGTTTACAGCGGATTGTAAATCAGTGAAGTACAGCCTTCTGGCTTTGTTTGTGTAGCGGCACC
>DNGJ01000134.1:19274-21785 GCA_003486305.1 Cyanobacteria bacterium UBA11371
TGCCGCTACACAAACGAAGGTGTACCTTTTATGGCTGCAATTCGCTATATAACAATTGTCGATTATTGCATGAATGGTTGGTAAAACCCGCCCCTACGCAACTGATATTATGTCCGGTAGCAACGGTTGTGTAACTGCTAATAGCTAATCGCTAATGGCGGCTTTCTGGCAATTACCAATTAGCTATTAGCAATTAGCAATTAGCCATGCATCCACTACCGATACTAACGGACATGATATGACAATTAAGCCAATTCGCGCAGAATAGAAATGGCTTGCATGTATAAGAAAATGTTGACTTCGTGAACTTCAATTCCTTGTCCGATGCGTTGAAGTAGCATCAAAGTCAATTCTCCTCCCAAGTGTTCCCGAAATTCAGTTAACCCCCGGAATAAACAACGGGGATTTCCCGGTTGATGTTGCTCTCCCATTTCAGGTACGTATAGGGTAAAGCCTAGTGCTTTTAGGGTATTTAATATCTGCTGACAATCCTGCCACAAAAGTAATCCAGCTAGGTAAGAATAGGTGCTATCGAGCGCAATTCCGATGGCGACTGCTTCACCGTGACGCAGGCGGTAATTTGTTAAATATTCTAGTCGATGTGCTGCCCAATGACCGAAATCTAAAGGACGTGAAGAACCGATTTCAAACGGATCGCCACTTGTGGCAATATGCTGTAGGTGTAGCTGGGCGCAGCGATAGATTATCTGTTGCATGATGTGGGGATTTCGATTGGTAACACCACGCACATTTGCTTGAATAAACTCAAAGAATTTTCTATCTTTAATCAGCGCCACTTTAATAGCTTCTGCCACACCAGAACGCCAATCCCGGTCATCCAAAGTTGCCAAAAAGTTAAAGTCATTTAAAACAGCATAAGGCGGCGAAAACGTCCCTAAAAAGTTCTTTTTACCAAAAGCATTGATGCCATTTTTAACGCCGACTCCCGAATCATTTTGTGCCAAAACTGTTGTAGGAATGCGGATTAATCGAATTCCTCGGTGAGCCGTTGCTGCTGCATATCCCACCATATCTAATACGGCTCCACCTCCAATTGCTAACACATAAGAATGACGGCACAATCCTGCTTGCTCGATGGTTAAATGAATTTTTTCTAATAGCTTAGGGTCGTTTTTAGCCGCTTCTCCAGCCGGAGCGATCGCTACCTCTCCCACCAGCATCATAACATCTTGATATTTCTGCGCGTATGCTGTTATTTCCTCTATCAATCTGTGATGGTGCCGCAATAATCCCCCATCCACAATCGCAATGCAACGACGCGGAAGCGCTTCTCCACTTGCTGCAATTACTTGCGCTAACAAAGGATTATCTAATTGGAACAAACCCTGGGTAAAATGAACGTCATAACGGAAATTGACGGTAACAGATTGGTGGATGGTTTGCAGATTGCAAGTACTTTTTGGTTCGATGCTGAGCGTCATAATTGTGTTAGTTAAGTAAAAGCGATCAAATTTTCAATCTGAAATCTAGAATCCGAAATCTGAAATAAACCTTTGAGCTTTTTCAAACTCTTGAATTAAACCAGAACGGTCTTTTTGTGCTACTAGCTGCGCCAAACGATTGTAGGTACTTGCCAACTGTGCGATCGCTTGACATCTTTCTTCTGTTGCCAGCATAATTTCGACACATAACTGAGGATTTTGGGCAAACAAACGCTTGACGATATCTATCTCTTGTTGATAATTTGGAGTTGACAGCAACAAACTCCGGTTTAAATCAACTTGTTCCTGTGCAACGAACGCACCCAAACTAAACCGAGAGAAATGCTGCGTTGCTTGAACAAACACCATCAGGCGGTCATGTTCTTCAGGCGTACATACAATTATATTACCTCCCAAAATTATAATCCAGTTTAATAACCATTCAAAGGTTTCGTTATTTCTGCCCGGACAAACTACAAATTTTTGCTCTGAAAACGATTCTACCTTTGGGCCAAACATTGGATGCAAGCCAATTACCGGCCCTGGGTGATATTCCAGCATTGCTTGTAATGGCTGAGTTTTAATACTGGTAATATCAGCCAATGCTGTAGTTGGAGACAGGTATTTAGCGGCAAGTTTGATGATATCAATCGTTCGCTCAATTGGAACGGAAACTAATACTAAATCTGCCAGACTCAGCAATCTATCAGCATCATCCCAGCCCTTGCTTCCGAGAATGCTGACATTATGACCAGCCGCCGATAATTGCTGCACGAATAATTGTCCCATTCTACCGCTTCCACCGATAACGGTAATGTTTTTTGGTCTTTCATGACTAACAGATGAAGCATCGGCGGTAAACGCGGGAATAGAACTTTTTACCCCATTGTCTAAAAGCTGCATAGAAGTCACCCCTCGCCTAATTTTAAGTAACAGCAAACATTTGCGCCAACTTGATTGAAATTGGCAACAAACTCAAAACTAACAATCCATAAGGCCAATTCGCGAAACCAGCAGCAACAGTTGCATCCAAAACAATCAGCGACAATACACCCGCCTTAACTGCCAT
>DNGJ01000553.1:0-10617 GCA_003486305.1 Cyanobacteria bacterium UBA11371
CCGCCCCTACAACCTGATTATTGTTGTTTTGTTTTATACCAATTGTTTTGATTATCGCAGAACAAAACTTAAGAGTGCGAGCAGTCCGTTGATGGCGTAAAAGGTAGCGACGACTTGAATTTCTGACCAACCGCTGAGTTCTAGATGATGGTGGAGCGGTGCCATTTTAAACAGTCGCTTACCGATGCCGTCGGGGCCTTTGGTGGCTTTGTAGTAACTTACCTGTGCCATGACGGACAGAGTTTCTACAAAGAAGATGCCGCTGAGGAGGAATAAGCTCCAAAGACTGTTGCTGAGTAAGGCGACGGATGCTAATGCGCCTCCGAGTGCTAAAGAGCCGGTATCGCCCATAAATACTCTAGCTGGGTTGCGGTTATGGGCTAGGAAACCCAAGCAAGCACCGCTCATGCTGGCGCAGAATATGGTTAATCCGGGGTTGGTGGGGGCGACAATTGCACCGAGTCCTAATAGAGCGATCGCGCTGGTTCCCCCTGCGAGTCCATCGACGCCGTCGGTAAGGTTGGTGGCGTTGCTTTCTGCTACTAGGACAAATGCCGCTAAAGGCCAAAATAGCAGCCCCAAGGGTAAAACCATACCAAATGGTAAGTCGATGTTGGCGATCGCTGCTGGTTGGCTCACTAGCAGCCACAAACAAAATACCGCGCCAAACCCTATTTGCAATGCCAATTTGGTGCGGGGCGAAATTCCTTTGTTCGATTTGCGGCGCAGGATTTGCCAGTCATCTAGCCAGCCGATCGATCCATAACTTAATGTCAAAAATGATACAGCTACTACGGGGGCGATGTTGGTGATGCCGAGGGTGAAAGAAGACCACACGAGGGCGATCGCTACGGCTGTTGGGACAAAAAAGACACCCCCCATTGTGGGAGTGCCTCCCTTTTTTAAGTGGGATTGGGGGCCATCTTCGCGAATAATTTGTCCGGCTTTGAGCCTCCGCAAGATGGGCACCACTTGATAACCCAACCCGGCGGTAGTCACGGCGGAAACCAGCAAGGGTAAGGTGAGGGAAGCATCTTGCCACAAAGAGCGGCCTGCTATCGAATCGAGAATCAGAGCTGCTACACTGAGCGCTACTGAGAGCAATAGGGCTAATCCGGCTCCCGTCAGGTTAAAAGACCTACCAGGCGATAATTTTGCATCCACGGTAATATTCCACTCCACACACCACTATCCAAACACCCGACGACGGCATCGGTATAAAATTAACGCTAGCTGGGATTATTCGTCATCCAAGCTGGTATCGTCATCGAAGTCATCGTCGTCGTCGAAGCCAACATCGTCACTTCCCATGAGATCTGAGATTTCCTCGTCGGCTTCATCGAGATATCCGGCTTCGACGAGAACTTCATCGCGAGCCAAGAGGCGACCTGTGGATTCTAACCAGTCAAGAATCGATGATTCGTGTTTCAGGGGAATCACGGCTGCTGGCTGATCGAGGGGTTGTTCCCGTAAGGAAGGATTTTTGTACATACTTAAGTAGCTTTGCAGCTGATAATTTCCGCCGCAGATTGATCGAACACTAGAAGTGTACCAAAACTGTTTGCGATCGCTGTACCTATAAAGTAGAGTTATCCATACTTTTAGGCCATGCTGGCAAGGATTATCCTGGAATTGGGCTGCTTTTGTAAAGAGGTGATCGATCGTGATTGGCAAAAGTGAGTTATTGGAAGCGATCGCGGGCAAAAATCGCGGCTTATTGGCAACAGCCGCTGATAAACAAGCAATTTTGTCTCTTATTGCCCAATTGGAAGACCGAAACCCTACTCCACGTCCTGTTGAAGCTGCTGATTTATTAGAAGGTGACTGGCGATTGCTCTACACTACGAGTCGGGGTATTTTAGGCATCGACCAACTACCGTTATTCAAACTCGGTCAAGTTTATCAATGCATCCGTACTAAAGAACGCAAGGTTTACAACATCGCCGAACTTTACGGACTGCCCTATTTGGAAGCACTTGTGAGCGTTGCTGCTGAGTTTGAGCCAGTTTCAGAACGCCGGGTGAAGGTTAATTTTAAGCGAAGTCTCTCTGGTCTGCAACGCTTAATCGATTATCAATCCCCTAGTAATTTTATCGAGCAGATCGAATCTGGTAAAAAATTTACCGCCCTCGATTTTACCATCGAGAATCGCGAGCAACGAGGTTGGCTCGATATTACCTATCTGGATCGAGACTTGCGAATCGGGCGGGGTAATGAGGGTAGTGTGTTTGTTTTGACTAAAGCCTAAATTGGTAATTGGTAATTGGTAATTGGCGATTGCTAATTTGTTAGACTTGATAGTTTTTGACAACTGAGAAAATATGCGCTTATCTCAAGGACACTTAAACCTACTCGCCACCTGTCCCCGGAAATATCAACACACGTTTATCGATCAACTTGGTTCGCCGACAACTCCGGAACAACAAGAAAAACAAGCTTGGGGAAGCAGGTTTCACTTGTTGATGCAACAGCGTGAATTAGGATTGCCGATCGAATCGATAATTCAAGAAGATGCTCAACTGCAACGCTGGGTGACGGGGTTAGTCGGTGTGGCTCCAGATATTTTAACTCCCAATCCCAATAGCGAAGCGTTCCGCGATAGCGAACATTGTCGCACTCTGGCGTTTGGTGACTATTTGCTGACGGTGATTTACGATCTGTTGATTGCAGATATTAAGTCAGCCCAAATTTTGGATTGGAAAACTTATCCCAAACCTCAAAAGCGACAAAATTTAGCACAAAACTGGCAAACTCGTTTATATCTTTACGTACTTGCTGAAACGAGCGATTATGCACCGGAACAAATTTCGATGACTTATTGGTTTGTGCAATCTCAACCCGAAGCAAAAAGCCTTAAATTTACCTACAATGCCGGATTGCATGAGCAAACGCGACGAGATTTATCTCGGTTGTTGCATCAATTAACTGATTGGTTGCGACGTTATGAGAAGGGAGAAGAGTTTCCACTTGTTGAAGAACCAGCAGGGACTTGCGATTTTTGTCAGTATGCGGTGAGATGTAATATGGTTCCAGAACCCAGGCGCGATATTGCTCCGCAACGCTGGCGCGATCGCACAGCAGAAACTGGCGAATCTGAAACGAATAAAGACTTAATGCTAAATTTAGCGTCAATTCAAGAGGTTTCGTTATAAAACCGCTAGTTGCGGTTGACAGAAAAGGCTTATCCCTCAATCAAGCTAATAATTTATCCACGGCTATACTAAAGCCTTGTAATACTTTTTGCGTGCTAACAACTTCACCGGAAATAAAGATTTGTCTAGTTTCTTGAGTGATGACACAGATGGTAAAACTGTTCGTCGGTCAAATCTACACTTTCCAAATTTAACACTACAGTCGTCATTGTCTCGACCTCGGCTATAGTCTATCGCTTTTTATTTTAGGCTCTTGCTGCTGTGACTGTGCGATCGCATTATATACAGGACTGATGCAAGACGATGCCAGAAACCGGGTTTCTGACTATATCTCTAGTTGACAAATCAACTATTAATCAATAGAAACCCGGTTTCTTTGTCCTCCAAAAACCAGATATCCTAAGAAAGGAAGTATTTGTTTAATTGTGATGACGAACGATACAAATGACAGAGATGCCCCCACAAACGTATATATCGACGTCCGCGAAATGGATATTGATGACCTTGCCCATGTCTATCACTTGGGAGAAGATGTATTTACCAGCGATTTGTATCCTTATATCTATCGCACTTGGGATGAGTGGGAGGTAATTGGACTTTACAATACCGATCCGGAATATTGTCTGGTTGCCGAAATAGATAATCAACTGGCAGGATTTATTTTGGGAACTGTCATCACTAAAGGTAACTGGACTTATGGCTATATTATGTGGTTAGGTGTCAATCCTAACTTTCAGCGTCGAGGTGTTGGCGATAAATTAGTAGATAAGCTAGTCGAACGCATGATCGAAGATGGGGTGCGTTTCATGATGGCTGATACCGATCCGGCTAATACTCCAGCGGTAAAGTTTTTTACTCGCAAGGGATTTGGCAATACTCGCCAGCATATTTTCTTGTCGATGAATTTGAGCAAGCACGAGTATTATGGTAGACTAATTGCTTACGAAAGGGAGAAAGCTGAAAGGGCGGCTTATAAGCGATCGCGTCGTCGTCCCTCGTCTAATAAACCCCAAGAAATTGTCAGCGAAGCTGCTACTAAAGTCATCGGCACTGATACTGCATCTGATAACTCGAATATCCCGCCAATTTCTTGATCTTTTGTCACTTGTTAATTGTAAACTACTAATTAGGTGCAAATAATTCAACGGAAAATGGCTATGATTGAGAATCATGGTTTCTTAAAGAAACCCTGATTCTGTAACCCTTTGCATCCGCTCCCCCCCTTCCCCCAATGCGTTGGGGGTGTTTAAAAGCCAACATCATATGCCGAATCAACAATCCCAGTGGATACTTTCTCCAACGGTTCAACCGCCAGAATGGTTTATTGATGCTGTTAGACAGCACGCACCGGATTTATCTGGAAATTATGCCGCCCAACTTTTATGGCAGCGGGGAATTCAAGATGCCGAACAGCTAGCTGGTTTTATCAATTATCGGTTGTATAAACCTGCGAGTCCGTTTGAGTTTGGGCAGGAAATGGAACAAGCGATCGCTAGATTACAACAAGCACAAAAATGGGGCGAACAAGTTGCGATTTGGGGAGATTTTGACGCCGATGGCATTACCTCAACTGCCGTACTCTGGGATGGATTGGGACAGTTTTTTGCCCAATATTTACAATTATCTTACCACATTCCCAATCGTTTAACCGATTCCCACGGGCTTAACTTTCACGGAATTGAAGCTTTAGCCAATCGCGGAGTTAAACTAATAGTTACCTGCGATACGGGCAGCACTAATATTAAAGAAATTGCATACGCCCAAGCGTTGGGAATTGATGTCATCGTTACGGATCACCATACATTGCCGCCGGAACGTCCCCCCGTTGCCGCTATTATCAATCCCCGCTATTTATCGCCGGAAAACCCGCTATTTAATCTTTCAGGGGTGGCGGTTGCTTATAAGCTGGTAGAGGCACTTTATAAAACTTTGCCAGATGTGCCGCAACAGCCTTTAGAAGATTTATTGGATTTAGTTGCTATTGGGTTAATTGCAGATTTAGTCCAGTTGAATGGGGATTGTCGCTATTTAGCACAATTGGGAATTGAAAAACTGCAACAGGATTTACAAAAGCCTGCGGAATTGCGGCGGCGTCCGGGGGTAGGAAGGCTGTTGGAACTGTGTCGAAAAAACGGCGATCGCCCAACCGATATTTCCTTCGGAATTGGCCCTAGAATTAATGCGGTTAGTCGGATTCAAGGCGATGCTTCTTTCTGCGTGGAATTGCTCACCAGTCGCGATCTTAAGCGGGTGGAAAAGTTAGCTCAAACTACAGAAATAGCCAATACCCGTCGCAAGTCTTTGCAAAAAGATGTGGAACAACAAGTTGATAAAAAATTAGAAAAATTAGATTTATCAACTACGGGAATAATTGTCCTCACAGAAACAGGTTGGCCTGTGGGTGTTTTAGGTTTAGTTGCCGGTCAAGTTGCCCAAAAAACAGGTCGTCCTGCTATTTTATTGAGCGTTGAAGAACCAGAAACCAATGATGTAGGGGCGGGTTTCACCGATAGCCTTTCGGAAGCTCAAGAACCACCATTAAATCTGAAATCTGAAATCAACAATCTAAAATTAGCTAGGGGTTCGGCGCGTTCGGTGAATCAAATTGATCTTTATCAATTGGTACTGGAACAAGCTAATTTATTGCATCGATTTGGCGGTCATCCTTTCGCGGCGGGGTTAAGTTTACCCGTGGAAAATATTCCCTTGTTTACCGAGGCAATCAATCAAAAGTTACGGCTACAAATGGGTGCGGATAATGGTTTGTTAGGTCAACAGCTTATCAAGGCAGATTTAATGGTAAAAGTAGCCGATTTGGGGAAAGATTTATTTTGGGAGTTGAAACTTTTGGAACCTTGCGGGATGGGAAATCCCGTGCCGCAATTGCTGATTAAAAATTGCTGGTTTGAAAAGACTTGGCATCGGAATATTCAAGATGCTACCGGAAAAAAGGTACAATATATTAAAACAGAGTTTCACCTTTGGGATGAATCGGTAAACATGGGGTTTCCCGGTACTTGGTGGGGACATTATAAAGATGAAATTCCTCCAGGGCGGTGCGATGCGATTGTAGAAATAGATTTTAATTCTTATGAAAAACGTTATGAAGTGCGTTTAATTGCGTTGCGTTCCTGTGCGGAAAATTATGCTTTATATAATGCCGGACTTAACGGGTTAGATTGGATTTTAGACTGGCGAAATGGAGCAGAGGAGCAGAGGGGAATAGAAGAATTACCAATTACCAATTACCAATTACCACTGATTATCAAAGATTGTCCGAGTAGTTGGGATGAGTTGCAGGGGTGGATGCGGCGGGCTTATTTGAGTCAGCAGAAGTTGGCGATCGCATACCCTCCCCCTCAGTCTATCTCACCTACGGAGATTTGCGAACAATTGCTAGGTATCGCTAAATTTCTCAGCCGCACTGGGAAAACCGCTACTCTGGAGCAAATTCAACAAAAATTGGGTATTGGTAATGCTACCTTACTTGTGGGATTGCGAACTTTAAGTCAGTTGGGTTTCCAAATTTCTAACGCCGATGGCGGTATCCGGATTGAGGGTTTTTCTGAAATTGAGGATGGCGTTAACGATGCGATTAGCCAGTTTTTAGCTGCTATTCGCGAAGAACAATTCCGCCGTCAATTTTTCTCTGAAGTTCCTGTGGCGACTATTCAATCGGCGTTTCAATCTTTGATTTAGTTTCAATCTCTGAGCCAGATTATGGTTAGGTTTACATTTTACGCTTTCTTGCCAACCCGCCAGGGAATAAATTCCCTGGCTAATAGCTAAAGTCCATTAAAATGGACTGAAATCATAAGTATTTCATCCCTTCCCGCTGGAAGAATATCGAATGATTGAACCGCGAAGACGCAAAGGACACGAAGGAAGAGAAAAGAAGAATGTAGAAGATAATTTTCTAGCGGGAAAGCAGTAATCCTCTAAAGAGGATTTTAGCTATTAGCCAGGGAATTTATTCCCTGGCGGGTTAGGGATATAAATATTTCAATCTATAATGGGTATTTAAGTATGTTGCAACTTTAATAAGCCACAGCCAAAGCTTTCGCAGGGGATGTTTCAATCCCTAATAGGGATTTAAGTATGTTGCAACTGGAGTATTCGCGCAGGTGGTATCGCTGGGATTTGTTTCAATCCCTAATAGGGATTTAAGTATGTTGCAACTTGGGTCTAATGCTTGGTCGTATATTCAGAGTGCCGTTTCAATCCCTAATAGGGATTTAAGTATGTTGCAACAGAGAAATGGTTAGGTACTTACTATACAATTATTAAACATGGTTTCAATCCCTAATAGGGATTTAAGTATGTTGCAACACTTTTACAAGCTTGTTATTAGGTACTTCCTTATTAGTTTCAATCCCTAATAGGGATTTAAGTATGTTGCAACGAAAGCCCTGAACCTCAAAGTCGCCGGAGATAAAAGTTTCAATCCCTAATAGGGATTTAAGTATGTTGCAACTTCAGATCTGAAAATTTTCTAGAGGTTTTATGCAAGTTTCAATCCCTAATAGGGATTTAAGTATGTTGCAACATTTCCCCCGTTTATTAGTCATGAAGAATCGACTGTTTCAATCCCTAATAGGGATTTAAGTATGTTGCAACACTTTTTCCGGCACGGATTTGCAAAAGGAATTAGCGTTTCAATCCCTAATAGGGATTTAAGTATGTTGCAACCGCTTGGTGCTGAAACGCTCTCTGTATTTAGTTTTCAAGGTTCGTTACCGGGAGACAATCATCAAGTACCATTTGAGCGATCGCTCTGTCAACTCGATTGATTTTCACCCAGGATCAAATCCAATCACAGTAAGGGTCCGAGCGTTGCCGAGAGACAATTTTTGCTTTCATAGGCATCAAACGCTTGCGGGGTAAGGGTTCCAGCCGAAAAATTTTACCTGCCTTTTCCAACACCTACCGATCCGCGCCATCCGGCTTCAATACCCCAGATTTCCTTGACGCTCGCACTTAAACCCTTTCGCCTTCCACTCTACCAAATTTACCTCAGACAGCGGCCTGACCTCGGCGCACTGGGGCGAGTAAAATTGACCGATAATCGCCCATAACAAACTGCGAGTGACATCAAACGCAGTCACAAAATTGTTTTCGCGATTACCAGGAATGCCCTTTTCTTTGACGATATCTAACTCTACCCAAATTCCCTTCGCACCTAAAATGATTTGAGCCATCCATTGAGCGCGGGGTAAATGGGTGGGTGAAGTGATTAATATTACTTTATGAGCTTGCCACTTTTGCAAAATCGGCAAGCTGTAATAGAAATTGCCAAATGTGGAATCGGCACACTTTTCTACCCAAACCTTTTCTAGGGAAGCTTTGGATCTTTGAAATATCAGTAATATACAAGGATCTTGCGAACCTTTGGATATCAAAATCGGTATTTGAGGATATTGTTTGGCTAACTCGGCGACGTGTATTTCCCTGGTGATGCTGCCTCCGAGTACGAATAAGGCATCGACTGGCTTTTTTGCTGCTGCTTGCAAAGTCAGGTTGAGATTAACAAGCCAAATTCCCATTATCAGGCAGAAACCAAGAATACCGAATCTCAAAAATTTCTGGCGACGAGGGTTCATAATTGCTAATTGCTAATTGCTAATTGCTAATTGCTAATTGCTAATTGCTAACAATCTGCTTTCTGCTATTTCCCATTAGCCATTAGCCATTAGCCATTAGCCATTTTTAATTGGGTTACTAGATGGACTAATTCTGGCAAAATTAATTGGGAGATGGCTAGTTTGGCGGCGTTGCTGGAACCGGGGAGGGAGAATACCAGTTTACCTTGATAGATGCCCGCGATCGCTCGAGATGCGATCGCTCTCGAACCAATTTCCTGGTAACTCAAGTAGCGGAACAATTCCCCAAAACCGGGTAATGTTTTTTCTAGCAGGGATGCGATCGCATCATATGTCGTATCTCGCGGCGCTATCCCCGTCCCCCCATTCAAAATTACAGCATCCAAATCCGAACGTTTCCCCCATGTTTCCATCTGCGCCCGAATTTGTTCTGGTTCATCTTTGATTATTGTATAATCTATTACTTTATGACCGGCTTCTAGGAGCAATTGCTTAATTATCTGACCGCTTTTATCTGTTTCCAAAGTGCGCGTATCGCTGACGGTAATAACAGCGCAATTTACCGTGATTTTAGTCGAGTCGGGGTGAGGTTGGGGTGTCATAGCAGTGAATTGGTAATTGGTAATTGGTAATTGGTAATTGGTAAAAAGGATTTCATAGTTACAATTAAAACTTTATCCAAAGTCCACCCATCCAAAATTACCCATTACCCATTACCCATTACCCATTACCTATTTAGACTTGCTGAAGCCTAAACCATTTTCTTCGGCATAGCGTTCCATAAACCGCATAAAGCGCTCCCATTCTGCGGGAGATCGCATGATGTAAAATGCTTCTAATGCTTCGGGTTGACCGTTGATAAATTTGGCTTTGACTTCCCGCGTCATCAATTCGCCTTCTTCATCAATTAGGTACATCCCGGTGATATCTTCGGTACTGCTTCTGCTCAGCGCTTTGGGTTTCTCAAAATAAAACGTAGCTGTCCCTGTGCTACCATCCTTGGCGCGGGTTAGGCGCACGTCGGGAATTGCATCTTCGTCGATACCTCTGGAAAACTGGATTTGAGCCATGAGATCGGAGCCGTTAATTTTTGTAAATGTTGCTCATATTATCTTCTCATCAAATGCTGCTTTTTGGCATTTTTGTTGTAAAGGACACTCAGTACAGCGAGGGTTTCTGGCGGTGCAGACTGCGGCACCAAAGTCTAACAGGGCTAAGTTCCAGGCGGCAACGTTGGTATCGGGGGCTACTTGGTCTGCGGCTTGTTGTAAGGGCTTAGAACGGGCTTTAACGCGATCGCTCGCAGACAATCCAAAAAATCGCTCTAAAATCCGCGCCACGTTGGTATCGAGAACGGCTTTGGGCTGTCCGAAGGCGTTGGCACAGATAGCGCGTGCGGTATAAATTCCAACTCCGGGTAGTTCTAATAACTGCGCTTCGGTTTTGGGGATGTTTCCGCCATATTTTGATTCAATCATCCTGACTGACTCGCGCAACCGTTCGACGCGGAAGCCAAGTCCCAAAGGCTGCAAAATGCTGCTAATTTCTGCTACAGGTGCAGCAGCTAAAGCATCCAAAGTCGGATATTTTTCCATAAACGCCTGGTAAATCGGAGCGACTAAAGCTGCATTGGTTTTTTGCAGCATTAATTCTGCCACAAAAATCCCGTAAGGATCTGTTGTATGGCGCCAAGGGAAATTCCGCAAATGTTGCTGCGCCCAAGTTTTAATTTGGCGGCGAAACCATTTAAGTTTACCTTCATCGAGATGCTGCATCATGCTTCCTCCAACATAATTTTAGGTTGGTTTAAGGAAACGAAAGAATTTTGCTCAAAGGTTATCAGGGTGATATCATGTCCTTAAGAT
>DNGJ01000553.1:10933-11706 GCA_003486305.1 Cyanobacteria bacterium UBA11371
GGGCAATTCAACGGACATCATATGATTGAATGTAGGGGCACGGCATCAGACAGTTTTTGAATCTAAACGAAAATTATTCTACGCCGTGTCCCTACTAATGCGCGATCGCACCCTAAAAACCTAATCCCCAATTTAAGATGGATCTCGCTCTAATAGTAGGGTAACCGGGCCATCATTTTCAATCGAGACTTGCATCATCGCGCCAAATTCGCCGGTTTCGACTTTTAATTTGGTTTGGCGCAACTTATCTATAAAGCGATCGTACAAGTTTTTTGCCGCTTCTGGTGGGGCTGATTTATCAAAAGATGGACGGCGACCTTTGCGACAGTCTCCATACAGGGTAAATTGACTGATAACTAACAGTTCGCCGCCAATTTCTTGCACCGATTTTTCCCAGCGATCGCCACTATTTTCTTCGCTTGGAAATAAGCGCAATTCCAAACACTTGCGCGCCATCCAGTCAAGTTCTGCTTCGGTATCGGTGTTAGCAATACCGACAAGTAAGTTTAGTCCTCGCCCAATTTTGCCCACAACGTTACCGCTAACCGTAACTTGAGAAGATTTGACTCTTTGAACAACAACCCGCATAGGAATTTCAGATTCAAGATTGCAGATCTTAGATTAAATCTTAAATCTGCAATCTTACATCAGATTGCTTTTCGAGTGAGGGAAAGCGTTTTCGCTTCGTTTGTGTAGCGGCACAGATTGGTGCAATTCCCTTGAACTTGAGCAAGAGAGAGGGAAAGCGTTTTCGCTTCGTTTGTGTAGCGGCA
>DNGJ01000553.1:11932-29290 GCA_003486305.1 Cyanobacteria bacterium UBA11371
AGGGTGCCGCTACACAAACAAAAGCTGTACCTTTTATGGCTGCAATCCGCTGTAAATCTACAATTATTTGCCAAAGCCTTTACCGCGAGTCGTAGAAGGCAGACAGATGCAGTTTTCAAGCTGCGATCGCAACTTCTCATGGTCTAAGTTCTGTCCGATCAGTACCACTTGGTTTTTCGGCTCACCAAGCCATTCTTCGTCTTCCAGGGTAAACCGCTTGCCGCACAAGTGGAAAATATGCCGCTTGGGACTTTCATCAAACCACATAATGCCTTTGGCGCGGAAGACATTTTCTGGTAGTTGATTATCTAAGAAATACTGGAATTTTCTGATCGAAAGCGGTTTATCGCTTTGGAAAGATATGGAAGTAAATCCATCATTTTCCAAGTGATCCGAATGATGGTGATGGTGGTGATGTTCGTGGTCGTGGTCGTGGTCGTGGGCGCAATGACCGTGGTCATGGTCGCACTCGGAATGGTCGTGTGCGTGGGCGTGGTCGTGGTCGTGGTCGTGGTGTTCGTGTTCGTGTTCTTCGGTGTCGAAATATTTATCCGACTCGAATAAACCGACGCTGAGAATTAAAGGAAGCGGTACTTGCGATCGCGTAGTCCTTAAAATTCTAGCTCCTTGTTTGATATCGCGAATCCGAATTTCCAATCTATCGAGATCCGCTTCATCCACCAAATCGGCTTTATTGAGCAAAATAATATCGCCGTAAGCGATCTGACTGTAAGCTGCTTGAGAATTAAATAAATCTAGGCTGAAATTCTCCGCATCTACTACAGTGATAATCGAATCCAAGCGAGTCATATCTCGCAGTTCGGTTCCCAAAAATGTCAGCGCTACCGGCAGCGGATCGGCAACTCCTGTCGTTTCTACTACCAGATAGTCTACTTTATCTTCGCGTTCTAAAACTTTGTAAACTGCATTCACCAGGTCGTTATTAATGGTGCAGCAAATACAACCGTTACTTAGCTCCACCATATCATCGCCGGTCGTTACGATTAGCTCGTTGTCGATACCAACTTCGCCGAACTCATTCACCAAAACAGCGGTCTTCAAACCTTCCTGATTCTTCAGGATATGGTTGAGCAGAGTCGTCTTGCCGCTACCGAGAAAGCCGGTAATAATTGTAACCGGCATCCCTTGTTTTGGGGCGTCCATTGTCTGGGATGAGTCGGAGGTAACAACGTTTTGCATAGCCCAATTGTCCAACAACGTTAGAGAATGAGTATTGAGGTAGATCTTTCTAATTTAGCGTAATAGGTTGATTGTAGAAGCTTCCGTTAGAGAGAAAAGCCAGCCAGGGTAAACGCGCGATCGCATGATATAGCGGATTGCACTCGGATGAGGTACACCAACAGCGGCGCAGCGGTGTGCAGGCACCCTTAAGGGTGCCTGCACACCGCTGCGCCAAAAGGCTTTCTCTCACGAAAAGAGCCTCAAAAAGGCGTCGCGCCCCAACATGCTACACAAACCTTCGCGCCAAAAGGCTTTCCCTCACGAGTCCATCACTTTCGTATTCACACCCCACTTGATCGCCGCTCGCGCATTCCTTCGTCTTTTGGCTTTCCCTCACACGAAAAGCAATCCACTATCAAAGCGGGACAAAGGTACAATAATTAAACAGAAGCACTCTATTTTTTAACTTCTCAGAATGGCCCTAACGCTCTACAATACCCTCACTCGTCGCAAAGAACCGTTTGAAACTATCGAATCGGGCAAAGTAAAAATGTACTGCTGCGGCGTGACGGTGTATGACTATTGCCATTTGGGTCACGCTCGCGCTTACATCGTCTGGGATACGGTGCGCCGGTATTTGCAGTGGCGGGGCTACGATGTCCGCTACGTCCAAAATTTTACCGATATTGACGATAAAATTCTCAACCGCGCCAGGGAAACCAACTCGACAATGGAAGCCGTCGCGGAACGTTTTATCGCAGAATATTTTACCGATATGGATCGGCTAAATGTCATGAGAGCCGATGAATATCCCCGCGCCACTCACTCGCTAGATGGCATTAAGCGCCTGATTCACGAGTTGGAACATAAAGGTTATGCTTATCCATCGGCAGGTGATGTTTATTACACGGTGCGACAATTTCCTGAGTATGGGAAGCTGTCTGGCAAGCGGTTAGACGATTTGCAGGCAGGGGCAAGCGGTAGAGTTGATACAGAAGATACTGAAGCACCAAAGAAACAAGACCCGTTTGATTTTGCCTTGTGGAAGGCGGCGAAAGAGGGGGAACCGGCGTGGGAATCGCCTTGGGGTAAAGGTCGTCCGGGGTGGCACATCGAATGTTCGGCGATGGTGCGCGATCGCTTGGGCGACACCATAGACATCCACTGCGGCGGTGAAGATTTGCAGTTTCCCCACCACGAAAATGAAATCGCCCAATCAGAAGCAGCGACTGGTAAACCTTTAGCGAGTTATTGGATGCATAACGGCTTTATCAACGTCGATGGCGAGAAAATGGCGAAATCTGTCGGCAATTTCACCACAATTCGCCAATTTCTCGATGCACCAAACGGACTCGCACCGATGGCGTTGCGCTTGTTCGTTCTGCAAGCCCATTACCGCAAACCAATTGATTTTACGCCGGATGCGATCGCTAGCGCCAAAAACAGCTGGGAAACCCTTAAAGAAGGCTTGCTTTTTGGCTATGAATATGGTAATAAACTCGGCTGGAAGCTGGAATCAGGAGAAAATTCCTCAATCCAAAATTCCCACACCAATCGTTTCCAAGAAGCGATGGACGATGATATTAATACCCCCGGTGGTTTAGCAGTTTTGTTCGAGTTAGCCAAAGAACTGCGTCGCGAAGCCAATATTTTGATACACCAAGGGAAGACGGAAACACCGCCAGAGGAATTAGAACAACAGTGGCGCACTCTCGTTAGTCTCGCAGCTGTTTTGGGATTGCAAGTGCAACCAGAAGCCGAAACAATTGAGGAAACTGGTGGTATTAGCGATGGGGAAATTGAAGCGTTGATTCAACAACGACAAGATGCGAGAAAAGCGAAGAACTTTGCTCTAAGCGATCGCATCCGCAACGAACTTCAAGCCCAAGGTATCGCCTTAATTGATACCCCTCAAGGTACGCGCTGGCATCGCAACTAAACCTCATCCAATAGCGTGAAGTTTACCTAGATGTTGAAGTGTCAAAATATATCTTGAGGACTATATCTAAAGGTTGATAGCCATCCGTTTTGGCGACGAGGAGGCAGCGATGGCAAAAAAGTTACAGAAAGAAAAAGATATCCGACTTAAAGTTACCACAAGGATTTGGGGATGTGCGACGGGAATGTTGGGGATTTGTATTCCGCTGACAGCCGTGACAAATAGCGGCCCAATTATACCGCTGGGAGTGGTGGCGGGGGCAGCTGTTGGTACGGCTGTCGTTTGGCGATCTGGGGACAAAAAATCCCAAACTGAATTAGCACCAAGTCAATTGCAGCAGATAGAGCAACGCCTTGCTAATTTAGAAACGATTGTGGGCAGCGATGACTTAGATCTGCGGTTAAAAATCAAACAACTAGAATCAGGGGATTCTACTAGGTAGCCCCGAAGCGATCGCAACTTATCGGCTTAGCCACCCCAGGACAAATTAAAGCAAGTTGCTATTTATAAAATTAGGTGTTGCTAATGGCTAATAGTTAATAGCTAATTGCCATTTTGGTCAGTCCATTAATATAAAATTGTTGTTGCCATTAGCCATTAGCCATTAGCAATTAGCAACTTGCGTTATTATGCTGTATGTATTAAGCTGTTGAAAAACTTGCGGTGTTGAGTCAGAAGAGAGGTTAAGGTTGCATGAATGGGGAAAAAATGCAATGGTTTAAAAGCGCTTTACGATGGCAAGGTTCGGTGATTCCCTCAGTGCTTCCACGCGCCTTGGTCTGCGGGTTATTTGGCGTTTTTATATCCTGCTTATATGGTTACGGATTTTCAGTTTCATTGCCGTTTTTGGGGACTATTCTTCCTAATGTAGTCTTGGGTTTATTATTGGTTTTTAGAACGAATACAGCTTATGAAAGATTCTGGGAAGGCCGTAAATTTTGGGGAATTATCAATAACAATATTCGCAACTTAGCTCGTCAGATATGGGTATCCGTCGATGAACGGGAACCAAAAGACCGAGAAAATAAAGTAGCAGCCTTGCGATCGATCGTTGCTTTTGCTGTAGCTACAAAGTTACATTTAAGAGCAGAGCCAGTCAACAGCGAGTTAGAAGAATTGCTATCACCGGAACGTTTTTCTAAACTCAAAACTATGAACAATCCCCCCCTAGAAATTGCCTTCTGGATCGGGGATTACATGCAGCAACAATACGAAAGAAATCGCCTCAATATCTATCAGCTAACTTCGATGCAGGAATTGCTCAACAATTTGGTAGATTGTTTAGGAGGCTGCGAACGGATTCTCAAAACACCAATGCCCCTAGCCTATGCAATTCACCTCAAACAACTATTACTGATTTATTGTTTTTCCTTGCCGTTTCAAATTGTCAAGGAAACCAGTTGGTTTACCGGGCCAATTGTTGTTTTAATTAGTTTTACATTACTGGGAATTGAAGCCATCGGTCTGGAAATAGAAAATCCCTTCGGTCACGATGCTAATGATTTGCCTTTAGATACAATCTGTGCCAACATGCGGCGCAACATGGAAGATTTAATCACCCTAGCTCCCAGTGTAAGAGATTGGAAAACCACACCCGTAGATCTACAATCAAGTCATCTTTCCTCTTAACCAATTACCAATGCACAATCAAACTAAATTCATTCTTAAGGTACTGGTCATTTCAGCCGGATTATCGGTTTTAATTAAGTATGCAGGTCCTGCTTTGCCAGTAGGTGCAACGTCAATCAACGCGCTGATATTCGTTTTTCTGCCTTCTTTGATTTTAGCGATCGCATTGTGGTGGCGATCGCTATCATCACCACAGCAAAACCAATAGCTAATGGCTAATCGCTAATCGCTAATAGAAAAACAATCTGGCAATTAGCTATTAGCAATTAGCATACGATCTCGATATTTAAATTCGCGGTTTGCTGCTAGCAATGACAATTAAATAGTCATTATTTTCCAACTGATAGTCGCTTGGCGGGTTAGAGATAACTTCGCCCTCACTACCTTTTTGCAGCGCTACTACAGTACTTTGATATTTTTGCTTCATAGAGATAAAGACATCAATAAAGGAATGTCCAATCTTAGACTGAGGAATGGGAATTTTATACAACTGATTGCCATCTTGAAAACTCAAGATATCGGCAACGACTTGAGTAATGCCGTGATTGAGAGCTTCTTGAGCTAAAAGCATACTACTTAACTCGCTACTGACGATGATTTGGTCAGCTTTAGCCCGCTTACAAGTTTGGACATAGGCTGGATCTACCAGTTCCACAATTGTATAAGCATTGGGATTGATGCTCTCGACTGTGAGGGTAGATAGAACAACTTTAGCATCGCGAGTTGTGTAGTCTAAACTATCATCGCCCAAAATTATTACGGTCTTAGCTGTAATCAAGTTTGCCCGATTTAGGGTTTCATCGGAAACCTCACCTTTAATAAAGAATAAATTTTCGTCTTCGACGGGCTTTCTTTCTATATTGGCAATTAAAACTATGGGTTTTTCTTGAGTTTGAGAGTCGAGGCGCAACTCCTTGAGAATGAATTGCGATCGCAAGTTCCATTGACACAAAATTATATGATTTTCAAACTTATAAGAACTCATACCAAGTTCTTGCCTAATCTTTTGATTTACTAGAATACTAGCGATTGTAGCACTGAATGTCGCTAAAATACCAACCCCAAAAATCATTTCAACCATAGCAATCAAGCGACCCCCAGCGGTGACGGGTGCAATATCACCATAGCCAACAGTCGTTAAGGTAACAATACTCCACCAGAAAGCATCGAATAACGATAAATCCGGTTCGAGTAAAGAAAGACTTATGGAACTGAACGCAATAATTATTGCAATTATTAAAAGAATGCGATCGATATTTTCAACCTGCAAAGACCGCCGGATCTTTTTGATAAAAAATATAAATTGCATGTGCCGATGAGTAACGAAGAGGTCATTAAAGTTATCTTTGCGTTATAATCTCATAGTTTTCTTACTTTTCCCAATCGCCTGCGGTTGCAGCAAAACTGTAAAACATAGATACACCGCGATCCCCAATCGCCTTTATAATAAGCATCTCCCCTCTAGTTAGCCAAACAGGGAGTTTTGCACCGTGAATCTAGGTCAATTCATCGGCCTATTAGTCCTAGCGATATGTTTGTATATTTTGTGGCAAATCCGGGAAGTGCTGTTGCTGGTATTTGCCGCAGTCGTTTTGGCAACCGCGTTAAACCGACTAGCAAGACGCCTGCAACAGTCAGGGTTAGCGCGGGGATGGGCTGTAACGCTTTCGGTTGGGATTTTACTAACCGTCCTGACCGGCTTCTTCTGGCTGATCGTACCGCCATTTGCCACCGAGTTTCGACAATTAGCAGAGCTATTCCCCACCGCTATCGATCAGTTGACGCCTTGGATAGAGCAGGTACAATCAAACATTCCCAGCCAGTTGGCTCCCTATCTGGTGCCTCAAAAACCTGGTGGGGGAAATACTTTAAGCCAACAACTCCAGCAACAATTGCAGCCTTTCCTGACTCAGCTATTGGGCGGTGCGGGTGCGTTTGTCTCGAACACGCTAGGAGGGCTTTTGAGCTTTCTGCTGGTGCTGGTTTTAACGCTGATGATGTTAGCCCAGCCGAGAGCTTACCGCAAAGTATTTGTCAGACTGTTTCCCTCTTTTTATCGACGGCGGGTAGAAGGAATTTTAGATGAATGCGAGGTAGCGCTTGGTAGGTGGATAATCGGCGCGTTGATTAGCATGAGCGTGGTGGCGATGCTGTCGCTGATTGGGTTGTCGATTTTACGGGTAAGGTTGGCGTTGGCTCAGGGTATTCTAGCAGGATTGCTCAACTTGATTCCCAATATTGGCCCCACTTTGAGCGTCGTGTTACCGATGACGATCGCTCTGTTAGATGGGGTGTGGTGGAAATCGGTTGCGGTCTTAATTCTCTATATTGTTATTCAGCAGTTTGAAAGTAACTTTTTGACCCCTTACGTGATGGCGCAACAGGTAGCATTGTTACCGGCGATCACGTTAATGTCCCAAGTATTTTTTGCGACATTTTTTGGATTTTTGGGTTTAATTTTGGCGCTGCCTCTGACAGTCGTTCTTAAAGTTTGGTTCTCAGAAGTATTGATTAAAGATGTGCTGGATCTGTGGCATAGCGATCGCGAAGCCGAGTTTAACGCAGCGGGCGAAGCCGAATCCCAAAAAGTCGCCCAAGCAGATCAAAACGCTCCCATCTTGCCCCATAAAAGCCCAAAAACCCCAGACTCTTCAAGTGACGAGCCTGGTAATGGCTAATGGCTAATGGCTAATGGTTAATGGTTAATGGTTAATGGTTAATAGTAAAAAGCCGTTTTCGCCAGCTAACAGTTAACAAAGATTGATTAGCAATTAGCTTTTCTTGCAATTAGCAATTAGCTTTTCTGGCAATTACCAATTACCAATTACCATATGCGTACTATTGCTGAAATTAACGACAAAATTAACCAAAAAAATGCGGTAGTTTGGACAGTCGAAGAATTAAAAGCGCGCGTGGCAGAAATTGGCATTTCTGAGGCCGCTAAGCAAGTAGATGTCATTACCACGGGCACGTTTGAGCCGATGGAATCAACGGGAGCGATTATTAATTTGGGGCATACCGATCCGCCGATTAAAATTCGCTCTTGTTGGATAGATGGGGTGTTAGCTTATTCTGGGTTTGGTGCGGTGGATTTGTTTTTGGGAGCCGCCCAAGGCGTAGATTATCCTAGCACGGGTGAGGTAAGCGATGGGGAAGAATCTAAAGAACGAGGCGGCGGTCATGTAATCGAAGATTTAATTGCGGGTAAAGCCGTGCAATTGCGAGCGATCGGACAGGCGACGGACTGCTACCCCAGAGCGACATTTGAAACTACGATTACTCGCGATACGATTAACCAGTTTTATTTATATAATCCGCGCAACCTGTATCAGAATTTTATAGTGGGGGTGAACGGAGGCGATCGCACGCTGTTCACCTATCTGGGTACGCTACAACCGCGGCTGGGAAATGTAGTATATTCTAATCCGGGTGCGATCGCTCCCTTACTCAACGACCCAGATTTAGAAATTATCGGCATCGGCACCCGCATTTTTCTAGGCGGCGGTATAGGTTACGTCGCTTGGGAAGGCACCCAGCACTTCCCCTTACAAAAACGTCTACCCAATCGCACCCCCATCGGCCCTGCTGCTACTTTAGCGTTAATTGGCGATGCCAAACAAATGGATAGGCGCTGGGTACGGGGTTGTTACTTTAAAAATTATGGCGCTTCAATCATGCTGGGTGTCGGCATTCCCATCCCAGTTTTACACGAAGAAGTAGTCGCCAAATGTGCCGTGCAAGATAAAGATTTAGTCGCACCAGTAGTAGATTTTTCCATTCCCCGCCGCGTCCGTCCCACCTTTGGATTAGTTAGTTACGCTCAATTAAAATCCGGTAAGATGACGATTGAAGGTAAATCGGTGAGGGTTGCTCCCCTTGCTAGTATTTATCTATCTCGGCAAGTGGCATTAGAATTAAAACAATGGATCGAAGAAGGGAAATTTACCCTTACCGAACGAGTTGCTTCCATTCCAATGGATCGGGCTTTTTTACCCCAAGACCGCTGGGGTGCAACTATTGCTTTAGAATAGCTAATTGCTAATGGCTAATGGCTAATAGTTTAATTCTCAAAATTCGCAAATTCTTCAGTAAAGATACTCAAGGCCGAGCCAAGCTTCAAAATAGTGTGTCGTGAGCGGTGTACCGCATCGCCACCGCTATATATGGAGTTGCGGCGTCATATGATATCCGCCCAATTGCCCATAATAAAAAAACCTCACAGAGCGATCGCGTAGGGGCACGGCATCAGAGGTATCTCGGATAAACATTGGACGTTGATCTTGCCGTGTCCCGGCTTGTAATTATGGATAATCTTAAGGACATGATATTAGTCCTAGATTAGTTTTGCATAAATTTTCACATAGAGCCTGAGAAACATATAGAGGCTTCCTAGTAAACCTTAAGTTTGTAGGGAGGAAATATTAAGTGAGAAATTCCTTACTTCTGGCTGTAACAGGTGTTTGCATGGGATTGAGCATCGGAGCGATGTTGATACCAGTTAATGGCATTTCTGGTACGAGCGATCGCTATCCCACATTTCGGCTACAACTTAAACAAGAAGGTAAACCGCTAATGAAACAAGAACAAAGTCAACCGAGTTCAGCAGTGAATGTTGATTATACTAAACTGCGCGACCTCCTTGCTGCTGGAAAGTGGCAAGATGCGGATGTAGAAACAGCAATGGTGATGCTTCAGGCGGCTGGAAAATCAGAAGGAATCTGGCTGCAAAAAGAAGATCTGGAAAAAATTTCCTGCGAAGACTTCCGTACCCTTGACCAATTGTGGACAAAATACAGCAACGGGCGCTTTGGTTTTTCGGCACAAAAGCGCATTTGGGAAAGCGTTGGGGGTAAGGCAGGAGCTTATGATTATGAAATATTTAAACAGTTTAGCGATCGCGTAGGCTGGTACGAGAAAGAGAAAAACTTGTGGAAAGCCTATGACGAACTCACCTTTAACCTCAATGCTCCCGAAGGACATCTTCCAGTTGTACCCATTGTGCAAAGTTTAGATCGCAGCAGGAGAGGTGAGGGAGGGGTAGTCTTTGCGATGTTTGGCGGTATTTTGATTGTCGGGGGGTATCCCTTCTCTCTCAGCAAGACTTGAGAATTGTAAGAGCTAGCATTTCTATCAGAATTGTGAAAACCTGTAGGGGTAGTGCCGGAGCTATAGCCCTTACATAAATTTCACAAATCATTGAGAAATAGAATCGTAAAATTGAGTCAATAACTCTCTGTTCAAAAAAGAGAAGGTTATGGAGGAAGAACTTAGAAAACTCATTGCCGAAGTTTGTCAGCATCCCTCCCAGAGTCTGGAAAGACAAAAAGCATTGAACCGGCTGTTAGTTCAGATTCAACATCTGCCAGGATTAACCAAATCTTCTCACCCAGACTATTTAGATGCTTTGAATCGAACCTGGGAGTGGCTCAGTCAAAATCTTCAAAACTTCAAACCGCGTCCCCCCTCATTGCAAGTCAGCTTGGTCAAGTGGATTAACGGTTATCTCTACTGGAGAATTCAAGATTTGTACGCACCAGATAACCGAAAATACCGCAGTTTTGACGAACCCATTGGGGGTGAAGAAGCCGGTCAAACTTATTTGGAGCAACTGTCGGAAACCGGATTTTTTACCCCTCTACTTAGTGGAATTGATGGATATATCGAACAACTGCAAAGGCAGGAACAACAACGAATTGGGTTACAACTAGAAAAATATATTGAATCAGATCCAGATGGGAAACTAAAAAATTGCCATCTCAAATCCAACACTCAATGTAACTGCCTTTTATTAACCCAAAGGTTACGATTGAAAGAACCTCCAGATAAATTGGTTGACCTTGCCAGAGAGTTAAAGGTTAACTACCAAACTCTAGTAGCGCACTGGAAAAGAAATTGTTTACCGTTGCTCCAAGAAATTGCTCTCAGTTTAGGATATGAACGCGACATTGAGCTATGAACAACACAAAGGATCTGTTAAAAGTTTATTTAGGTGGGGAAGCCCATCGCCTAGCGGCACAATTCGCCGCACAACAAGCCACCGCGCAGAAAGGAAAACAGGTTTACCTCAATACTCTAGCAGTCTATGCCGTCCGCAGTTATTTAAAATGGCTGCAAATTGAGACAAGTCTCGGTAAAAGTGACAGTTGGCATCCTGGAAAAAGGGCTGTATTTGATGTTGCAGATATCGCTTTACCAGATATTGGTCGTTTAGAGTGTCGTCCGGTTTTGCCGGGTAAAACTGTTTTGGATTTACCTCCAGAGGTGACGGAAAATCGTCTTGGTTATGTGGGCGTACAGTTTAGCGAGAATCTTTCAGAAGTCGAGCTATTAGGATATGCCCCGGCAGTTAATTCACTAGAGCCAATACCAATTTCAAATTTGCAACCCTTAGATGCTTTGATCGAGCATATTTATCAAATAAAATCTGTTGTCAATTTCCCCAAAGAATTATCGGCACCTGTCAAATTGAGTCAATGGTTAGAAAATAGTTTTGACGCAGGCTGGCAGACTGTAGAAGCAATTTTAGGAAAAGAGAAAGCCAATTTTGCTTGGAGTTTTAGAAATGCAGATTCAGCGGCAAAAACTCATCCAGAAGCAAGTGTAAGACGCGGCAAGTTGATTAATTTAGGAATGCAACTCGATAGTTACCCTGTAGCCTTAGTTGTTGCCATTACGCCAACATCGGCAGGGGAAACAGACATCCTCGTGCAGGTGCATCCAACGGGAGATTTAACCTATCTGCCACCCCATCTAGAACTCATTGTACTGGATGCAGCGGGGATTAAAATTTTGGATGCCCAAGCTAGAAGCAGCGATAATTACATTCAATTACAATTTAGCGGCGAATTGGGGGAATGTTTTAGCGTGAAAGTGGCGCTAGCTGATGTTAGCGTTACGGAGAATTTTGCAATCTGATTAAATGAAAATTCGGAAGGTAGGAATATGAGCAAATTAGTTGTTTTGCAGTTAGAAGGAGAATTTGAGCGGGGTTTTTGGGTGAAGCTGGAAATTGGGGAGGAGAAAGAGCGCCCCTCAGCAGAAACCCAAGCTTTTTTACCCCCAAATCTCAAGTTACCTGCCTATTACGAATCTTGGCAGTTAGCCTATCGCCGCCTGGGTTCGTATTGGCGAATTAAACCCAAAGCAGGGCAAGTTACCAATATTTATATTACGGAATTAAGCGAAAACTTCCACCAAGAAGCGCAGCAGTTTTACCAACTTTTCCATCAATGGCTCAATTCAGATCCATTTCGTCCAATTCGGGAGAAGCTACTGGAAAAATTAATCCCTTCCGACGAAATTCGGCTGATTATTCAAACGGAAAATAATCAACTGCGGCGGCTTCCCTGGCATTTATGGGATTTTTTTAAGCGGTATCCCAAAGCCGAACTTTCCTTAAGCGCTCCAGAGTACGAACGTCCGGCAAAAGCTAAGATAGCCACCTACAGAGAGAAAGTCAAAATTTTAGCAATTCTGGGCAATAGTACGGGAATTGATGTTACCCAAGATCGGGTAAGACTGGAACAATTACCCGATGCAGAAACCACCTTTCTGGTAGAACCGCAACGAAAAGAGTTAAACGAACAGCTTTGGAACCAAGCGTGGGATATTCTTTTTTTTGCCGGACATAGTGCGAGCCATCCCAGCGGTGAAACAGGTCGGATTTATATCAATCAAACCGATAGTTTAACCCCGGATGAATTAGAGTATGGATTAAAAACAGCCATCAACCAGGGTTTGAGGCTGGCAATTTTCAATTCCTGCGATGGTTTAGGTTTAGCCCATCAACTGGAAAACTTACACCTTTCCCAAATGATTGTGATGCGGGAACCCGTGCCAGATGTAGTGGCGCAAGAATTTTTTCACTATTTTTTGACCGCATATTCTGGGGGAAAATCGCTTTATCTTGCAGTGCGGGAAGCGCGGGAAAAATTGCAAGGCATAGAAGATAAATTTCCTTGTGCTACCTGGTTACCAGTCATCTGCCAAAATCCGGCATCTCTGCCGCCAATGTGGCAAGATTTAGGCCGCAGACCGAAGCCGGATTTAATGCCGTATCGGGGTTTATTTGCTTTTAAAGAAGCGGATTCGCCCTTCTTTTTTGGACGGGAGGCTTTTGTAGAACTGTTGGTAGAAGCTGTGTTAAAACAGCCGTTGCTAGCGGTTATTGGGCCTTCTGGTAGCGGCAAGTCTTCGGTGGTTTTTGCCGGACTTATCCCCCATTTGCAAAAGCAGGGAAATTGGCGAATAATTACTTTTCGTCCGAGTAACCGACCCCTGCACGCTTTAGCCACGGCGCTGATTCCCCAATTAGAACCGCAGATGAGTAAAACCGACCGACTGCGGGAAATTAGGAAATTGGCGGCGGATTTTCGCCAAGAAATTTCTAGTTTGCGCGATGTTGTCGATAATTTAGGATTAGAAAACCCTGGCGATCGCTTATTATTAGTCGCGGATCAGTTTGAGGAATTGTACGCTCTCTGCCGGGATGGAGAAGAACGGCAGATATTTTTAGATAGAGTACTCGAAACCGTTAAACACGCAGAGAATTTCTGTTTTGTGATGACTTTGCGGGCTGACTTTTTAGGACAGGTTCTCTCTTATCGTCCCTTTGCCGATGCGTTGCAGTATGCCGACCTCAAACTCGGCCCGATGACTGATGAGGAACTGCAAGCTGCGATTGAAAAGCCAGCCGCGTTGCTCGATGTAACTTTAGAATCAGGCTTGACAGAACGCATTCTGAATGCTGTTAGTGCAGAACCGGGTGACTTGCCGTTACTGGAATTTGCCCTGACTCAGTTGTGGGCGAAACAGCAAAATTGCCAGCTCACCCATGCAGCTTACGATGAAATAGGCGGGGTAGAAGCAGCCTTAGCCCGGTATGCTGACGAAGCGCACGACCAACTCAATCAGGAAGAAAAAGAACGGGCGCGGCGGATTTTTAGTCAATTGGTGCGTCCAGGCGAGGGGACAGAAGACACTCGTCGCCTCGCCACCCGGATGGAAGTGGGTGAAGAAAACTGGGACTTGGTGACGCGCTTGGCGAACCTCCGCCTGGTGGTTACTAACAGCGATGAAAATACCGGAGAAGAAACGGTTGAGTTGGTACACGAAGCGCTGATTCGGGGATGGGAGAACCTGCGCTTGTGGATTGAACTTGACCGCGCTTTCCGGACTTGGCAAGAACGGTTGCGGGCGGCGCTGCGGCAATGGGAAGCTAGCAAGCGGGATGATGGGGCACTGTTGCGCGGTGCGCCTTTGGCAGAGGCACAAGCGTGGTTGGTGTCGCGTCGGTTGGAAGTGAGCGCAACTGAGCAAAGTTTTATTGAGCAGAGTGCAAAAGCGCGAATTCAAAAGCGACAGCGTTTGATTTTTGGCTTGAGCTTCGGTTTGGTAGGCGCTTTGATGTTGGCGGGTGTTGCGGGGTTGCAGTGGCAACGTGCCGAACAACAGCGACAAGAAACTTTGATTGCTCAGTTAGTTACTCAAGCTCGCTTGGCAAAAGAACAGTTTGCCTCTCAGCCAACAGAAGCTTTGGCGTTAGCGATAAACACTGCCTCTGAGTTAAAGAAGTTAACTCCCAAGGGGTCAAAATATCCGACGAGCGAGCCGATTTTAGCGCTGCAAACTATTATGGACAACATTCAACAGCAGCCCATCAATGCAGTCGTGGAATTCACTCCTCAAGGCGATCGCATCCTTTACCTTAATGTTGGAGGAAATATTGCGATCGTGAGGGATTTGCAGCGCAATCAGCTAGTGAGGCTTCAAGGACATCAGGGGAGAATCGAAGCCGCGCAGATCAGTCCTGATGGGAAGTATATTGTCACGGGTGGAAAAGACTGCACCGCTCGTCTGTGGGATTTCCAGGGGAATCAACTAACCGTCTTCCAAGGACATGGCTCTGCGATCGATGTTCGGATTAGCCCCGATAGCAAACGCATTGTCACGCTTGAAAACAACCGTGGGCCTTGCTCTGAGCCGAATGCGTCTGAATCATCGGGTGAATTTACTGCGCGGCTATGGAACCTCCAAGGAAAGCAGTTGGCAGTACTTGGAGAGCAGTGGCACCCCTTGCGATTTAGCCCCGATAGCAAGCATCTTCTGTTTTATGTACACAAGCCCATGCCCTTCGGGCAGACTGTACAGCTATGGGATCTCCAGGGCAAGTTATGGTCAACCTTCAGAGAGCATCAGGGGGCTGGTTTGCCAGCGCACTTTAGTCCTGATGGCAAGTATCTTGCCGAAGCTGTACGGGATGGCGCTGTTAACTTGTGGAAACTGCAAAACAAGAAACGGCTAACCTTTAAAGCGCATCCGGAGTATTTGACAGCAGTGCAGTTTAGTCCCACGAGTAAATATTTTGCCACCACTGGCGGAAGTGATGGCATCGTTAGCCTGTGGAATCTTCAGGGCAAGCAACTGCTAAGCTTCAAAGCTCTTGAGAAGCGTGTCAGCACAGTGCAGTTTAGCCCCAATGGAAACTACATCGCCATAAGCGGAGAGGATGGCACTGTTAGTTTGCGGAACCTCCAGAGCAAAAAAATGCTAACTTTCAAAGCTCATCGAGAGAGAATGTTTGACTTGCAGTTTAGCCCTGATGGTAGTCGCATCGCTACAGCTGGAGCGGATCGCCCTTATGGACAAGCCATTATCCGCTTGTGGAATCTTCAGGGTCAACAGCTAGCAGTGTTTGAAAGATCTGGCGGGGGTTTAATCCGGTTTAGCCCCGATGGTAAACGCATTTCCGTCGAAACTACATTTAATGGATTTGCTGGAACCAAATATACTACAAATATATTGCACTTGCAGAACAAACTCGCTACCTTCTCAGGACATCAGGGGACAATTGGGGCGGTGCATTTTAGTCCTAGAGGCGATCGCATCGCTACGCAAGAATATAACGGCACTGTCCGTCTGTGGGATCTTCAGGGCAACATGACATCCCTTAAAGGGCAGGAAAGGATAGCCACGAAAATAACGATTAAAAAGAGGGTAATGTTTACTCCCAAGGGCGATCGCGTTCTGACTGCTGAACCAGACCAAACTGTGCGAGTGTGGGACTTAAAGGGCAATCAGGTGGCAGTATTGCCAGGAAAGTGGGATTGGGGGGGATCGGGATCTCCGGTCAGTCCGATCAGCCCCGATGGAAAGTACGCCATGACTTTGGGAACGGACAACAAAACGGTTCGGGTTTGGGATCTACAAGGCAATCAGATCGGAGAGCTGTCAAAAAATCCGGGAGACTTTTCGAGAATACAGTTCAGTCCCAAGGGTGACTATATCGCTGTGCCTGCTGAAAAAGGTATGGTTCGTTTTTTCAATTTTCAGGGCAAGCAGTTAGGGGAATTTAAAGCTCATCCCGATAGGGTCGATCGGATTTACTTTACCCGTGATGGCGATCGCGCGATCGCGGTTACATTTGGTTCGATGGGGGTTTCACAATCGAATCAGCCATTCTTCAATATCACCTCAGAAGTCGAACGTATCTATAAGAGAGTCCCTGGAAAAGTTCAAATTTGGGATCTCAAGGGCAATCGGCTAGCAACTCTAAAACAGGAATGGTTTAATTCAAAGACAGGAACGTACCCTGTAGACTTGAGCGATTCTGTATTTAGATCTAGTAGCGATCGCTTTATCACTAGCGGAATAGAGCGATCGCTTTTATGGGATTTGCAGGGCAAGTTGCTTGCCACTCTAGAAGGTCTTGGAAATAGGCCCTTTTTTTATAGAGATTCTGTAGACAAGACGTATTATGAGCCAATCCAGATCAGTGCTGATGGTCAACGGATTGCTGGCCTGACAGAGAACGGCAAAGTTAAAATATGGGATTCAAAAGGACAACAAATAGCTGAATATGAAGGCTATGCAATGGCGTTAAGCCCTGACGGCAGCAAGATTGTCGTCGTTTCTAAAGATAATATCCCCCGGCTGTGGCGAGTTGACGACCTAGACGGTCTAATAAAAAGAGGATGCGATTGGTTAGGCCCTCTTGCTCTAGTAAACCTTCACAATTGTGACACCTCAGCTCTGTGGCGTCAGTGGGATGAAATCAGGCGTGACGATCTTAATAAATTTAAGAATAATAATCCCCAGTCTTTTATTGGGGAACCTGAAAATTACACCAAATTTGCTCACATACTATTGGCACCAAGGTTGTGGAAAAAAGAAAAAAAGCAGGAAAGGGAACCAGAGAAACAAGAGGAAAATGAACCATAACAATGCTATTTTTGGCTACTTGGTATTATATCATGCCCGGTTGATTACCCATAAAAAGACGCCGGGACACGGCAAGAGTAACGTCCAATGTTTATCCGAGATATCTCTGATGCCGTGTCCCTACGCAACAACAGAGTGATGTCTTTTTATTATGGGCAATTGGGCGGACATCATATTACTGGGTTTTTGCACTGTGGCGAAATTGAACTGTCTCCTGATTTCAGAAAAATCAATTGCTTGAATCATGGCTGTAGGTGCGATCGCATTACTTCAGTCTTAAGATCGCACCCTAAATTTAGATACTTGGCGTAATATCATGTCCGTTCGCGTGCTGCACGTCCGGGGCGGGTTTAAAAATTTCTCGTTATTTTCCAGCATGGCTGGTAAAA
>DNGJ01000553.1:29519-62777 GCA_003486305.1 Cyanobacteria bacterium UBA11371
CCTACAGCATCAAAAATTATACAGGGAGCATGTCAACGAGAGTAGCGGACACCCTCAAGGGTGTCGCTACACGAGACTTTGCCTGCCTTCGCAGGCTTTAAAAGCTTTAGCCCACGAAGGCGTTGCTCTGTTTTTGTAGCCGCACCCTTGCTGGGTGTCGGCGTAGATTTGCAAAACTGACATGCTCCCAATTATACACTACCGTTGCTAGCGGACATCATATAAGTCCTGAATGAGCAATTAGCAATTAGCAATTTACTGCTTCCGAATTCGTTCTTCAATGTCTTCCAATGTTTGGATAACCAATCGTTTTGCCTGTAGCTTCCAGCCCCACTGTTGAATTTTGATGGCTAGAAATCCGCCGCCTAAAGTAGCGATAAAGTCTAGCGGCTGATTTAAGGCAATTCCAAACAATAAGCCTAGTCCGGCAATGCCCCAGAAGGGAAGCGAAACAGTTTGACGCTGCTGTTCTACTAGCTGACTTAACCAATCTTTCGGCATTTCTGCCAATAAAGTTTCTTTGACCTTTTTTTGTTCGGCAGCGCTGACCGATAAACCAATTTTTTGCCTGAGTTTTTCAATTTTGCGGGCATCGGTGCTGTACTGGGTTAGTTCATCCTCTGCCATCAATATCAAACGTTCGTACTGTCCCACTAGACTCTCCTCAAATAGTCGGCAATTTGCCAGGGCGAAGCATATTGGTTTTCAGCCAATGCTTCGCCCCTTTTAGAGGATGGTACTACTTTTTAGCTTCGCCGTTGCCCGGTTGCTGGCGTTTGACGGGACGAGGGATGGGCTTTTCTGGGGTCGCCTGCGTCGCCTGCGTCGTTGGGGGTGCCGATTTGGTTGGACGAGGTGAGAAGCGTCCCCTTCCTTGTCCTTGTCCTTGCCCTTGCCCTTGTCCGGGTTTCCTGGGCCATCGACCGCCGCCGCCACCCGGTCTTTTTGGACGCGGCGAGGAGGGTTTTTTGGGTCGTATTAGTCCGATGTCTTCAGCCTGCTGAATCACTAAAGCTTCCGCTTGTCGCTTTACCTGGAAGTCCCAGAAGTGACCCACCGCTTTCTTATCCAGAACGCCTTTGAGTGTCAGCTTGAAATATTTGGCCTCTTCCTTATCGGTTTTGGGTGTTTGCCTGATCTTGACAACAATCTGTTCGTTGTCTTGAGCTTGAAAAATCACCTCACCGCGAATGGAAAAATAACCATCTTCAATTTTGGCATCATCAGAAACCTCAACTGTTGGTTCTGGGGTTGTTTCCTCAGCGGGCTGTGAAGCTTTGTTCAGGTTTTCTGGCTCCCAAACCCCAACAATTTGCATGTGCAAATTATTGTCTAGTTGTCGGGTGCGGGGATAGACTACCCACAGGTGTTCGGTTGCTAAATCCAAGTGATTCTTCACCAAACTCATGACGCGACCGAGTAACACGGCATCGATCGCTTGTCCATCGCTGACGTTTAGGTTACCGCGGGTGAATTGTTCGTCACTGGGGGTGTATTGTCCCCGGACTAAACCAATGGCTCGATACTGCATTGGTTCCGAAGGCGGCGGAATCGGGCCATGCCGCTGCTTATCTTCCAAGCTGGGCGATGTGGCTTCAGTTGCAGTTTCGGGGGTAGGTTCGGGGGTAGGTTCGGGGGCAGGTTCGGGGGCGCTGGCTACGGGCGTTGGGGCAGTTGGCGGCTCCTTGGGTCTACGAACGACGGGTTCGGGGGTTTGAGCTTTGTTAGCTCCAGAAGATGGCGGGATTTTATTGGGAGGGGGACTCATAAACACTCCTTGCAGCGGAGACACATTTTTTTTGCTTGTTGGATAAACTGGCAGGTTTTAGGCGCGGCTTAAAAATGCCCGGTTGTCGAGCCGGGATATTTTTGCGATCGCCCATACCAGTCACCAAGCTTTGCCCTGTATCTACTACTCTATTCGCTTTGGACTTGATAGGGCATTTGCTCAAGCGGCGGAAAATTGCTTTAGCAAACAGCCCCTGTTACCAAAGGTTACTCCTGTTAGTGATAGCAGACTGATGGCTATATCAGCCAGCCTATTGTCATTTATGCAACGACATCCGGCTTTAATCCGTAAAGTTTTGTCGGTTTTCACGCCTTGGGTGCGGTGCAAAGGTAGTCGATAATAGAATCGGCGTTCAATGTAATCCCGTGTCTGAAAAGCTGCGTCGCTGGTTAATTGCTGGGGTAATGGTTTTAGGCATCATCCCCTTTGTGTGGACTTCGATCGTTCCTCTGTTGGGCAGTGTGGAGACGGGGCAAACTTCTGCCCAGGAAACGACAACACCGACACCAACCTCTACAACCCAACCCGTGCAAGTATCCCAGGAAGCTAGGCAAGAAGAACTCAAACAAAGGCTTTTAGGTCAAGCGCGGGGTTACGAAGCGATTTTGCAGACCGAACCCGATAATCAGACGGCTTTGCTGGCTCTGTTCGAGACGCGCAAAGAACTGGTGCAGTTAGGTGCGGCTGATATTCAGCAGACGATAGAACCTTTAGAAAGACTGATCCGGCTCAATCCGAAAGATATCTTGTTGCAGTTAGAGTTGGGCAGCATTTACGCCCAACAGCAACGCTTCGATTTGGCGATCGCTATCTACGATAATGCGACCAAACTCGACCCGCAAGACTATCGACCCCTTCTCGCTAAAGGCATCGTGCTGCAATTGCAAGGCAAAAAGGAAGAAGCTAAGCCTTTATTTAACCGCGCCACCGTTATCGCCCCCGCAGCTTTCAAAGAGCAAGTTCAGGCTCAAATCCAGCAAATCGAAATCCTCACCTCCGCACCCAAGGCTTCTCCCGCTCCAGCACAACCCGCTGCACCCGCTCCCGCCGCTCCTAACAGCGACGCCCAAACTGCACCCGCTGCACCCGCTCCCGCCGCTGCGCCCGCTCCCGCCACAACTCCTGAAAATAACTTGACAAATCAGACTACAGGTGATAAAGAAACGCAGAATCCATAAGAGCGTGCAGGTGGGCAGGTGTGCAGGTGAGCAACAGGATCTCCAGGGGAATTTGAACCTACATTCTCCCCATCTCCTAGATCTCACCTGCACAAGAACACACCTGCTCTGTTTTAGCGATTAGCATTGATAATGAATGTCGTGAGAGTTCAAAGTAGTCCTGTGTCCCGAAAAAGCGATCGCAAAAGGTTTGGCGAAGCCAAGCAACGCCGGAGAATTACTACAGGGTTGATCCTCGTCTGCATCGCGGTTGGTGGATTTTTCCTGGGGAGGTCAACCCTATCTCCCTTGTTTGGTAGTATTTTCCAGCAACAGGAACCCGCCGGACAGAATGCAGCAACGCCTGTGGTAGACTCAACCACCGCAGCTAAGCAAACAGAACTGGAAACCCAGGCTAAAGGTTTCGAGGCGGTTTTGCAACGCCAACCAGAAGATCGAACCGCATTGACAGAACTGGTCAATACTAGGGTAGAACTGGCTCGCATCGGTGCGGGTAGCCTTCGGGATACGATAGAACCGCTGCAAAAACTGGCTAAGCTCAATCCTAATGAAAATAAGTACTCGATTCTGTTAGCCCAAACTAAGCAGCATACTGGAGATTTGGAAGGAGCAGCAGCGGTTTATCGTTCGATGTTAGAGGCTAAACCGGGCAATATGGAGGCGATGGAAGGTCTTGTAACCTTGCTGATGGCACAAAAACGCCCAGAAGCTGCTATTGGTTTGTTGCAAGATACCCTGGATACTGCGCCCAAGCTGAATAAAATTCAGCCAAAGACTGTGGATGAAACTTCTGTAAAATTGCTGTTGGCTAGCGTTTATGCGGATCAGCAGCGCTATAAAGAAGCGATCGCTATCTACGACGATACAATCAAAACTAATAAAGATGATTTTCGCCCGCTTTGGGGTAAGGCGGCTGTGCTGCAATTGCAGGGTAAAACCGATGAAGCGAAATCTTTATTTAATGCTGCTACTGAGTTAGCGCCCGCTAAGTATAAAGATCAAATTAAGGCGAGAATTAAACAGCTAGAAGCGGAAACGCCACCACCGGATAATTCTGCTAATGAATCTTCCTCAGATGATAGCGAATCGGCTTCTCAATAAAAGGCTTTTGAAAGCAATTAGCTATTAGCAATTAGCTATTAGCCAATAACTATTTACCAATAGCAGCGACGGCGGCGAAAATTAAAAACAGCAATCCTCCTAATGCGGTCATCGTTCGTTCTGAGATGCGTTGGGCTATTAGGCGTCCGCAGAGGACTGCGATCGCAGCGCAAATCCCATGTCCTAAAATCGCCCCCGCTGTCACTCCCATTGGATTATTCCCAGCAGCGAGCGTGATGGTAGCAAATTGCGTGCGATCGCCCCATTCTGCCATAAATGTCATGAGAAATGTTTGCGCTAATAGCGCCAGCGGCGTGATTTTCCGCCCCAGTTTCGCTTCTGCTTGGTCAACGGTTAGCATTGCTTCTTTTGCTTCATCGCACCCGGAATCAGCAGGCATCAGGCTAGCATCGTACAATAACTTCAAGCCAAAGCCAATAAACAAAGCTATTTCGGCGTAATTGATATAGTGCTGAGGTAGCAATGATGCGGCTTTTCCGACTAAAACCGATAGAATTGTCATCGCTGCTAGCGCTGCGATCGCTCCTGTAAATACCAATCGCCGCGAGTGGCGCATCGATAAAACAACCGCTATAAAAAAGGTTTTATCCCCTAATTCCGAAACTGTAATCAGTAATAAACCGGCGGTAAAAGCTGTTAACACTTTCTCAAACTCCTCAGAATTTTCTCGTGAACTTCTTTTCTGATTGAAGCTTGATGAAAGCGGCAAAACTTCACCAAGCTCACATCAGATCGATGTCAAACATCAATGTGAACTTAGTGAAGGTCTCGCTCCCAAGTGTTTAAGCTTTAAAACTTGTCACCCGAACCAGGCTCGTCGCCAGCATGTTGATTCAGATGGGCTAGTTGAGTTTTAACTAGCAGCTACTCCCCTTCTTTTATAGGTAATTATACATTAATCTTACGGTAGATGACAAGAGTATTTTTTCTCATTATTTGTTCATTTTTTGGCGCGGATACAGATACCAGGTTTTAAAGCCGATTGCTCTTAAAGCGGATTGCTCTGTGAGTGAGGGAAAGCGTTATCGCGCCTTTTGTGTAGCGGGTGCGTTAACGCACCCGCTACACAAACAAGCCTAGAAACTGGGTTTGCAGCGTCTAAATCTGGTTCCCAGCCTCAGATTTTTCATAGGGCGGTAGGGGAAGGGCATCCTAGTACAGTCGCGCATCCGACGATGTTGTTGATGCCATGCGCCTATAGCTCTCGCATCCCCTCCCATCGCCAAAAGCTACGATTAAAATCAACCCCTCAAAGCCACAAACGGCAATGGTACAACAACTCCCCGCTGACACTGCAAAAGAAATCATCTACCCCGATAGCGACGGACAACCAATGTCAGACAATACAAAGCAATTTCGCCCGATTGTCACGATTAAAGAGAATCTAGAAATCTTGTTTGCTAACGTCGATGATGTCTTTGTCGCAGGGGATTTGCTATGGTATCCCGTCGAAGGAAATAATAAAATCCGCACTGCACCAGATGCAATGGTTGTCTTTGGCAGACCAAAAGGCGAACGCGGTTCCTACAAACAATGGGAAGAAGATAACATTCCCCCACAAGTAGTGTTTGAAATCCTCTCACCCGGTAATCGCGCTAAAAAGATGACCGAAAAGGCGATATTTTATCAAGCCTATGGAGTGGAAGAATACTACATTTACGATCCAGACGATATAGAATTAACTGGCTTGATTCGTTCTGGGGATTGGTTAGAGCCAGTTGATGAGATGAACGGCCAGACAAGTCCAAGGCTAGGGATTCGATTTGAACTCAAAGAAGACACCCTAGAAATTTATCGCCCAGATGGACAAAAGTTTCTTACCTCTGTTGAACTGGCTCAAATGCGAGATCGGGAACGTCAACGTGCCGGAGGCATATCGCGGCATCAACCCCGAACAATTGTAATATTTGCTAATGGCTAATGGCTAATAGCTAATGGGAGATCCAAAACCACGATCAATTAGCAATTAGCAATTAGCAATTAGCAATTTGGCTTAATACTTCCTCTCCTGCGGCTCAAACATCGTAATCGCCACGGGTAGATATTGCAAATCGATCCCCGCAGGCGAATAATACGCCATCGTGTGCTTGAGGAAATTTGTATCATCCCTTTCGGGATAATCTTCCCGACAATGCGCCCCCCGACTTTCGGTACGATTGAGCGCAGATGCAATAATTAACTCACCCACAACCATCAAATTTCGCAGTTCCAAAGCTTCGATAATTTCCGTATTCCAAAGTTTACCTTTGTCGTCCAAGTAAATCTGCTGATATTGCTCCTGTAACTTTTGCAACTCATTCAACCCCTCGCGCAAACTCGCCTCGGTGCGAAATACGCCGCAGTGCTGGGTGATGCTGTCTTGGTATGCTTGACGCAGTTGATTGATGCGCTGGTTTCCTTTCTGGTCGAACAGGGATTGTATTTGTTGTTGCGCTTCTCTCAGGTAACGTTGCTCGTCGATATCTGGAAGCTTGCGATTTTGGACAAATTGTGCTATGGAAGCGCCAGTGCGTTTTCCATAAACCACGCATTCCAGGAGAGAATTACTGCCCAATCTATTAGCGCCGTGAACTGAGACGCAGGCAGATTCCCCGGCGGCGAAGAAGGCATCGACTAAGCCATCTGGACTGCTTCGCACTTGCCCGTCTGTATTGGTGGGAATGCCGCCCATCGAATAGTGAACCGTGGGGCGCACGGGGATGGGTTCGTTTACGGCATCGATTCCCAGGAGGCGGTGAGCTTCATCCCAGCAGAAGGGAATGCGGCTCATGATTTTTTCCTTGCCCATGTGGCGCAAGTCTAGGTAGACGAATGGGCCGCCTGCACTGCGGTCGGGATTGATCCCGCGTCCGGCGCGGATTTCTCTTGCGATCGCTCTCGATGTAATATCGCGGGGAGCCAGTTCCATGCGGCTGGGGGCGTAGGTGGACATAAAGCGATCGCCTTCACTATTAATCAAATAAGCCCCTTCTCCCCGCACCGCCTCGGAAATCAACACCCCCACCGGATACAATCCCGTCGGGTGAAACTGCACAAACTCCATATCTTCCAACGGCACGCCCGCTAACGCTGACATCGCCAAGCCATCGCCCGTGGAAGCATAATCATTCGAGGTTGTATTGTAAACCCGTCCATAACCGCCGGTAGCAAACATTACCGCTTTGGCGCGCACGATTTGCATCTGCCCATCTTCGATGCGGTACATCACCACGCCCTTCGCCTGACCATCTTCCAAAATCAAGCGCATCACATACCATTCGTCGTAGATGCGGACGCCGTATCGCCGCAAGTTATTCACCAATTCGTGCAAAATAGCGTGACCAGTTTTATCCGCCGCGTAGCAGGTGCGCCGCTGGGAATGTCCTCCAAAGGCACGCTGGGCAATTCTGCCATCCTGTAGGCGGGAAAACAACACGCCCATATGTTCTAAATCGATGACGACACCGGGTGCTTCCTGAGTCAGGATGGCTACCGCATCTTGGTCTGCCAAATAGTCGGAACCTTTGACAGTATCGAATGCATGAGCTTCCCAGGTATCTTCTGTATCGACATTTTTCAGCGTTGCCGCCATGCCGCCTTGGGCTGCTACCGAGTGGGAACGAATCGGATGAGTTTTCGCTACTACAGCTACGTTCAATCTAGGGTCGGTGCGGGCAATTTCCACCGCCGCGCGACACCCAGCCAATCCACCGCCAACAATAATAACGTCGTGTTCCAGCATGTCCGTTCGATAAAATATAGTTGCCAATCTATGGTGATACCCAATCCGGGTTAATCACCCCCCTTATTCTTATAGACCTTGCCTTGCGGTCTTTGTTTGTATAGCCGCGAATGCGAGTCGTTAGGCTTGCACGGGGGTAATGAAAGCGGATTTGGTATGACTCAAAAAAAAGTCCCTACCCAAAGGCAGGGAATTTCTTCAGGGCGAATTTTAGATCTTCAACATCAATCTAAAATCTAAAATCTAAAATCCTTAAATTCCCTCAAGTTGCCCTGGCTTCTTGGCTAGGCACGTTCACGGGACTTGTGCGAGTGCTTTTATTGGCATCCAGGGGGAGAAACTCAATGTGATTTAGCAAAGTGGTAACGAAAGCAAATAGCAAGAAAGGCAGAGATACTACCACAATCAACCCTACTGTCATGATGGCGTAGATCTGACGGGTGCTACTCCACAAGGCAAGTGCCGAAGCAAGGCTGGCGAAAATAACAATTAACCAAACGATGATTTGACCGTAGATATCGCCAAAGGTGAGGGTGCAGACCATGCGATATTTTTGAATTTTATCCATCATCTCAAATCTCCGCTGACAACAGAACCTATAAGTTTCTAGGGTAATCGTCTGAACTGGGTTTGGCTGATTTTTCCATATTTTTTTAAAAGGTTGCAATAAAGGTTTACAATTCTTGCGGTTTTGAGGGAGAGCGAATCGTTGTTGGGCGAATGAGCGATCGCATTCTATCGCTAGGCAGAGGTTTTGGTTATGGTTAATTGGTAACGGTGAAGCTTGGCTGGGGAAGAAAATATAAAAATAACCGATTTGGAACCGTTTTTGCTTTAGAATGCAGATCTGGTATTGTGGCTAAAAAACTGAGATTTTTTGTCAACTAAAAGGGGAATTTTTTCTGTAGTTCCAGGGGCAAAGAAGGGATGAGTTGCTGCAAGTCCTTCAAACACTTGGCGGTGACGATGCGATCGCGTCCCAAAGCCTTAGCACGGTATAGAGCCACATCGGCGACTTGAATCAGTTCCGCACCAGTAGTACCGTGTTGTGGAAAACAAGCCACCCCCAGAGAGACGGTAATGCCACCCAAAGGCTGATGCAAATATTCTAATTTCAGGTGCTTGATGCCATCGCGCAGTTGTTCGGCTCGCTGTTTGGTATTTTCCAAATCGGTTTCTGGCAAAATCAGCATAAACTCTTCGCCTCCATAGCGACAGGCAATATCAGAGTTACAGATAATGTGTTGCAAAAATCGCCCGACTTCTGCCAAAACCACATCCCCAGCATCGTGACCAAAAGTGTCGTTAAACCGCTTAAAGTGGTCAATATCGAACATGATGACGCCCAAAGGTTGCTGCTGGCGCAACGAACGATTAAGCTCCCTTTCTAGAAAGTCTCCTACAAAGCGACGGTTAAACAAACCCGTCAGGGGATCGCGGATACACTGGTTATGCAACAGTTCTTCAATCAAATCGCCGTGTTGAGTTGCTGTTTCCAGCATAATTTCCAGATCCGCTTTCTCTCGGCTGACAATTGCTAACAAAGACTCGAGTTCTGTTTGAGAAGATCTGAGTGCGGCTTCAGTTCGCTGGCGTTCGGCAATTTCAGCTTTTAATTGTTTGTTCGACTCGTGCAGTTGTAGAGACATTGCCTGCAACATTTCTACAAAATTATCGGCCTGGGCAGTGGTAGTATCGAGCAAGTTTTCCAGATCGGCCTTTTCTTGCTTTAAGATATCCACTTCCAGGCGCAACTTTTTTATCTCATCTAGCAGATATTCTCTGGATGGTTCTTCTGGCATTGGTTTAAGATTTGCGCCAATTACAAATATACAATCGTATGGTTTTTCTATGCTTACCATACACCCAACTGAAGTTCTTATTCCAGAACCAGATCTAATGAAGGCATTAGTCGCTGCAAATTCTTTAACGATTTTCCCTGCCAAGGGATTTCGTGAGATCCAAGAACTACCATGCGAATATTTCCTTTTTGACGCACCTTAATTACAAACTTTGACAGAACGTTTATTCCCGAACTGTTGAGAAATTCAAGCTGGCGCAAATTGAGAGTAATTGTTGATGGCTGTTGCTCGGCTAGGTCGTTGAGCAGCTGAACGATCGGATCGTACTCTTCGATTCCACTGAGCCGCAGCGAGCCGTTAAAGACCGCTGTTTCAGTCAGCTTGTCATAGTAGATGCTGTAATGTTGGGTTTTGATCTCCATTAGCCTCAAACCTTAAATTTTTAATTCGCCGTTGGGAGTTTTTCCTAATCTGGGGCAACTGCTCTACTAGATAGCTTAAACCCACGCCTCAAAGTTAATCTTTGATGTAGACGAGGGTGTTGGTTCAAACCCACGCATACAAACCGCCGCTGGGTGTGTTAAATTTTTAACTGCACCATTGTAGTTACGGCAATCGTTAAAGGATCTGTTTGGACAGTCTCGAACTTCCAGCCTAGTTTAGCCTGATAATCATTGACCATTGTCAGCAAGCCTAACCCGGATTCGCCCTCGCTTGGCTCTTCTAGTCTGCGAATAAACAAATCGTTGGGATCGTTTAGGGTTAAGTCTTCGATGAATGTCTGCAACTTCTCTACTTGTTGAGAACTGATGCTGTTAGTGACCCAGAACACCATATTGTTACTCTTTAAATTCAGTTGAATCGTGACGGGGTACTGGGATGTTTCGTCGCTAAACTTCATCGCATTTTCTAGTAATTCGTTGGCGATAAAGCTGACGGCGCTCTTGACTTCGGCTTTCATGCTAATTGGTTTGTCAGGCGCTGGGTCACCCGGAAAGAAAGTCGTAAAATAGTCGGCAATAAAATCAGCGGATAAACCATTGTTTCTCCAGCGCTGTTTGAGGGGCATGGAACTGGGCGAAAACCCTATAATTAAGTATTCCTCGCTAGTTGGTACCTCTGCAATGAAGTCTCCAAATATTTGAGTCATAGATATTTGGTCAGGGGGATTTGAGATGGGAAATTGTTGATTGGTTAGATTAACCATTAGCTATTACCTATTTTTGCTTGAACGCCAGCAAGGCGATATCATCGTAGACGGTCCGGTCGCCGATATGCTCCCGCAAGGAAGCGATCGCTGCTTTCTCGATCTCGGCGGCGCGGCGTTTCCGCCTGGGGAAAGTTACTTCACATAGTCTATTTAATCCGCATCGCACCCCATTAATATCTTCTGCTTGTGCGATCGCATCGGCGTACAGCACCACGACATCTCCCGATCTCAACCGTACATCCACGTAGGCGACGAAATCGACAATGTGTGAAACTATGCCGAGGAGAAAGCCTAAATCTATAGTATCAATCAGTTCTACCGAGCCGCCAGAGCAGATTACATTCCCCCTTGATTTTTAGCGCTATTCCTTCGCTACAACCTATCGTAAATCTTGCGGTTAAGAACCACCGAAGTATTTAACCGGAGCGGTTTCGTTGTTCGCTAGCACCGTCCGCACAGCTTTCGGTGCCTTGTCCAGTCTGCGATCGCGCAAGTTGCAAGATGTCGTAGTAGTTTCCTCCTACTTCCGCTGCGGGAAAGGAAAACCCTGCAATTTCTACTCCGGGAATTTGATCTAGTTCTCCATTTTTTGCTAAAATCATTTCTTACAGGTTAAGAGCCAATTATAGCTCAGCGTTTATTTAAAATAACCGTAAATATGCGTAGATAATAGCGCGGTTGTTTAATTAACTATCGTTAGACTCTGTTGTTTTTGCTAATCGCTAATAGCTCATATGAAAAAGCCGATTAACAATTAGCAATTAGCTATTATGTATGATAGTAATTTAGCAGACATAATACTTGAAAAAGCTGGAAACATAAGATTTCAGGGTTTAATTAAAATGGCGTTGATCGCGCATGGTTTTACGCGGCTTCTATGATTCCCTATTTTTGCTTGAAAATTACCAAAGTGATATCATCGTAAATTTTTTGTTTGCCGATATGCCGTCGTAGGTCGTCGATTGCAGCTTGCCTAATTTCACTGGCAGATTTTTGCCAGTTGCGGCTAACAACCTCGCACAGCCGTTCTAGTCCGTATTGCACGCCGAGAGTATTCTCGGCTTCTGTAATCCCATCAGTATACAGCACTACCACGTCTCCGGGATGCAACTCGACGTCGGCGTAGGAGACAAAATCGCCTATATCTTCTTCCAGACCGATGGGAAAGCCTAAGTCTATCGTATCGATGCGTTCGACCACCCCCCCGGTGCGGACTACGATTGTTTGTTCGTGTTGTCCGCTTAAGCGTAGCATTCCTCCTTGATAGTCGAGCAAGGCTAAACTCAGGTTTTTATCTGAATTCATTCGCTGCACGTTATCGTAAACGATCTGGTTTATTACTTGCAAAAATTTTACCGGATCGGTTTCGTTACTAGCTTGTAATGTTCGCACTGCTGCTTGTACCATAATCATCAGTACGCCGCTTTCTAAGCCGTGTCCCGTGACGTCGCCGATGCCGATTTTGATGCGACCATCTTGTTTGAGAACGTCGTAATAGTCGCCGCCAACTTCTGTTGCTGGTTCCATAAATCCGGCGATTTCTAATTGGTCGATCGATTCTAATTCTGATTGTCTCGGTAAAATCATCTGTTGCAGTTTGCGCGTCACGGCTAGTTCGTCAGCCATGCGCAGGTTTTCGGCTTGCAGGCGTTCGTTGAGGCGGGTGATTTCTGCGTTGGCTTCTTTTAATTCGGCGGTGCGTTTCTCGACTCGGTATTCTAGTTCGTGATTGGCTTTTTCTAGTTCGGCTTTAGCGCTTTCCCGTTCGTTGATCACCGCAGATAATACAAGCGTTGTTACCGTTACCGAAGCGACGAATGCTTGCAAAAGTAATAGGGATTCGTACAGCGTACTGCGGATAAATGAACTGACTCCATAAACCGAACCTATAATTGCGATCGCCGCCACCAAAAAGATAGCTAAAGTGGCTCCCCGTTTCCCAAATCGCAACGCCGCCCACACGAGCAAGGGAATCATCAGGTACTCTATCGGATATTTAAACCTAAAAGCAACGTTTGCAATTATCCCCACCAGCAACAGCCAGAGTACGCACTCTGCCAATTTTGAACCGTTTAATCTCCCATGCCAGCCAAAAGTGAAAATTCTCGCTATAAAATTTAAACTGGGATGAAACCAGGTGAGGATCAGCGGTGTTAGTACCAGTACCCCGGTGAGATCCCCTATCCACCATGTGAACCAACTGTATCCAAACGCACTCCAGGGAACGTAACCGCCCAAACACAGGCTGAGGACGCCCAAAGTGGGGCTAGTCGTGCAACTGAGGGCTTCTGCGGCTACGAATTTGATGATATTGTGACCTTGGTCGAATAGATGATTGCCTTTACCGCACCAGCGTTGATTGAGCCAAGCTCCTGTCAGCGGCTCCAACGTCGCCCCAGTTGAAGTGCCGCACGCTACAGCAACGGCGACAAACCACGGCTGTTCAGCGCTCAGCAGATTGTGGATATTTGCCAACAACGCTCCTAGCCAAATTCCAGGCCAAAGGCGATATCCACCCAACAGCACAGCCGCTAAGGTCATACCCGATGGAGGCCATACCGACGAGGCATTGCCGTCGGAAATACTCAATAAAAATCCCAGCCTAGCTCCAAGATAGTACAGCGTAGCGATCGCCAAATTACCTAACAGCAAGTTTGTTTTTCTCATCACTCTTGACTTTGCTAGGGTTCATTTTGCCTAAAAAATAGGGGCAGGTTCTGTAGTTAAGCTATACAGATCCCTAAGCTCTAACCCAGACACACCCCCAAGTTATTCTTTTAAACTGATTAATCGAGTTATTTACATTATATTTTTATCTATTCCGGATGCTTTTGACTTATTCTCGCGCCTCGCAACCCGGTTTTCTAGTTTAATTTGTATGTTTTTATACCGCATAAATATTGACGGCGGGTCGGCGAAAAGCCAGATACCCGACTTTGTGGAAAAGTCGGGTATCTTGGTGTCAACTCACCTGCTCTCTTAAGAGAGTCATTCGGCAGGTTCCTCATCCACAGCCGAGTAATCAGCGCAATTGCTCGCTTCTTTGGTGAGGACTGTATTAGGATGTACAGCACATTTGAGATAAAAGTTACCCGAAAAGTATTGACAGTTTTTACAGGGGACTTGATTTGAAGGTTTTATTTTAAAACCGAAAGGTTTTGGCCTAGCTATTCTAATTTTTGACGCCATCAAACAAGCTGCTGCTATCATCGCGATGAAGCCAACGGAACTAAAGGTCAAAACTACATCGGATATTATAGGCTTATTAAGTTGGCTATTGCTCGGTTGAGCTGAGCTTTGAGTGGTTTGGTTTATATCAATTTCTCTTAAACTTGTATATTGTTTTGAAACTTGAGCGACATACATATCTTTTACCTTGCTAACAACGATTTTGCAGCCTCGCCATCGAACGCGCCCATATTTCCTTCAAACACGCCTTAAATTGGGCGCTCGAAGGTTGCTGTAGTGCGACCAAGCGGTGATAGAGCCTTACTTATACGTTTAGCAAAATTAAAATTTTTCTATATCTACCAAGAGGTTCAATTATCAATCGAGTTATGCACCAAAAGAAATAGGAGCGTAATAGGCATTACGCTCCTTGGTTAATAGCTGGCTAAACGATGCTTGAATTACTACTACAAGGGAGAATTAGACAGTGGTCGATAAATATAGCTAGGTGTACCGGGTTTTTGAATCGATTCTTTTATGCTATCGAGGTCAATGTAGCAATCAGCGACATTGATTAAATGGTCGTTGGTCATTGAGCGTAAACTGACGACTTCGACTCGCACTCCTTTATAGCTAACGGCGTTGACGGCGTAGGCGAGGTCGCCATCGCCGCTGACTAAAACCGCTGTATCGTAAGATCCTGCTAAAGTCATCATATCTACGGCTATTTCTACATCTAGATTGGCTTTTTTGGAACCGTCGGGAAGTTGGACGAGTTCTTTGGTGACGACGCGGTAGCCGTTGCGACGCATCCACAGCAGAAAACCTTGTTGTTTTTCATTGGTGCGGTCTACTCCGGTGTAGAAAAAAGAGCGTAACAACTTAGAACCGGCTGTTAAGCGCACCAGTAGTTTTGTATAATCGATTTCTATCCCAAGTTGCAAAGCTGCATAAAATAAGTTTGCCCCATCTATAAAAATAGCGACTCGACCGCGATTTAAGCGATCGCATATCGAACCTTCCCCACAATTCTCTGTCATTTCCATCTCTTCACTTCCTTTGATACTCGGTTTGGCAAGTTTTTGGCTTTGGTAAAGCGCTTGTGGCTTTACTGCGCGATCGTGACCGTTTTCTTTAGCAAGTGTCATTGATACCTCTCGATTTAAATTGTGCAAGTTTATTAGTAAAATCAGGATTCTATAGATCTGTACCAGCCCGGGCGGAACAGATAACTATAATTGGACTAAACCCCTATCATACCAAGTGTTTTGGGAAAGCGATCGCTTTTAAGTTAAGAAACAACCACAATTTCCTGTAACCTAGTATCTGTAATGGTTTGACCCCAGCCGAGCGATATTCAATTGTTTCTAATTAAGGAAAGGGACTCCAACTGAGTGGAGTCCCGCTTTCGGTGCAAATCGAAAGCCTTCTTGGGATTAAGTGCGATTCACCAAAAAAGGCAGAAAATTTTCTGTATGCGGCACGACTAGCCAACGAGACGCTCTGTGCCAGAAAAAACAAAAAAGTTGTTTTTGTTTGAATTACTTAGATTTATCGGCGGGGAAACTACTCCCCTGTTTCCCCCTGCTTCTCTATAAAAAATTATATTCCTCGCAGCTAATTGTACTGAACAGCCTCGACAGGAACAACAACGACGCCAACCGAATCAAGCTTCTTTGTACTCACAAACTCCAAGCTTAAGCCATTTGTAATTTGCTAGATTTGGCTTGAGCAGACTCGTAAATCTCGTGGACTTGACGTTTAACGCGACCATTTTCTATTGCTTGCTGTAACAGCATCAACGCTTCAATGTCGTAGGAATTTAACCGAGTATCAAAAAGATTGCGTATTTGAGCTTCAGTGTCCATCGATAAGTAGCCAGCTTTGAGAGTTTCGTGGACTAAATGATAAATTGACTGCATAACCAACTGCCTTAACCCTAGTCGTTATTAACTGAACTCCACTTGATTAATTAGGTTAAAGCTTAAAAATGCAGAACTTGTGCAGATGATACCAGATAAATGTTACAAAATATCAAACATGGCTACCAGCCGAGGGCGGCGACAACTTGAGCCGACAACTGCATAGCCTTGAAGGGTTTGGTAATAATACCAGCGACGCCGAGTTCGGCAAAGCGGCGTTGATCGGCAGCTTGTGCCTTAGCGGTCATTAAAATGACGGGGATAGACTTGGTGGCGGGATTGGCTTGTAACGCTTGTAAAGTGGCAATGCCATCCATTTCGGGCATCATTACATCGAGCAGGATAGCATCGGGTTGTTCCTTGGCGGCTTGATTCAATCCCTCGCTACCGGAAGTGGCGGTTAACACTTCCCACCCGGCGACGGTTTTGATCGCGAGTTCCGCCACGGCGCGGATATCGTATTCATCATCGACTATTAGAATGCGTTTGGCGCTCACAAGTTGCTACTCTCCTTCTTGAACTCGAACGATGCGGTTTAGCAAGTTGATGACACGGCGTTCAAACTCTTGGGGTGTAATGCGTGCTTTGGTGAGGAACAGCGTTTGACCCAGCTTTAAGCGATCGCGATCGCTCTCGTTGAGATCTCGTGAAGTATACACCACTAAGGGCACGCGGCACAGACGGTTGTGATGCCTCAGCCAGTCTACTACCGCGAAGCCATCGCCTTCGGGCAGCCCCAAATCGAGGATTAATAAATCGGGGATGAGGCGCTGGCTTAATTGAATCGCCTCCCGTCCAGTTCGGGCGTAAAATGTTTCAATCCCATAGCGCTCAAACACGGCAATCAGTATCTGTGCCAGATCCAAATCGTCTTCTACCACTAGCACTTTCATCTTGCCATTCTGTTTGGCTATGGCTTTCTCCAGCGCTTGACACAATGTTTGTCGATCGGGAGGTTTAACTATCCAGTCGTTTACCCCCGGATGGGGAACTTCTCGATTGTCGGGTAATAATCCGCTCAGTAGGATCACCGGGATATTTTGCGTTGCTTGGTGCTGTTTCAATTGCGCTAGGGTTTCCCACCCGTCCATCCCAGGCATCATTAAGTTGAGCATAATCGCATCGGGACAAGATGCGATCGCTTGCTGGATCGCCTCTTGTCCCGATCCAACTGCAATAACCTGGTAACCTTGTTGTTCCAGGGTTGTTTTTACCACAAACCGGATATCGGCGTCGTCATCGCACACCAATACCAGCGGACTCTCTGAGTCGGCGATAGGGTTCAATTCGCTTTCTACTGGGTACAAAACTGGCAGGGTAAAGTAAAATGTGCTGCCTTCTCCTAACGTACTTTCAGCCCAAATGTACCCCCCATGCAGCTGCAAGATGCTGCGACAAATGGCTAAACCTAGACCCGTTCCTCCTTTGGCGCGCGAGTCGGATGCATCGACTTGCTGAAACGGTTCAAAAATCGATTCGAGTTTATCTGCTGGAATACCCCGTCCAGTGTCTGTGACTTTAAATAATACGTAGCTAGAGGGGGAAGAGGGGGTGGTGGCTTGTAGGGGCGGGTTTAACGAAATATCTCGCGCTTCCACAGTAGGGTTGGTAAAACCCGCCCGGGGCGGGTTTAACGAAATATCTCGCGCTTCCACAGTAGGGTTGGTAAAACCCGCCCCTACTTCTTCTCTACCTGCTGATTGAATTTCCCCACTCAACCAAACTGTTGAACCTGGGGAGGAAAATTTAATTGCATTAGACAGCAAATTGGTGAAAACCTGGATAATTCGATCTGGGTCAGCCCACAAACTTGTTTTGAGGGGAGAAACGCTGATGGTAACCTCGGCATTGCGCGCCATTTCTTGTACGACTTCTACTGACTGAAGCATTAAATTTTCAGCTTGACATATTTGCTTAGTCATGCTTACTTTACCAGATTCGATGCGTTCGATATCTAAAATGTCGTTAATTAAACGCACCAATCGTTCGGTATTATTGGCAGCAATTGCTAACATGCGCTGCGCTTCTTCGGGTTGAGCTTGCAATAACCCGCTGGCGAGGAGATCCAACGCACCGGAAATCGAAGTTAGAGGGGTACGCAATTCGTGAGAAACAATTGAGACAAATTCATCTTTGAGGCGCTCGATTTCTCGGCGATCGCTCACATCTTTCATAAAGCCGTAATGCCCGATGAATTGCTGTTGGTCGTAAGCTTTGACCATGACGATTTTCTGATCGAAAATTGACCCGTTTTTTCGCACCGCCCTTACTTCTATTTCTGCTTTGTCATTTGCCAGCATTTCTTGGTAGGCGGCTAAGGTTTTTTCTCGGTCGTCTGGGTGTACGGTTTGTTGCCAATCCATGCCGATTATCTCTTCTTTTTGGTAACCTAACATGCTGGCATAATTTGGGTTGACTTGAATGAAATTTCCTGGCAAATCTATTTGGGAAATGCCGACTACGGCTATTTCTAATGCTCGGTTGAGGTTGAGGATTTCTGCTTCTGAAGCTTTGCGATCGCTTATATCTTTATGCGTCCCCGTCATCCGCAGCGGGTTCCCTTGTTCGTCGCGAGCGACTACTTTACCATAATTCGCGAGCCATTTCCATTCTCCGGATTTGGTTCGCATTCGATAATCGAAAGCATAGGTAATCGAACTATCTTTTAAATGATTGTTCAGCACCTCGATTACCCAAGGGCGATCGTCGGGATGAATCATGCTTTCCCAGGTGTTGAGATTTGCGACAATTTCACCTACTTCATAGCCGAGCATTAACAGCCATCGGGGGCTTAAATAAACTTCTCCAGTTGGGATTTTCCAGTCCCAGAGTCCGTCTCCAGAGGCTTCTAGTGCGAGTTGCAAGCGTTCCTCGCTCTGGCGCAGTGCTGCTTCTGCTTGCTTGCGATCGCTAATATCAAAAATCGTAGACCGACTCATCAGGTAATTTCCCGCTTCATCTTTGAGCGCCGTTGCATTTAAACTCACGGGCAAAATTGTGCCGTCTTTACGAATATAATTCAATTCCAGATTATGCACCGATCCGTTTTGTTTGAAACGCGGGAAGTTTTCTTGGAAAATTGCCAAACTGTCGGGTGTAAGGAAATCGGTCAGATGCTTTTCAATTATCTCTTCCCGCCGGTAGCCCAACATATTAAGTTCGGTATCGTTGATGCGGATAACATTACCATCGGCATCGAGGGAATGATAACCGCAAGGGGCATGGTTATAAAGATCTTCGATTTCTGCGGCGTACCTTTGCAGCGCTTCTTGTGCTTGCTTGCGATCGCTAATATCGCTACCAATGCCGAGAAATCCGGTAATGTTATTTTCCCCATCGTACAAGGCGGTAACTGATAGCAAAACCGGGAAGCGGGAATTATCTTTGCGAATATAAGTCCATTCGCGCTCATCTATTTCCCCGCGCCGCGCCTTGGCTACAAACGTCTCCATTCCCGGTGCAATTGTGACTCCCAACTCCTGTGAAAGTTCTTGCGCCCGTTGTAATACTTCATCAGAGTCGTGGATGATAGCAGGAGTTACCTTGCCTATTACTTCTGCTGCGGTATATCCCAGCATTCGTTCTGCTGCTGTATTAAAGGTGCGAATCGTCCCTTCTACTGTGGTAGAAATAATCGTGTAGTTGGCGCTATTTAAAATTGCGTTCTGTAATGTGGCGATTTCTTGTAGGTTTTGTTCTGCCTGTTTGCGTTGGATGAATTGCCCAATTTGGTTGCCAATACTCGTCATTAAATCGAGTAAGTCTGGGTCGGGTGGTTGAATTTGACGGCTAAAGCAGGTAATAACACCGAGGATTTCGCTACCAATCCGAATCGGAAAGCCAAATGCTGCGTGCAATTCCATTTGAGCGGCTATTTCAGATCGCAGGAAGTTTTGATCTTCAACTACATCTGCAATCCAAATTGCTTCGTTTGTTGCCCAAACGCGCCCCGGTAAACCAATTCCAGGGGTAAAGTTTATTGTTTGAGCGAAGTCTTCAAATTCTGGCGAAGTCATCCCAGGTGTTTGCCAAATTTCTACGCATTGTAGGGAAGGGGTAATTGGTAATTGGTGCGATCGCTCATGACTCTGGGTAGCGATCCAAAATTCTGCCGCTACCCAGCCCAAACTATGACAAATTGCTAGCAAAATTCTGGAGTACATTTCCGTCAGGGTAGCGGCTTCTGCGAGTACGCGGGTTGTGGCATACTGAACGGTTACTCCGCGTTCGGCCCATTCTCGTTCTGCGATTTCGGTTCGCAGGGCGATATTGGCTTCAAATAGCTCGTGGGTGCGTTGAATAACGCGGTGTTCTAATTCGTCGTTGGCGCGGCGGAGGGCGGCTTCTTGGGCTTTGCGATCGCTTATATCCATCACCGTTCCCATCATCCGAATTGCTCTCCCCGCTGGGTCGTAAATACCCCGCCCTTTGCCTTCAATCCAGTGGATGCTACCATCGAGCCAAATAACGCGGTATTCTGCGGCGAAGTCGGTTTTTGTTTCTAAAGCCTTAGCTATAGAGCTTTCTACCCGTTCGATATCTTCCGGGTGGACGCGGGAGCGAAATGTTTGATAATTAACGGTGAAGGTACCGGGAACCAAACCAAACAGTCTGGCGTGATTGTCGTTCCAGGTGATGCGATTGCTCAATAAGTTCCAGTCCCAAATGCCTATGCAAGTTGCTTCTATGGTTAATCGCAGCCGTTCTTCGCTGTATTGCAGCGCTTTCTGTGCTTGAATGCGATCGCGTTGTGCGGCGATGCGATCGCTTATATCCCGCAAAATAACCGTAAATATTGTTTCCCCTTCTAATTCCAACTTCGAGATCGAAGCTTCCGCTGCAAATTCCCTCCCATCTTTACGACGACCAACAATTTCCCGATGCTGTCCCATTCCCCGCGCTACATCGGGCGAATTGGCGAATTCGCCAATATGTTGGCGATGAATTTCCCCAAAGCGAGAAGGTAAAAGTAAATCCAAAGATTGTCCTAAAATTTCTGCGGCGCTGTAACCAAAGATTTTTTCTGCTCCTTGATTAAACAAGGTAATGCTTTGGTTTTGATCGAGCGAGATAATCGCATCATCCGCAATATCCAAAATCCCAGCCAAACGACTTTGGGAGGCGTGTAATGCGGCACTAAGCTGCTCGCGAGAGGCGATTTCCCGTCGCAATTGTTGGTTAGTTGCTTCTAACTCCGCTGGACTCGGCAAAGCTAAAATTTGCGGCAGTAATAAAATTAACATCACCGCCGTACAGAGGGAAACTGCCGCCGTCAAGGCTTTGAGCGCTCCTGATACCCAATAGATCGGATGCCAAAGCGTCCAAACCTCCATCAGGTGGGTGCTTCCACAAGCGATGATAAAAGTTCCAAACAGCAAAAATATCCAATCAAATGGTAAGTCTTTTCGCTTTCGGACTAGATAGATTAACCCTATTGAAATCCCAAAATAAGCCACGGCAATCAGCGAGTCAGAAACCACATGCAGCCACAGCAACCCCGGTTTCCAAAGATAGCAATGTCCGTGAGGTATAAAAGAATTGTATGTCATAATAACCATTCCGCTTGCACAACCGATGCAACCGTACACGATATAAATCCTTATTTGGTATCACCAGATGCTTGACATTTTTCACCATATTTGCTTACAAATTAAAGTGAGTAAATTTGTAATTTTGCACCTGGGCCGATAATTCTGAGCCAAAGCCGATTACCAATTAGCAATGAGCAATTAGCAATTACCAGTTTAATTTTTAATTTTTAACTGTTGGCTGGCAGATTGATATAAAGAAAGTAGATCGCCTCCCTCTTTAGGATACTGGACAATTCCAAAACTGAAGGATACGCGCAACGGGGTACCATCAACAGTAGTAAATTTTTGTTGGCGCAGATGCTTCAAAAGTTCAGACAGCCGCCGTTTGGCATCGCTTTTTGCGATTCCAGACATGCCGATGACAAATTCGGTTCCGCCCCAACGACCGATGACATCTGGGGTGTGGAATGACCGCCGCAGGATTTCTGCCAATTGAGATAAGACTCGATCTCCGGCGGCGTGACCGAATTCGTGGTTAATTTGCTTGAGGTTGTTCGGCTTAACAATTGCGAAGCACAAAGGTTGATCTGCGGCTTGACACTCTTGTTGCAAGCGCAGCAGAGAGGCGGCGGACTTGCGTCGGTTGGGGAGGTTAGTGAGGGCATCGGTTTCTGATAAACTCCGTAAAAGACGCGATCGCTCGATGCGATTGAGAATCCGGGTCACGAGTTCCGCCGCTACAATTGGTTTGCTTACGTAGTCGTCCGCACCCGCCGCAAATACCTGCTGTCTGATGTCGCTATCGGTGTGAGCGGTAAGGAATAAAATAGATAGTCCGCTCCAGTTGGGGTCGTTGCGGACAACTTGGCAAAGTTCAATGCCGGTAATTTGGGGCATTTCTATATCTAAAATTAGCAACTCTGGCGCGGTTGTTTTGAGAACTTCCAAAAACCTGAGCGGATTATCGAGGGTATATACCTTGATTCCCCAAGGTTTGAGTAAAGTTTGCAGTGCGGTTAAAATCTGGGGATCGTCGTCTACCGCCATCACCCTCGCTTCATCGGTACGCGCGTGTTGCAGCAGTTGGGCGGCGCATTCTAGCACTTGGACGGGGGATAAAGGTTGGTGTAAGATCCGCCTGACTCCCAAGCGGGCGATTTTCACCCGGTCGATTAAATTATCCCGCTCGGCGATCGCGATCGCGCGTACTGGAGGAGTCAGCGCATTCAGTTGAGCTAATAACCCCATACTTGCCTTGTACAAGTCGCGATTCGTCAAGTCGAGCAGCACCAGATCGGGGCACGAGCTTAAAATATATTCTTTCAGTTCTACAGGAGTATAGCCATCAGTTGAATGCACTCGGATGCCCCAACTCGTCGCCTCGCGAGCTAATTTTTCCATCAGCGTCCGATCCAAGTCAACGACTAATAATAAAGGATAGGCGTCTGTTGATTCATTTGGTGATGGTAATGCGGGTAATTGTTCGCTATTTAGCCGTTGCAGTTCCCGATCCAGTGCTTGAACGAGTTGAGCCAGGTATTGCTTTTGCTCTGCTCCCAAATCCATGTCAGCTTTCAAGAAAGCTTCGATTTCTTTAGCCAAACGAGAGCCTTCATCCGAGCCAAACATGCCTAAAGAACCTGCCAGTTTGTGCGCTTCTTGCTCTGCGAGGCGGCGCGCCTCCTCGCTCAAAGATTCGTTTTGCAGCAGCGTTGTTGCTTGCGCGATCGCGCTAACGCGAGCGGCGATCGTATCTTTAACTTGCTGCCAAATTTTACCAACTCCCTCTGCTGTCTGCGCTGCAACGTTGGCATTTTGCTGCTTAGATTTTTTGCTATCAGAAGTAGCAGTATCCGCAGACTTGAGCCGATAACCAATACCATAAACTGTCTCGATCGGATCTTCTGGAACTCCTGCTCCTCTTAGTTTCATTCGTAAACCTTTAAGATGAGATCTGACTGTATCATCGCTGGGGGCTTCTTCAAACGACCACAGCTGCTCGATCAACGCGCCGCAGCTAAAAATCCGCTGGGGATTGCGGAGAAATACTTCCAGCAGTCCGTATTCTTTAGGCGTCAAATGCAGTGGTTGATCTTCCCAAGATACTTCGCAGGTACTCGGGTTGAGCCTTAGTTTGTTCCACCCCAACAGCGGCGGTAAAGTTGAACCCCCCCGACGCAACAACGCTCGGATGCGCGCTAATAATTCCTGAAAATCAAACGGTTTGACGATGTAATCATCCGCCCCTGCATCCAAACCCATCACTTTATTCGTGCTAGCATCGCAGCCAGTAAGTAAAATTACGGGGGTGAGATTGCCTTGTTTTCGCAACCGCCGACAAAAGCTAATCCCGTCTAACTTCGGCAGCATCACATCGAGCAAAATCGCATCATAGCTAGAAAACTCAACTAAATCCCACCCCGCTTGACCATCCGTAGCAACTTCAACAATATAATGCTGATCGCTCAGGTTTTTCGCAAGTGGTTCTGCGATTAACGGATCGTCTTCGATTAGCAATATTTTCATATAACCATTTTCTTGCTTTAAGAGAATAACGAAAATATAGACAAGATCGATTTTAAATATTTTAAATTATCCAGTTGATTTCAAGCCAGACTTACTCACAAAGTTGGTTTTTTCTGTCAATAGACAAGGCTTGAAAATATCGCCTTCATTGGTTCTGGGGGCAGGCTTCCTTTCTTAGTACCCCCCTACCCCCCTGCTACGAGGCGGGAGAAAAGCGGAATTTTTTTGTTTTGTCAAGCTGGCATCTTCCCTGCTTCAAATAATTTCACAATTTTTGTATAGTTCAACACATAGCAGTCCTATTAATTCCTCATGCATAGCGGCTAATGGTCGTTATGTAGCGAACCGAGCTATATCAGCAATGCCGAGCTTGATAACTACTAACTTAAGTTGCTAGTTATCGCAGCACGCAGAAAGAATGGTATATTAGCAATTAGCCATTAGCAATTAGCAAGTTTATAACCAGCAACTTGAGTTACTATGGGGGAATTTTACCAATTGTGTAGAAGTGAGAAATATTTAGTTTTTAACCAGATGTTTAACAATTGATGCGATAGGCGCGAATCGGATAAAATTGTTCGCCCAGGTAATCGTTATTTTTAGATTTAATTGGTGCTACTCGATGCACAAGAGGATGATAAAGCCGAGCAACGTAGCCCCTAAAGCTATACAATGCCACTACATGGGCTATCTTTAACAAAACCGTTAATCTCAGTATAGAGATCGATTTTTATTTAGGATCTGGTTCGAGCCTTTTAATATGCGACAATTTTCCCAGTCGATTGACTTGCCACCTTTGGAACGGGCGATCGCTCCTGCCTTAACCGTTGCGCCCGATACTCTGGTACTCGATGCGATCGCTTTGATGAGTCAGGCACGCGGAAGCAATTGTCTGCTATCGAACCCAAAATCATCCTCACAATCCCACCCACAGCATCAGCAACAAACCAGTTGCATTTTGGTGCTTTCAGGCCAGCAATTAGTAGGGATATTTACGGAGCGAGATGTAGTAAAAATTACTGCGGCGGGTATGGACTTATCCGGGGTCAAAATTGCCTCTGTAATGAACCCCAAAGTTGTGACTCTGACAAAATCGGGATCTGAAAGCACTTTCACGGCAATGGCGCTGTTGCGTCAGCATCAAATTCGCCATTTACCCGTTGTAGAAGCCCAGGGAAGACTGGTAGGAATAGTCACAACAAACAGCATTCGTCAAATTCTACAACCAGCCAATCTGCTCAAAGTGAGACGAGTCAAAGAGGTGATGACGGCTGGAGTTATTACTGCACCACCCACGGCATCGGTGCTAAGTTTAGCCCAGCAGATGGCAGAGCATCGCGTCAGTTGCGTGGTAATTACCCAAGCAGCAGAAAAAGCCAATTACCAATTACCAATAGGAATCGTCACCGAGCGAGATATAGTGCAATTTCTGAGCCTAAAATTAAATTTAGCCGAAACTATCGCAGAAAAGGTGATGAGTGCGCCGCTATTTTGTTTGAGCAAAGAAGATTTGCTCTGGGTGGCGCATCAGGAAATGGAAAAGCGCCTGGTGCGGCGATTGGTTGTTGTTGGAGAGCTTGGGGAGTTGTTAGGAATTGTGACTCAAACTAGCTTGCTGCAAATGCTTGACCCCCAGGAGATGACTGGCATTATCGAAACTTTGCACTCCAAAGTAAAATCTCAGACTGCTAAATTAAGAAAGACCAACGAGGAATTAAAACAAGAAATTGGTAAACGCCAGCGGATTGAAGCGGTATTGCTTCAAGCTCACGAAGAATTAGAAAAACGAGTTGACGAACGAACTGCGGAGTTAAAAGCAGCTAACGAACAACTGCAACGGGAAATCGATCAACGCAGACAAGCAGAAGCGCAAATACAATTTCAGGCAAATGTTTTGTCTCACGTGAGCGATGCAGTAATGGCAGTTGATAACGAGCATCGCGTTATTTATTGGAATCAAGCCGCAGAGCGATTGTATGGAGTCAAGGCAGATGAAATCATCGGGAAGCCACTAGAAGAATCCCATCAATATATTTGGCTTAAACCAGAAGATGAGCAAGCGGCAGGGGAAGCTTTGGCAACAGAGGGTGCGTGGCGGGGGGAAAACATTCACATCAAAAAAAATGGGGAAGAAATTTACGTAGAGGTATCGGTTAGCGTTCTTAAAGATAATAATGGTGCTGGGATTGGGTTTCTAGCTGTGATTCGCGATATTAGCGATCGCAAACAAGCTCAAGACCAAATTGCGTTTCAAGCTTCGCTGCTCGAGCAAGTACGCAATGCGGTAATTGCTACCGATTTAGAAGGCAAAATAATCTACTGTAACCAATTCGCGCAGCAGTTGTACCACCTGACAAAACAGGTGATAGGAGAATCGATTTTAGAAGTAGTACCGCCAGCACAAGCAGAAGTCGCCGCAGAAATTATGGCTGGTATAGAGAAAACCGGCAGTTGGGAAGGAGAATTTACCGTGCGCCGTACAGATGGCAGCACTTTCGCCGCCTATGTAGCAGATACTTTGATTCGAGATGCAAATGGCAACCCTTGCGGTATCGTCGGGGTGAGCATGGATATTACAGAACGCAAGCGAGTCGAGGAGGAATTGCGGCGGCAGAATTTGCGGGGTCAGTTATTTGCCGAAGTGACGCTGAAGATTCGCCAGTCTCTGCAACTCGAGGAAATATTGCAAACAACCGTCACCGAAGTGCAAAGAATACTCGCGTGCGATCGCGTCGTGATCTTTAGGCTAAAATCCGACGGATCGGGAAAGGTCGTACAAGAAGCAGTAGTGCCCGGGTGGCCTGCAATTATCGGACACGATATCCTCGATCCTTGCTTTGGAGGATACCACGAACAATACCTCGCCGGACGAGTCTGCGCGATCGCCGATATCGAAAATGGCGGCATTCAACCTTGCCACGCCGAATTATTGCAGCATTTTGCCGTCAAAGCCAACCTGGTCGTACCGATTCTGATTCCGGGGAATGGTGCTCTTGAGCAGGTGAGCTATGGTGCAGGGGAGAATATAGATTCAAATTCACCTCTGCCCCTCTGCCCCTCTGCGCCATCTGCCCGACTCTGGGGATTGCTGATTGCACATCAATGCGCCCATACCCGAGAGTGGTCTGAGTTTGAAATCGAACTATTGCAACAACTGGCGAACCAGGTGGGAATTGCGATTACCCAAAGTCATCTGTTAAAAGCTTTGCGTAAAAGCGAACAACATGTGAGACTCGCCTTAGAATTTAGTCGCATCGGCAGTTGGGATTGGAATCTAACCACAGGCGAGCATATCTGGAACGAGAACCACTTCACTTTATTGGGTTTGAACCCCAAGGAGACAGAAGCAAGCTATCAGATTTGGCGATCGAGAGTCCACCCTGAAGACATCGACCGAGTAGAGCAAGAGCTGTCTGTGGCGTTGCAAACCCATACAGACTACGAAGGGGAATACCGGGTAATTTATCCTGATGGCAGTATCCATTGGCTTGTAGACCGAGGTCGGGGGATATACGATGCTTGGGGGCAAGCAGTACGAATGGTAGGGGTGATAATTGATATAAGCGATCGCAAGAAAGCCGAAGACCAAATCCGCGCCCAAGCAGCTTTACTCGATGTGGCAACTGAGGCGATTCTCGTTCGCGATTTAGACAACCAAATTTTATATTGGAATAAAGGTGCAGAGCGTTTATACGGCTTTTGTGCAGAAGAAGCTCTCGGACAGAATGCCTCCCAACTGTTGTTTAAAGAACCTTCGCCTCAATGTGCAGAAGCGTTGCAAACGGCGATCAAAAGCGGTTGTTGGAAAGGTGAATTAGATCAAGTTACCAAAGATGGCAGGGAAATCATCGTCGCCAGCTGCTGGACGCTGGTGCGGGACGAAGGGAACCAAGCCAAATGGCTGCTCACCGTCAATAGCGACATTACCGATAAAAAACAACTAGAGCAACAGTTATTCCGCGCTCAGCGCTTGGAGAGCATCGGCACCCTGGCGGGGGGCATGGCTCACGACCTCAACAATATATTGACGCCGATCTTGATGTCAGCGCAACTGCTGGCGATGCAATTTTCCGATCAAAAAACCCAGCAACGGCTAAAGCTAATCGAAACCAACGCTAAACGGGGCGCGGCGCTGATCAAGCAAGTCCTCACCTTTGCGAGGGGAATGGAAGGTAAGCGCTATCTGGTGCAAATCAAAGACGTGCTGCGGGAAATTGAGCAGGTGATCGAACGCACTTTCCCCAAATCGATTCAAATTTCGACCCAGATTGGTAACGATCCGCTGTGGACGATTTTGGCAGATAACACCCAAATGCATCAAGTTTTGATGAACTTGTGCATTAATGCTCGCGATGCCATGCCCGATGGCGGCAATTTAACCATCGTCGCAGAAAACCGCATCGTTGAGGAAAGCGAAACTAGAAGGAATATTGAAGCGAAAGCAGGCGCTTACGTAGTCGTAAAGGTTGCAGATACGGGAGTTGGGATTGGACAGGAAATTATCGATCGGATTTTTGACCCGTTTTTTACCACCAAAGAAGTCGGTTCAGGGACGGGATTGGGTCTTTCTACTGCTTTGGGAATTGTCAAAAACCACGGAGGTTGGATCGCAGTCAGCAGCAAGGTGGGTTCTGGTAGCGAATTTCAGGTGTTTTTGCCAGCAAATCGCGGCACAAAAGCAAACCAGTTAGCAGCATCGAGTTTGAAACTGCCGCGCGGTAAAGGAGAATTAATTTTGGTGGTAGATGACGAAGCGGCAATTTGCCAAGTGGCTAAAACAGTTCTGGAAACCTGCGATTACCGGGTGCTAACCGCCAAAGACGGGATCGATGCGATCGCGCTTTACACCCACCATCACCAAGAAATTAGCGCCGTGTTGATCGATATGATGATGCCTTCGATGGATGGACTCACTTGCATCCGCACCCTGCAAGCAATTAACCGCCAGGTGAAAATTATTGTCATGAGCGGACTGATGTCTAGCGAAGATCTCGCCAACGCCACCACCTGCGGTATGCAAGGCTTTTTGCCCAAACCTTTCACCAGCGAAGAATTAGCCGCTACCGTACATCGAGTGGTTAATGATACAGAAAAACTCAACAACTAGCAGGTCGTCCCCTACAATTGGTACGGACTCACGTCGCTGCCAAGCTATTGTGGAAATATTTGGTGCAAACCTGAAAAAATGTCTAGAGTGAAACCCCAACGGACGCAACAATTATCCCGGTTGAAGCCAATGAATCGCGATCGGCAAGCAAAAAAACCAGCCCCCCCACCTAGCGGTAATCCGGTAGTAAATCTACTTCAGAAACACGCGCTGTTAATTTTTGTAGCGGTGTGGGCAGGGTTGTTAGGCGTTGCGGTTTCAGCTGGGAAGGTGCTGATTTTCTCGGATGTAGAGGTAGAATCTGCATCAACGGCGGCAAAAACCCTGGAGTCTGAAGCCGCAAACAGCCAGAATTCGGGGAAGTTGCCCGTTTTGTTGTTTGGTGCGATCGCGCTCACCTGTGTAGCCGGATCTTGGATGATCTTACAACAGCTAAACGAGGAACAAAAACCGCGCCGCCCAGTTCGCCGCCCCAGACCCAGACCCCGCCCGATTTCCCCACAAATGCCATCCGACCAACAGCGACAACTTCCGCCCTTACGGAGCCGAGACATATCCGCTTGGGGAACCCAGCAACGACCAATGCCCCGAAAACCCTCGCCGATTAAGCCACTCGTACCCGATGAGCCCGATGAATAGGTAATTGGTAATTGGTAATTGCTAATTGCTAATTGCCAATAGCGCGTTGAATAATTCCGATGCGATCGGCAACGATATGAGATATTTTTGCCAATTTAGTCAAGTTTTTCCGGATTGCGATCGCCCTCCCATGAAGAGTGAAGTGGTAGATGCACCCTGATAAGACATTTTCCCCCGGCTCACTGGCACGGGGGATTTTTTTTTGCCCCACTCATGCAGAGGTGCTTCAGGTGCAGGTGAGCGATCGCAATTAATATCAGGTCTGTAGGGGCGGGTTTTACGAGATATGTTTAAACGCAGCGCAAAAGATAAATAAACCCTTCCTTAGCTAACGCTACGGATACAACCCGACATGATATAACACAGACATCGTGTATCAACCCGCCCCGTCCCGCCCGCGAGGCGAGGATACCGTCGGATCAATCAAGTGAAAAACAGCCAGGAGAATTGAGTTATGGAGCGGAGTGTAATCAAGTTTTCTTCTGAAGACTGCGGTATTTGTCACAAAATGTCGTTTTACGACCAAAAAGTTTCAGAGGAACTCGGTTTAAAATTTATCGATGTCAAAATGCAGGATACGGCAACTTATCGCAAGTATCGCAAGATTCTATTAACACAGTATCCCGATAAAACAGAAATGGGATGGCCTACCTACCTTATCTGCGACAATCCTGAAGGAGAATTTCAGATTGTGGGCGAGGTTAAAGGCGGTCATCCCAAAGGCGAGTTTAGAAGCAAGCTACAAGCTGTTTTAGATGCAGCGAATAGTTAATACATCAAGTTGCTAGTTATAACCATAATGGGTTGCTGGTCTTGCTAATGGCTAATTGCTAATTGCTCGGGGGAATATTTTGTAGTTCTACAATTAACCATTAGCGATTAGCCATTAGCTGTTAGCAGTTCTAAAAATCTAACTAGCTAACCGATGTTCTACTCACTCACATCAAAAGATTGCACCTCTAAGACTGGGCCAATCATGGCTAAAGTCATGATATCTTTGCGAATTTCACCTTTAACGGTGACTTTCTGGCCTTGTTGGAGCAATTCTTTAGGGGCGCCAGCGTAGATTTCGTACTGGTCGCCGTTTTCTGCGACTAGCGCCCAAGTGCCTTTGCCGAAGCCTTTACGTTCAATGGTGCCGGTAACGGTGATACTCATCTAAAAACCTCGCGTAATGGGTTTAAAAATAGCTAATGGCTAATTGCTAATTGGTCAGGACTTAGGCAAAGAAACCGGGTTTCTATGAAAGGTTTAAAAACAGCTAATGGCTAATTGCTAATTGGTCATTGGAATACTTTCGGGATCTACCATTAGTAGGGGCGAAGCATTTGCGCTGTTATTTTATCGGTTAAGCTGAAATATTTCATCGCATTTGCTAATGCCTCCGGCACGCTGCGCGAACGCCCTTACACGCCATTAGCCATTAACAGCCCTAAAAAAGTAACTAGCAACTTACCTTAGTACGATCTTCGTCTTTACTAGCTAGACGGGCGAGTCCAAAGCAAAGTAAGGCGTTGATAATTAGGTAGGTGCGAGCCAGAACACCATCTCCCAACCACAATAAACTTGGTGACATCACCGCACTCACTGCTAAACAGGAGGCGACGCCTAAACAAGAGCCAATCGCAAACCATTTCCAACTGCGGTGTCCCAACAGCAATGCTATCAAACCTAGCGGGATTAGCACGCTGGCAAAAATCGGATTCAGCACGGCACTACCTTGTATCGCACCGCCTAATTCCGGAATCGAACTTCCCATCACCCGTAAAGGCCATTGTGGCAGGTCGTAAATGTACAGTCCCCGCAGGAAAAATAACCCGGAACTGCCCAAAATTAAACCGCTTGACAAAGACCAACCCCAAACAAACGGTAAGTAATTCCGCAAAAACCAAGCCAACAAATAAGAACCGATTACCATTAAAATCTTTGGCAATAAAGCGACAACGCCGCCATCAAACCAGAAGCGCAAGTTGAGATAACCGTTATCCCGCAGCCAGCGGAAGAAGTCGCGGAAGTTGATTTGTCCTTTGGTAGCGAGTTTTACCGCCGCCGCCGCATCTAATTGTCCGGCACCAAAGTGATTTAATTCGTCATCTTTGATAACGCGCGCCGACTGTTTGAGGACTGCTTCGATTTCGTCCGGATTTTCCACTCCGCTGGCTTTTACGAGGGCTGCAACGCCCGCGACGTGGGGGGACGCCATACTTGTGCCTTGATAGCTTTCAAACACGTCTAGGCCGGTTTCCGGGTCGATGGTATTTTGCAGGATACCGCCGACGTTGCCTTGACTGGTATCGCCACCGGGGGCGGAGATATCGACGCCAGCGCCATAGTTGGAGTAGAAGGCTAACTCGCCTGCTGCATTTAAAGCGGAAACGGCGATAACGTGGTTGTAGCGGGCGGGGAAGGAAACCGAATTGCTACTTTCATTTCCTGCTGCGGCGACGATGGTGACGCCTTTTTGGTAGGCGTAGTTAACGGCTTCTTCCATGATGCTGCTAGAGCCGCCACCACCCAAGCTCATGTTAATCACATCCGCACCGTTATCGGCGGCGAATTTAATCGCTTCGGCAATATCGGTAACAGTACCGCCGCCGCTAGCACTCAATACCTTGATGGGCATGATCTTGGCTTCGTAGGCGACGCCTGCAACGCCGTAGCCGTTATTGGTAGATTGAGCTATTGTACCGGCAACGTGGGTACCGTGACCGTGGTCATCGTTGGCTTCAGCTTTATCGTTAACGAAGTCGTAGCCTTTGACAAAGGTTGTCTGCTGCAAGTCGGGAACTTGACTGACGCCGGTATCTATTACTGCAACGGTAACGCCATTGCCTTTGGTGTCGTTCCAAGCTTCTTCGACGTTGATGCTACGCAAGTTCCACTGTTTGCTATAGTCGGGGTCGTTGGGAACTTCGTAGGCTTGATAGATAAAGTTGGGTTCGATATATTCGGTTTGCTTTGCTAGGTTGGATTTTTGCAAAGCTTGTAGGAGAGTGCGATCGCCTTCGACCACATAGACGTTATCTTGTTGGGAGAATGCGCTATTGAGGCGAGGCGTGACCTTGTATTGGGAAGCGAAGTCTTTAATATCTGCTGCTATCTGCGCTGGTGGAATATCTTCCCGAAAATCCAGCACAATCGAATTATACGTGCCGCTAGCTGCCAAACCCTTAAAATTAAACAGGGCAAAGCCTAGCCCGATTAAAAACAAGCACGTTATGAAAAGCTTTCTCATAACTACCCACTAAGTAGAGCGAAGCGTGATGCTTTCTACCATAGCTCAAGCGCCTGCCCATCGTTGAGATTTTGTGCGATCGTTTCATTCCTGGGATGGATTATGGATATGTAGGGGCACGGCACAATCAATCTGTTGCACAGGAGAATATTATGCGATCGCCGTGCCCCGACCACCTCTCCATCGATTAACTTGTAGGGGCTGCACAAGAGAAGATATTACCCTCGCCGTGCCCCGACCACCTCTTCATCGATTAACTTGTAGAGGCACGGCACAATCAATCTGTTGGACAGGAGCGTGTTATGCGA
>DNGJ01000487.1:0-11601 GCA_003486305.1 Cyanobacteria bacterium UBA11371
TCAGTGCCTTTAAACACCATGTGTTCGAGGAAATGAGCCATCCCAGACCAACGATCTGGTTCTCTGACAGCGCCCGCTTTTACCCATACATCCACTACCGCGACTGGTGTGGCGGGAATGTATTGGTGAATCACCGTTAATCCGTTATCCAGCTTAAATATATCGGCTGGGAACGCTGTCACGGTTTGCCATTGCGATAAAACGTTGAGCTTCAAACCTTTGTGCAATAGAATTTCACTTATGGTAGCGCTTATTGTGGAATTTAATCGGATCAATTTATACAAACGATAACAAAAAATCCCCTGTCCGAAAGACAGGGGATTTTGATTATTTTTGGTTTCCCGCAGCGCCGTTTTACCTCAGTTTATGACCTGGTTTAACCAGGTGGGTACTCTTGGCTTCTGTTTTAAGTTTCCGGGTACTTTCGCCCGGTCTACTGCTACTGAAGCATCTTGGTTCCCTTATTGTTCGAGCATAGATCAAAAAACGTTATTGGCAGTCACCAACGCTGTAGGAGAACCTGTATTCCATTATAGGGGTATCCCCGATAGAAGGGCAAAATTTTTAGTTCTGATCGCCGTACCAGATAGTTTCGACTTGGCGAGCGAGTTCCAGCAGTTGTTCGCGTTGATTTGCTGATGGTTCGTCGAGCAAAATGGTGACGTGGCCTAGTTTGCGTCCGGGGCGAGATTCGGTTTTACCGTACCAGTGGACGCGGGCGTTAGGGATGGCGGCGATTAATTGCCGCTTCAGGCTGTAGAATTCGGTTTGGGAATGCTCGTAACCGAGTAAGTTCACCATGACGGCGGGTTTGAGCAAGTCTACCTCGCCCAAGGGCAGACCGCAGACGGCGCGCAAGTGTTGTTCAAATTGGGAGGTTTTGCAGGCGTCGATGGTGTAGTGTCCGCTGTTGTGGGTGCGGGGCGAGATTTCGTTGACTATTACTTGATTTTCTGGGGTTAAAAATAGCTCGATGCCGAAGACGCCGACTGCTTGTAATTTATCCAGTATCTTGCGCGCGATCGCTTCCACTTCTTCCTTGACATCAGACGATATCTCAGCCGGAGCCAGCACCCGCCGACAAACTTGGTTTTCCTGTTGAGTTTCCACCACCGGATAAACCACAATCTCCCCTTCGAGGGAACGAGCCGCAATAACCGCCAATTCCCGCTCAAAGGGAATAAATTGTTCTAAAATTGCTGGCGTTTGTCCCAATTGATCCAAAGCATTCCAGAATTCCTCTTTTTCTTCCACGATAAAGATTCCCTGACCGTCATAACCCAGGCGTCGGGCTTTTATGACAAGTCGGGGATCGGCGTCGGGTAAAGATTCGGGAGGAGGTGGAGGAATAAAATCCTTCTCCTGGGCTTCCATTGCTGCGAGTTCTTCATCGGTATACCGTTCCTGTTCCGGAACAGGTACTTGCTGGATAGCGACAAATCGCGGCACGGTTAAACCGAGATCTTGCAAGAAGCAGCGTTGGTCGTATTTATCCAATAATGGGGCGAGCGAGTCCAATTTGGGGCGAAACTCTACGCCCGACTCTTCTAGCAGCCTTAACGCGCCCAGATTGATAAATTCATTTTCAAACGTAATCGCCTCGCAGCAACGTGCCAAATTGACGGTTTCCGAGGCGTCATCAACGGCAGCTAAGATTGTATCCGATGCAATAGAAACTGCCGGATCGGTTTGATGGGGAGTTTGAATCACCAATTCAATTCCCAAGGACGAGGCGGCGTCCCCCATCATCCAAGCTAACTGTCCACCGCCTATTACACCTAAACGTTTTATCGACATCCCAAAGACTCGCGAGTTGCTACACCTGTTTTAGAATTAATGCCGCTTGCTTTGGCACAAAGTTGTCTAATTTGAGTTGAGTCCAAAATTGCCTCGCTGAAGTCAGCCCCGGCGATATTCGCACCGTCAAAGATCGACCCCAGCAAAATGGTTTCTGCCAAAACAGCATCGCTCAGATCGGCATCTGTAAAGTTTACCTGATCTACCAGCGCGTTGGTCAAATCCGCCCCGTGCAAATTGGCTTTGAGCAATATGGAAGCGCTCAACACCGCGCCCCGCAAGTCGGCGTTGCTAAAATTCGCCCGTTGCAAATTGGCATTGGAAAACTCCGCCAATTGTAGCGTTTGACCGGAAAAATCGCGCCCCCGCAGTTGAGCGTTGCTAAACGACAGGGGTGGGGGATAGGGGTACGCTTGTGCTGGGGGTCCAAAGCAGTAGAGGATTAGCGCTAAGAGGAACGCCGCCACCAGAAGCTTTATTTGTGCTAAATCGCGCTGTTTCATCGGCTGATTCTGTAAAATCCTGGAATAAGTTGAAAATTGAGCAGGGATATGTATCGCAAATTTATCGCAACTTGGCTGATTACGGCGCTCGTGGTGCTGATTGCAGCTAATTTTATACCCGGTTTGATCGTCGCAAACGGGAATGCTGGGCTTTACGCGGCGCTGTTTTTGGGGTTGGTAACGGCGATTTTCCGACCAATGTTATTAATTTTTACATCATTTCCCCTCACGCTTGTCACCTTCAGTTTCTTTGTGTTTATCGTCAACTCGGCTACGATTTGGCTAACTAGCGTTCTCACACCTGGTTTTCAAGTAAGAGGATTTGCCTCTGCTTTGATGACTTCTATTATTTTGGGTTTAGTTGCTAGTGGGCTGAATTCTAAGTTTGCTAACCAAGATGACTGATGCGCGCGCTTTCCTCCTCACCTAGAAACCGGGTTTTTTGGAAAAACCCGGTTTTTAAACCGCAGCTAACTGACGGCTTTTTGTTTTTATGGGTAATGCGATCGCAAATTCCGTCCCTTTCCCCACTTCGGAATTCACCTCTATTTTACCCCCATGTTTTTCAACGATCTGGTAGCAAATCGAAAGCCCTAAACCCGTACCTTTTCCCACCGGCTTGGTGGTAAAAAATGGGTCAAATAATTTATGTTTAATTTCAGGTGAAATTCCAAGGCCATTATCTAAAATCCTTATCGTTATATAATTTTCTTCATTGATTTCAGTGCGAATCAAAATTGTTGGTAATTGGTAATTGGGGCTTTCTTTGCGGCTAATCATTACTTCTTCTAGTGCGTCAATTGCATTCGCGAGGATATTCATAAAAACCTGGTTTAATTGCGCTGGATAGCACTCAATCGGGGGCAAATATCCATAATTTTTAACCACTTCAATCCCCGTTTTGAGTCGGCGATCTAGAATTAACAGTGTATTTTCAATTCCTTCATGGATATCAACAGATTTCATCTCTGCTTCATCGAGGCGGGAGAAATTACGCAAAGACAAAACAATCTTCTGGATGCGTTCGGTTCCCACTTTCATTGAAAATAGGATTTTCTGAAAATCTTCGTTGATAAAGTTTAAATCGATTGCTTCTATTTGCGCTTGAATTAAAGGAGTTGGATCGGGATACTCCTGCTGGTACAGCTGGACTAACTCAAGCAAGTCTTCAGCATACTGGCGGGCATAGTGGAGATTTCCGTGAATAAAATTAACAGGATTGTTAATTTCATGGGCGATACCAGCCACCATTTGTCCCAAACTAGACATTTTTTCGGTTTGAATAAGTTGCGTTTGAGTTGCTTGGAGTTCTTTAAGTGTTTGTTGAAGTTCTTGGGTGCGTTCTTCTACTCGTTGTTCTAAGGTTTTGCGTGCGAGTTCTAGTGCTAGGGTATACTCTTCCACCCACTCGACTAGCTGATTTAAAGAAGTTGCTAACGAACCGATTTCATCTTGAGTTGTAACAGCACTGCGGAGTTTAAAATTAGCTTCTTTGATAGTGGCATTTGCTACTTGAGTTACTGCTACCAAAGGATGCGCGATCGCTCGACTTGTACTTTTTGCCAATAGGGTTGCAATCCCTACTGATAATATCATACTCGAACCAATAATTATCACCCTGATTTTTTCAGCTTGTTCTAGCTTTATATCGGATTGGTTTTTTTGTCTTTCCGCTTCATTTTTAATTTTATTTAAACTTTCGCTGAGCCGCTCGAATTCAACGCTCACAAGCGTCGCTTGCTTTTCTCTGTTAAAATTCAGCAGCGCCTGATTTGCTGTCTCAATTTCCTCAGCTTTTAGGTTCGCTGTATTTATTTTATTCCACAACGCTCTAATTAACTCTGTATAGGATTCTGTATTTGTTCTGTACCCTTTCAGTAATTCTTTTAAATTTGTCGAATTGCTGGCTAATTCACTGGGATGATTTTCAACAAAAGTTTCAAATTCAGAAATAACTTTTTTCACTTGACGCACATCGCCAAAAAACTTGGCAGTTTCGTAGTCAAACCAAATTGATTGACCCACCACACTCATCAGTCGTTGGGGATGCGATCGCATTTCCCGCACGCTAATATTTAAATCGTAAATTAAATATTCCTGTTCGTGGGCAATTTCATGTTGTTGCTTAGCTTGTTTTTGATAGTATTCTCCCACAAACAAACCCATCGTTGTCCCTAAAACCGATATGCCAATAGCCAATCCATACCCATAGCCAATTTTTTTGGCAATACTCAAGCGACTGAACATATTTTTGACCCATTTTGAGTAATATTTTGCCCTGTAAGTTTGTCTATTGAACATTTGGCAACCAATTTTATTGAACAAAATTACCTTGCCCGATAGCTTTATAAACGTCGCGAATCATGTCGTATTCATCATCATTCACCGGAACTAGACTAGAAGTTTTATACTTACCTTCTTCGACAAATGAAAGACTTTTAACGATTTTTTCCTGCTCTTTAATTAAAAGCGAACTTATCAGTTTAACAGCTTCAGGATTGAGTTGGCTACTGGCAACAAATAAATCTTTGGGAAGTAACGGCCCTTTTGCTATCACCGGCAATGTACTTTGTGATAAACCTTGCTCTTGAAGAAATTGTTCGTACTTAACAGCCGATCCTCCCCACGCATCAACTTCGCCTTTTTGTAAGCTGGGTAGTCCCTTACTTCCTAACATCAGAATTTTCAGGTCAGATTGAGGATTTAATCCTGCATCGATTAAAAGTTTTGTCGGGCCAAGATAACCGCTGGTAGAACCAATTTTCCACAAAGCTATTTTTTTACCTTTCAAGTCAGCTAATGACTTAATTTTACTATTAGCAGAAACGCAGATAACCGTGCGGTAGTTCGGTCGTGTAATCCCGATGACGGGAACTGCATTTGTCCTCGCACGCATGACCACGTATTCTGATGGGCCTGTGAGAACAAAGTCGAGTTGATCTGATTGTAAGGCAGAAGCTGCTGCGGTGTAACTTTCGACAGGAACGAGTTCAATTTCTGTTTGGAGTATTTCTTTTAAAGCCGCTTGTAATGCCCCATAATCGCGCTGTAACTCTTCCATTCCTAGCGCATCTGTGACGGTAAACCGCAGCTTTTTGGGCTGAGTTACTGTAGGAATGTTGGTAACGGATGTACAGCCTGCTATAAATAATAGAGAGTAGAGGAGTAAATTTCGCCTTCTCATATTTTTAGCTTTGGGCAGAAAAACCCATTCAATTATAGTTGAGGGGAATTATGCGTCGATTAACCAGAGGTTAATGTCTGTTTAACCAGTCAAAGTATAAGTGGAGTCACGGCGGGAAGGCATCTGAATTTCCACGTAAATTTTTGTAACGATACAATCGCAACCAGGGAAAAATACGGCTAATAACTCAAGTTGCTAATTCTAACTATCATGGGTTTAAAAATAGCTAATAGCTAATAGCTAATTGCTCATGGTAATATTTGAACGTTCTACTATTAGCCATTAGCTATTAGCCAATAGCAATTTTAGGAGAGTTGATAACCCCGTGGAGTAATCATCCATTCCGCATAATTACGAGTATTAGAATTGCCAATTAAAACAACCGTTAGCATATCGATAGATGCTGACAGCAATTTATCCAATGTCGTGATACTAATTTGTTCATCTTGCCGATAAGCAGATCGAACAATTGCCACCGGAGTATTCGGATCGCGGTATTGCAGAAAAATCTCTTGGGCGCGGACAATTTTTTCTGTACGATTAGCCGATTTTGGATTATACAAAGCCGTGACAAAATCTGCCATAGCAGCAGCAGTTAAACGCTTTTCAATTGCCGACCAAGGAGTGAGTAAATCGCTTAAACTAATCGCGCAAAAATCGTGCATTAAAGGCGCACCTACCCGCGAGGCTGCCGCTTGCAAAGCACTGATACCTGGAAATACTTGAACCCTTGGTATTTTGCCATCCCAACCTGCAAAACGAAGCTCTTCTAAAACTAATCCAGCCATGCCATAAATGCCGCAGTCGCCCGATGAAACAACGGCAACTGTTAAACCCCATCGCGCGAGTTCAATTGCTCTTTGCGCCCTTTGGCGTTCTTGGGTAATAGGTAATGCTTCGACAATTTGACCCGGACGCAACAAAGGGGAAATTAAATCGATATATAAAGAGTAACCAATGACTGCATCCGCACTCGATATTGCTGTTTGCGCTGCTGGAGTAATTTGGTTTAATTCTCCGGGACCAGTTCCCACCAAATATAAACAACCCGTGCGCCCGGTGTATTCTTTTTCTGCTAAAGCAACAGCAACGGTAACTGCACCGGGTTGTCCTTCCAACCGGAATATTTGTTTGGGAACTAAAAGTATTGTGGGGTGGGCATCTTGCCCGCCTTTTGCCATTGACAGGCAAGATTCCTGTCCCACAACAATATCAGCTGCTTCGCCTTTTGCCATTGACAGGCAAGATTCTTGTGCAGCAACAATAGCAGCTGCTTCGGCGACGCTCTTAGTTCCAACTTCGGCTTCTACAACGGTGGAAGGAGTGGGGACCCCAATCGAGCGCAGAATTTCAGCAGGGAAAGTTTGTAAAGGCCAATTGCGATCGCAACATAATTCCACCAACCCCGCTTCGCTTGCTTTAATATCTATCGTGGCAATGCCTGCGATCGCACCCATCGCCAAATGATGAGCTTGAAACACCCGCTCAATTGCCGTTTCAATTAATTCTCTAGATGTCCCTCGTTCGCATCCAATCCCTACCCACAAAACCCGTGGATGCCATTGAACTTTTGGCAACTCAGACTCTGGAGAAAACCGCCTCTGGGTAAAACCGATCCAAATTCTGGCTTTGGTAATTGGTAATTGGTAATTGGTAATTCTTGATGAAGAATCAAGCAGATCTCTTGTCTCCTGGAGTCCCGGAGTCACCTGCTCCTCTGCTGTTTCAAAATAAAATGGATGTCCTTTTGGAAGATGTTTTTGCCACAAAGTCGAACCAACTTCTTGAATTACCTCAACGGGTTCGCCTCTCGCGATCGCCGCCGCAACAAGTGTCCAATTCCCTTCGCCTTTTGTCCAACCAAAAGCAACCCCCAGCATATCCACTGCGGGTAATCCTAACCCAACCGATGCCCCGCTCAAAACCGGAGTTGCCCCAATTTGTAAGGCGACAAGTCTGGCGAGTCGATCCGCCCCTCCTTGATGTCCGCTGCATAAACTAATAGCAAATTGCCCCATTTCATCGACTACCACCACCGCCGGATCGCGGGATTTATCTTCCAGCAAAGGTGAAATCAAGCGAACGACTGCTCCCGCAGCCAAGCCAAAAATAAAGCCTTGATATTGATGCCAAATCGTCGCTAGATGAGTTTTGAGCGAACCCGCATACACCTGTATTGTGGGGTGGGCATCTTGCCCGCCATTCGCTTCTAAAACCCCTGCCAATGATTCCGGAATCCACAGGGTTGCACCTGCGGCTAGAGCCAGGGGTAAAAGCCTTTTGGCGGCGGTGGGGGTGGTAGCGATCGCGGCTAAGGGTTGGAAATCTTGAAACAACACAACTATCGATTGGTGCAAGGATTTTCTAATTCTCCCTTATTATCCAGCTTTTTGTATTTCTGAAGATAGATTGACTAAAAGTCAAATCCGTTCCTTTGGGTATAAACTTATCCCGATCTTCCGACAGAAGGCGACATAACTCCAATTAGTTTACATTTCTTATAACAAGCACCACGGGACTTTTTTAAAGCTATCTGCCTGAAGTTTATAGCGACTAAGTAAACGGTGCATATTGAAACAAGCTCAACGGCAAAACCTGAGATTTTGCTGCTAAACTTTGCTGTTTATTTTTTGAACTAGGAATAAAGCATGAAAAACAATCCACCCGCACAACTTGCGACTTTTGTAGGGAACCTCAGAAACGGTGTTTGGCTGATAGGGATTCCATCGTGGCTATTTGGAGTTACCGATAGAACAATTGCTGCCTTTGCAGATGGATACATATCTGCGATCGAATTAGCTCAATTATTCACAGCGGCATTCTTTTTAGTAGGCTGGATATCTTTAAAACCAGAGGAAAGTTTTAATATTAGCGAATTGGGTACCATAGCCAGCTATCAACCCGATTCTGACTCTAGCGAACTAACAATCTATCGCGATCCAGTTAGATTGAAACAGCGGCATATGATTAGCCAAGAATACGTTTTGCCTTTTTCATATGTCTGTCAAATCTATCATTTGTTGAATTTAAAACATTTAGAACACGTCCACTATTTTAGCTTGGGCAATTTGAGGATAATTAAAGTCACCGACTATCAGCCAACAGAAATAGGGGGAACGATCAAATTTCAAACCGTTTTAGATTCTTCCTTCAATGCTTTGAGAATTTGGCGACAACCGATTGTAGAAGTTATCCTGATTTTGCACAATCCTTACACCGTTGAACTCAACATTCCGGTTTACAACGATAAGCGAATCGTGGTCATGTTTAATGTGGAACCAATAAGCGATAAAGAACACAAGTTCTTTATTGATATTTACAGCGACTTAAACTGGTTCAAACCATTGTTGCAAATACTCTTCCACTTCGCCGCTTGTCTGACACTTTTTGAAGACCTACCCTACTTGCAAAAACTAGCAGAAAGAACCGAACGCCTAGTTAATTTGAATGCGCTTCCAACTCACGAAACCATGTTACTCTTCAGAAGATTTGTTGAACTTTACGGTTCTTTTGCGAAACCTTCTTTACCAGCTAACGCTGTTGAATCTAAATAAGTTTAGTTGGCAAATATAGAATCCGGGTTTCTTAAAGAAACCCGGATTCTTTAGCAGGGGGATCTGCTAGGTGATGCTTGAGAACAATTCACAAGCAAACAGGATTGCTAAAAGTATTACTTGTTCGACCACATAGTCCAAGCAGAATACAAGTCCTCGGTTATAACTATTTTCCTACCAGAATCTTCAGACTGAGAGACTAAAACTTTAAGCGTTGTGGTATAACCGCTATCGAGAATTTGGTGTCCAAAACCAATAACTTCCCCAATCTCTCCAGTTTTTTGATTGAACACGTAATCGCCAATGCTAAACATAATTCGGCCTCTTTCAATTTATTCTTTTTCAACAGGGTTATTATATTTAACCCCAGCTTTGGCAATACCAACATCTTCCTTTAGATTGTTTTTACCTTTACCAAAGGAAGTATGTAGGATTGAGATGCGATCGCGCAAGCTAGCCGCAAGGCAATATCGCTACTCCCAAGTAAACCGAAGTCCCAGTTTCTTCAAGTGTTGATGCAACTTCGGCATCAACTTTTTCGGGACAATCTGTGCAGGCGTCAAATTTGATTGAGGTTGCTTAATTAACCACCCCGCAGTCGCCCCCGCCGCCGCACCAAAAGTCCATTCTCCGTAATGAAGCCGAGTAGCAGCATTAACAATATGACTGACAGCAATACCTTTACCACCAATTAGTAAATTGTCAACTCCCTGCGGTATCAAAGCTTCTAAGGGAATGTAAATCGGATGGACAAAATCTTCTTGAACGCCCGCACTAACAGCTTCCCAAGGATTATGCCAATTGCGGTACATGCAACCTTGAATATCCACATCGTAGTGAGTCACCGCCACAGCAGTAGAATTAAATTTGCGTCCCCCCTGCATATCATTTCTCACATCAGGTTCGCGAATCATAAACTCAGTTTGCCCGTAAGCACTGCGCCCCAAAATTCGCCGTCCTTCCCGGATATAAGGCATCATACTTAAACCAGAAACCGTAGCCATTGGCGAATCAGAACCTGATAGATGGGCGAGGGGAAACTTAGGATTGCTTTGCGTTTCCATCACCCATTCTGAAAATAGCAGCGCCCGTTCTTCTGCGTGGCGCAGCGCACTTAAAGAAAGTCCCCCCATCCAATTTTGATATTGCCCGGTTTGAGTCAGCCTTTCCTCAGTCAAAAGCAAGGGAGGATTCATCCAATTCCAGTTATTACCAAACACCCAATTTACCATTGCCATATCCCCCGGTACAGGCGTGCCATCAAACCGCCCATCGTTACCAAGGCTGACAATGCGCCGATACTTAAAAAAGCTGCGACCTTCAAACATGGAATACCCTTTTAAATAAAATTCCCGGTGATGTTCTCTTCTGGAATACTCCGGTTTAATTTGATTTAAAGTCTTTAAACTAGCCTTGTTATCGTTTTTAATTGCCAGTACAAACGGAAACGTAAATGCCTGCGTACATTCAGGATTACTTTTTGCCGGTGCGTGCTTTTCACCCGTAATTGCCTTTGCTTCCGACCCCAAGCGATAGGGAACCCGCGCCCATGCCATTAATTCCCCCGTATCCGTCGCATCGATCACAATTAACCTTTTCCCTGGAGGTGCTTCTAAACGCAGCGGTACTTTCTCAAATTCCGGATTTGATGACCAAGAATACCAATCATCTAACTCTTGAGACGGGCGACCTTTAGGAACGTAATCGGGACTGCGGGGAATGCGTTGCACCGCATATATTGCCGTAATAAACCGACCTGTTGAATCAAATTCGGCACCTTTAAAAGCTGTGGAAGTTTCCCAACGGCTACCGCCTGCAAATTTAACCGCAGATTCTAGCAATTGTTCTGCTGCCATTGCCCCTACTTTAGGAGGAAAGCAAAGCCTTCCCACCCAACAACTATTGATATCGTCAACGGATAGTTTTTTAGTTTGTTTAGCCCAAGCAGGCAGTTTGACGGGTTGCTTTCTAATTAGTCGCTTAAAATCTTGCCAATTTTGGGAAAAATTATTTTTGGTCATCATCGTGACCGACTCATCGAGGGCAGAAACGCCTTGAGAACTAAGTTGTCCGCCCAACCAAGGAGTTAATTCAATCAAACAAGTTTTTGCCTTAGATTTCATTGCCACAGATGCTGCTGCAACTCCTCCCAACGAACCTCCAACTACAATTACTTCGCATTGCCAAACTTCTTTAGCCGCAGGAAGAGGCGATAATTGAGGTCTGCCATTGGGTAGCAACTCTAAAGTTGGGGTTGGCTTTTCCTCTATTGGCTGTTCTTCTTCAGCAAATTTCCAGTTGATGAGGGAGACTTGCGAACCATTGTTTAAAGCACCTAGTAACAGTGCGGCGCTACCTGCAAATACAAAGATAAAGGTTAGTATTCGCAAAATTTTTTGTTGGGGTGGTTGTTGCATAGTTAGGGATAGCGACGAGGGAGAAATTGTAGGTTGGGTTGAACGCGAGTGTTACCCAACATCAACGAATGATATGATGTCTGGTCGATTACCCGTAATCAGAAGCCGGGACACGGCAAGAGAAAAGTTATCTGTTTGTCCGAAAA
>DNGJ01000487.1:11817-13292 GCA_003486305.1 Cyanobacteria bacterium UBA11371
ATGCCGTGTCCCTACGCAAGACGACGTGAGGTTTTTTTATTATGGGCAATTCAACGGACATCATATGATGCAAACTTCCATGACCAATTACCAATTACCCATTACCCATTACCATCTACCCGGAAAAAAACGCCTGACAGCAAAGTCAGACGTTTTTAACTAATATCTTGCTTACAGACTCATTAATTGCTTTGAGTCTGCTGCAAAACCTGAGTTGCTGAGATTGGTGTGGGAGGTTGGACTTGCACGATCGCACTCTGTAACATGGGTGTACGCGCGATCGCACTGTTCGACAAGGTAAACAGCGGGTTAGATAATATCCCGGCAATCGAAGTAGCAATCACCGTCAGCACCAAACCGACTTGCAAAGGCCGCATTCCGGGCAAATTCCAGGTAATTTCGGGATAATTCTGCACCGTATCGGACATTTCGTGAGGTTCTTTGACTACCATCATCTTGACGACGCGGATGTAGTAGTAAATCGATACCACGCTAGTCAGTAACCCCAGCAGCACTAAGCCGTAAAGTCCAGCTTGCCAACCTGCCCAGAACAGGTACAGCTTACCAAAGAATCCAGCTAGGGGCGGAATTCCACCCAAGGACAAGAGACAGATACTGAGTCCCAAAGTCAAGAGGGGGTCTTTTTGATACAAACCTGAGTATTCGCTAATTTGGTCGGTTCCCGTCCGCAAAGTGAACAGAATTACGCAAATAAAGCCGCCCAGGTTCATGAACAGGTAAACCAGTAGGTAAAATATCATACTGGAGTATCCGGCTTCGGTTCCGGCGATCAAACCCAGCATCACGAAGCCTGCTTGGGCGATGGAAGAATAAGCTAACAGCCGTTTCATGCTGGTTTGGGCGAGGGCGACTACGTTACCCAAAACCATGCTGAGGATAGCCAAAGCTGTGAAGACAAACCGCCACTCGTCGGCGACTAGGGGGAAAGCGGTAACTAACAAACGGATGGCGAGGGCGAAACCAGCGGCTTTGGAACCTACTGATAAAAATGCTACAACTGGTGTAGGTGAACCTTCGTATACGTCGGGCGTCCATTGGTGGAAGGGGACGGCGGAGATTTTAAACGCAACGCCCGCGATCGCAAACACCAATGCAATTACCAATCCCAAGGAACCAGTACCGTTAGCGCCTGCAATACCGCGTGCGATCGCGCCTAACTGAGTTTCCCCGCCGGATAATCCGTACAGCAGCGAAACGCCGTAGAGAAACACCGCCGAACTCGATGCCCCGATTAGCAGGTATTTTAACGCTGCTTCGTTCGAGCGGGGGTCGCGCTTGGTGTAACCTGTGAGCAGGTAAGAAGAGATACTAAGCGTCTCCAGGGAAACAAAAATTGTCACCAGTTCATCTGCGCCTGACAGGAACATACCCCCAAGCGTGGCGGTGAGCAATATTCCGATAAATTCCGCTAGGGAAGTTCCCGTTTGTTCGACATAGCGGATCGACATCAAAAT
>DNGJ01000393.1 GCA_003486305.1 Cyanobacteria bacterium UBA11371
GTTGGACTAATTGGCACCAATGGTTCCGGTAAATCCACCTTGCTGAAAATGATAGCCGGACTCGAGCCAATCGACGCTGGCGATATTTGGGTAAATTCCGGCGCTAAAATTGTCTACCTGCCCCAACAACCAGATTTAGACCCCAATCGCACGGTTTTAGAGCAAATTTTTGCCGATAGCGGCGAAAAAATGGTTTTGGTGCGGGAATATGAGGAAATTTCGGATAAACTCGCCCACGGACAAGGGGATACTGAAAAGTTAATGGCAAGGTTGTCTAGCTTGTCTCAACGCATGGAAGCGGTGGGGGCGTGGGATTTAGAAACCAATGCCAAAGTAATTTTGACCAAGTTGGGAATTGCGGATTTTGATGCTAAAATTGGCGACTTATCTGGAGGGTATCGCAAACGGATTGCGATCGCAGCCGCTTTACTATCAGAACCCGATGTGTTACTCATGGATGAACCAACCAACCACTTGGATGCACTGTCGGTGGAATGGTTGCAAAGTTATTTAAATCGCTTCCGGGGTGCGTTGTTACTAATTACCCACGATCGCTATTTTTTGGATCGGGTAACAAATCGCATTATAGAAATCGATCGCGGCGACCTTTATACTTATTCTGGCAACTACGCTTACTATTTGGAAAAAAAGGCAGAATCTGAGGAATCTGCTGTTAGTACCCAGCGCAAACATGCAGGTGTATTGCGACGAGAATTAGAATGGCTCAAACGCGGGCCAAAAGCTCGCAGTACGAAACAAAAAGCCAGAATTGACCGCATCCGCGACATGCAAGCACAGGAATTCAAACAAGTACAGGGGAAGGTCGATATTTCTACGGCTGGTCGTCGGATTGGTAAGAAAGTTATTGAGTTAGAGAATATTTGCAAGGGATACAACGGACGGACTTTAATTAAAGATTTCACCTACAATTTCAATCCCGAAGATCGCATTGGAATTATTGGCAGCAACGGCGCGGGAAAATCCACCCTAATGGATATCATTACCGGACGAGTGCAGCCCGATTCCGGTACGGTAGAAATTGGCTCCACAATTCACATTGGATATTTCGATCAGCACTCGGAAGATGTGCTGATGAACGAAAACCAACGTGTTATTGAATACCTAAAAGATGTAGCAGAATTGGTAAAAACCGCAGATGGCAGCGTCATTACAGCTTCCCAAATGTTGGAGCGATTTCTATTTCCGCCAATTCAACAATATGCGCCAATTAACAAACTTTCTGGGGGTGAAAAAAGACGGCTATTTTTATTGCGAGTGCTGATGAGTGCGCCGAACGTGCTAATTTTGGACGAACCTACTAATGACCTAGATGTGCAAACCTTGGCAGTTCTGGAAGATTATCTAGAAGACTTTAACGGCTGTGCGATCGTAGTCTCCCACGATCGCTATTTTCTCGACCGCACCGTAGACAAGATTTTTGCCTTAGAACCGGGTGGAAATTTACGTCAGTATCCTGGCAATTATTCAGTTTATTTAGACTACAAGAAAGCAGAAGAAGAGCAACAAGAAAAGGTAGCGCAAACCGCAAAATCTGAACCGGCAAAATCTCGTAACTCTAGCCAAAATTCAAAACCGGATAAGCCTAAAAAGCTTTCTTTTAATGAAAAGCGGGAATACGAAGCGCTGGAAATTAAAATTCCCGAAATGGAAGCTGAAAAAGAGGAAATTGAGAAGATTCTCTACAACAATCCTCCCAGCGGCTTTACTGAAGTGCAAAGGTTATCCGAGCGTTTAGCACAATTGAGTCAAGAAATTGATACTGCTACCGAACGTTGGTTAGAATTGGCGGAACGGGTAAGTTAGTAACGTAAGGCGCGCTGGTAATAGGTAATGGGTAATCGGTAATTGTCAAGAGTAGGCTGCCAAATAATCCAATTAGCAATTAGCAATTAGCAATTAGCAATTACCAATTACCAATTACCTATTTCCTTTTTGCCTTCACTGCTCTAGACTCTACTGTAAATGCTGGAATATCTTGCAGTTCAGTATCGCTCAAGCTGTATTGTTCGCAAACCAAACTTAGACGAGTGCCGCTGGATTTAACCGCATTCACAGAATGGGTTAAATCCCCTTGAAAATACAGCAGTTTGTTCGCTTCTGGCTTAATCTGTCCGATATGCTTTTTCTGACAGCGCAGCACCAATTCTCCCCCTTCTAAATTGGCTGGAACTTGCACGTAAAGCACGCTAACGACTAGGGGAGGTTCCACTGTTTTACAATAAGACCTTAAAGAGCGATCGATATGCGGATCGACGCGGGAACCTTCCTGGAGTAGCAGGGGATTGAGGTAGAACGCATTGCAGGTGGATTGTAGTGCTTTGTCTAAATAGGGTTTAAAGAAGGGAAATCGCCTTTCTACTTCCCCAATTTCCTCACGTTGAAACACTACGGAAAATCCTTTAGTGCCAATAAAGTCGCGGTTGAGGTTGTTAATGGCAAGATAAGGACAAGCCAGAATTTCTCCGCGCAAATCGTTGAGGTAAGCTATTGGGAAGGCGTTGGGATGTTGATGATAGTAATTCAAGGCATTAACAGGCATTTAAGAGGCACTTACCCAGAACTAATCTTATATCATGTCCGCTGGCATCGGCATCGCGCTCATGGCGGGTTGATCAACACAATTCGCTTACGATCAAAGGTGGAAGGTTAAACCCGCCCCTACAACGCCATTAACCATACAAGTAGAGACGTTACATGTAACGCCTCTACTACTGCACTGAATATTACACCAAATTGATTACTCCCCTTATTTTCATAGACCGCGCAGGCGGTCGAGAGTTTGTCTAGCCGCGAATGCGAGTCGTTGGACATAAAGGAGGCGATGAAAGCGGATTTGATATTACACCCAGGCAAAAAATATGTTGAGCAGATATTGAGAAATTTAAATACTGCTCAACAATTATGATGGGAACGGTTGTTTTATTTGAGTAATCTTGTTACGCGAACGTCGTATTCAATGCCTAGTGGATGTTCGTTTCTGGCTTGGACTCGCGCCATGCCGTCGGCTTTAGCTTTGGATTCTGCATCGATTTCATACCTTGTTGTGCCGCAGCGAAAAGCATTGGTATTCGGTTCGGCGCATTCTTTAATATCGACTAAGACTTCATATGTGTGAACCATTTGGGGCCTCCTCGTTTAATGTGCAAACGAATAGGATACACGGATCAGTATATGAACGTGCAGAGGTGTAAATTCTCAAACAATACAATTCTTATTAACTCTTTATTTAGATTTAATATTGTGTATATGACTTGATATAATCGGGACTTACGCGCGACGATAGTAGAAACCGGGTTTCTTGCTGCGCTCTCTGGTTTCCAACCGAGGATTTTTCAGAGAAACAAAGGTGGATTTGCGTAAGTCCCGATCATATGCTCAAAATGGCGCGAAGTCTTGCAAATGAATCATCTCTCCAGATTGCGGATGCTGGAAGCAAAGTTCCCTGGCGTGCAGGTGTAACCGATTAGCAACGGCACGGCATCCATAAAGTTTATCTCCCAAAATGGGTATCCCAAGTCCTCTCGCATCCGCCGCATGAACTCTCAACTGATGAGTTCGCCCTGTTAGCGGCATAAACTCAACGCGAGTGCAATTTCCCTCGCTTTCGATTACCTGAAAGCGAGTCATGCTGGGTTTTCCATACTGCCAATCAACTTGCTGGTAGGGGCGATTTTCCGGATTTCCCCACAGTGGCAGTGCGATCGCACCTCGGTCAGCGGTTACAATACCCGAAAGCACCGCTTCATAAACTTTGCCAACCTGTCGTTGTTGAAATTGCTGGCTAAGTTGGCGATAAGTTTGTAAATCGCGAGCTATTAGAAGAATACCAGAAGTTTCTCTATCCAACCGATGCACGGCAGTAAGCGAATTGCCATCGCGTAACAAATTACGCAAGCGACTAAGAACGCTGTCTTGATTTTCAAAATAACGACCGGGAACTGATAGTAACCCTGGGGGTTTGTTGATGGCAATCAACCATTCATCTTCATAAAGAATGGGTAGCAGGGGCGGGTTTAAAGACATATTTCGCAGTTCCACAGATTGGTTGGTAAAACCCGCCCCTACAGCCTCAATTGTTTTACTATTCTCGTTCCCAGGCTCAGCCTGGGAACGAGGTGTGGGAGGCTCTGCCTCCAAATTCAAATTTCCGCCAGATCCGCCAGGGAATAAATTCCCTGGCTCATAGCTGAAGTCGGTTAAAACCGACTGAAATTTAGGCTGGTTAGTTTGTTTTAATTCACATCTTGCACCAGCAACTAGAGGCAGCAGCCCACTGTTCTCGTTCCCAGGCTGAGCCTGGGAACGAGGTGTGGGAGGCTCTGCCTCCAGAGTCAAATTTATTTCCTGGCGGGCTGGTGATTTAGAGACAATATAATTTTGAGACAATCCTGATAGTAGAAACCCCATCAATGGCTGACAGCGCTCTGCACAAGCACCGTAGAATTCTCCCTGTATTTTGTCACTATTGGCACAGGAAGAACCCCACCAAAACTCCGCCATCGCCAAAGGTTTTAGATTCTGCGTTGCGGCATAGTGGAGTAATTTTGGAGCGCAACAGTCACCCGTTCCAGTAGGCAAACCGTGGGGCATTAATTGTTGAAGCGATCGCGAGTTCCCTAAAAAATTCATTACAGTGTAAGCTGCGTGCATCTGCGCCTGGAGTTGGCGGGAAAGTTGTTTCCGTTGTTGTTTCAATTCCCTCATCCGCCCATCTGCTGCTGCAATTAACTGCCCAAGCGGCTGCAATGCTTCATCGCGTTGGCGTTTGAGTATTCGGCGCTCAATTCCACCTCGGCGACTTTCTTCATCGAGTTGTTCGAGGGCAATTTTCAGCGCTTCTCCAGTTAGCGTCTCGCAGTATATCTGACGTTTTTCCTGTCGTTGTTGCTTGCAATTTTTATGGCGCAAGCTGAGCGATCGCAAGCGCAATTCAAACTCGCGAGATATGATTTCATACTGCTGTCGTTGTGGAAGTTGCTTGAGGGTAATCAGTTCTTGTTTAATAGTTTCTAATTCGGTTAAAGTGCGGGCTTCATCTATGGCAACTTGTTCCCGTCCAGGAATCGGCGGCACCCAGCCTTCAACGACGCTCCAAGCATTTAACAGCCCGGAGAAGGCTTTGAGTATCCCTTGTTCGCCATTCGGCTGTTCCACGAGCAATACGCCATACATCTTGCCCTCGCGGGAATAGCGGTCATCGCTGGCTAGGTATTGCATTAAAGTATATGCGATCGCTTCTACCAAACGAGTGCGGGGTAGCCTCAGCAACTCCCCAGTTTGAGGACACCGCCCTTCATACCAATAGGTGGGCGATTCATCGCTGAATGCAATTGTGGAATCGATGAAATCTGAAAGTGGGTGCAAAACAACCATAAAAAGTATAATTTCAAATCTGGAAACAAACACCAACTATCTAAACCCGCCTCGCCCCTATACAATACCGATGCAACCAAAAACGATATAATATCAAATTTGGATGCATCGTTATCGTATATTTCAAATCGTTGTAGGGGCGGGTTTTACAGACAATCAATGATTCCCACAAACAATCTACATAAACCCGCCCCGCCAGATGCAATAACGAGTGCGAGGACACGATCTAAATCTTTTGTAGCAATATTGTGATGATCCAAACTAGCCAAAAACTTACTTTCCCCACAATGGGATGCGGCACTTGGGCATGGGGAAACCGACTGCTCTGGGGATACGATGAAAGCATGGATAACCAATTGCAAGCGGTTTTTAACCTTTGCGTCAGCAACGGCGTCACCTTATTTGATACAGGTGATTCTTACGGAACTGGGCGATTAAATGGGCGCAGCGAGCAACTATTGGGACAATTTTCTAGGGAATATCAAGGTGCAAATAAAGAAAATATTTGCATTGCCACCAAGCTAGCTGCTTATCCCTGGAGATTAACCCGCAATTCAATGGTATCCGCTGGTAAATCTTCTGCTCAACGCCTGGGAAAAAACGTCGATTTAGTGCAAATGCATTGGTCTACAGCTAATTATGCACCTTGGCAAGAAAAAGCGCTTTTAGATGGTCTTGCTGACCTTTACGAGCAAGGCTTAGTTAAGGGAGTCGGTTTATCAAATTATGGCCCTAAACGGCTCTTATGGGTGCATAAAAAGTTTTCCGAACGAGGCGTTCCCATCGCTAGTTTGCAAGTTCAATATTCGCTACTTTCTACTTATCCCGTCACCGAATTAGGTTTGAAAGAAGTTTGCGATGAATTGGGAATAAAACTGATAGCCTACAGTCCGCTAGCCTTGGGCTTATTAACCGGAAAATACTCGGAAAAAGGGCCATTCCCAAAAGGAATTCGCTCTCTATTGTTTAGGCAGTTATTGCCAGGAATAAGCCCGCTTTTGGCATGTTTGAAAGAAATCGCTCAATCCAGAACTAAAACCATGTCCCAGGTAGCAATTAACTGGTGCATTGGTAAAGGAACCATTCCCATCCCTGGAGCGAAAACAGTGGAACAGGCGAAACAGAATATAGGCGCATTGGGTTGGCAATTAGATGCTGGCGAGATGGCAACTTTGGATAAAGTGGCTGCGAGTCTTAATAAAAAAATGGTGCAAAATATATTTCAGACTCAGTGAGAACAGTTGGGGCAACCATCAAGAGGTTGAGATAAGTTCAGCAATAAGCTCTTCAGATATAAACTGCTTGAAATCTAAAATTTCAATCAGTACTAACTTTTCATCGTTTGAGTAATGAAGAATGACTTGTCCTTCATCTTCTGCATAAGCGATCGCATCCTCCGATAGCTCAATCAGAAGCGCATCGACATCTTTGCTGTACCTAACTTTTTTCATAACGGCTCCTCCTACCTGGATACAGTGTAATTACAAGAATGAATGCTTCGTATTCTCGATAGACAACTCGTAGCACCAAGTTTTCATTAAGCTGTTTTTGTACGGTGATTTTCTCTCCTTCTCCCGCTTCTTGTCTGTCGGGAAACCGAATAGTTTTAATAATAAATTCTCGATCAATTATCATCCCTCTTTGACTCAGCAGAGCAATTTTGAACAGGGCATGGTCACTAAACTGAATTTCCTTTGACATGGCTTAATAGGCATATAGATAGCTTTATCACCGTTTAATTCCCTTAAATCGTTCTTGCGCTGCTTTAAATGATTCTTGCATTACCGCTTGAATTTTCTTGGTATCGGGTTTATTTCCTCCCATTAAATCGCCAAAATAAACGCAAGCGGCTTCCCCTAGCGACCATGTATAAGCACCTGCCCAAGATGCGGCGATGACGCTGCCAAAACCAGGGATAAATTTGATTAATTCCCGTGCAATTGCTTGGGCGAGAAAACCTCCGCCGATTGCACTCACAACTGCCCCGGCTTGAGAGGGGGTCAAAGTCTGCCCGTATAATGTCCCCAGTACCCCTACCATCGAGCCTTGCAAGGCTGTCAATACGGGCATTGTGGCAAATGGTAGGGGAACTGCCGCAAGCGTGGCTGCCATGATGCTAAATGCTAATACGTAACGCCGTCCCACATCCCGGTAAAGGTTTCCTATTTTTTCCCCTGTTTCTTGGTCTAATAATTGATGAATCGCACCTGCTTCGGCTTCGGGGAGCAAGTCTGCTAAACTATCGCGCAACGCTTCTAAGCCATAAAATACGGGCGTGTAGCCGTCTTCTTCTAAGGTAAAATCAATTAAAACTGAGCGATTATACAATCCTTTAAAAGCTTCTTCTATCGCTGCAAAGGCTCGATTCACTTCCTCATATTCGGGCGGATAAGCTGGATGATTTTCCGTACCGGGCGGATAAAGTTCATGCAAGCAAGTCACCGCTAACAAACAAGGAATCTCTGGATATTTCTGCCGCAATTCTTGGGCAATTTGTCGCAGGGTGTCGGTGGCGAAGTCATTAATTTTAACTGTTAAAATCAGGACTCTCGCACCGCGACTATCCTGTTGCAAGTCTCCAATCAATTCTTGAATAATTGCCTGAGTATCTTGCTTGATATCTCCCAATCCGACTGTATCGGTAAAAATCAGCAACGGTAGGTCATTTGAAGGATAAGCATAGCGTTGGGTATGTTGGGTGTGAGGACGAAAACCCTGCCCGACAATTTCTGCGGAAACTCCCGTCAATCCCCGCACAATTGAACTTTTTCCGGCTTGAGGTTTACCAATTAAAAGCGCTTCCGTAGTTGGTAATTCTGCCCGCACAGTCTCTAAAATTTCTGCAACTTGCGCTTCGCTGACGCTAAACCATTCAACCACTCTCTGGGATACTTGTTCTACGGGTAGAAATTGCGTCAAACGTGTCGTTGCGTTGTTCCAAACATCCGCAATCCGGTTTTTCCAGATATTGTTTACCGGCTTAGTTTTTTTTTCACGATCGCGTTGCTCAGTCATATTATGTTCGATTGCATCGCAAGTCTATAGTAGGGGCGGGTTTTACCAACTATTCTGCCGCACCACGAGATATTTCCTTAAAGTGTGCCCCTACAACCATGAAAGATAACCTGGTTATGTCCCTTTTACCAACTTCCGTTAGATTGAATTTCAGTGATAGCGGTGCGTTAGACGAGAGTACGGCACCCTACGTTTATATCCCCGAAATTGTAAAAGCAGCCCAGTGGTATGGATGAGCAAAGGGTAGTTGGGATGAACTGATTTTAGCGGTATCTTCTTGCAGGAGGTTCGCTTCGGTTCTGAGGTATTCGCTGATACTGGGTGCGTTGTCGGCTAATTGGGTGGCTAGGTCTTGATACCATTGGGCGAGTTCGCTGTAGGTGAGGCTCCGCAGCCATTGCTGCGCTTGTTTTAGGGCGGCTGCTGGGGCAACCCCTACCTCGATTTGTCGGTAGAATTCAATCGTTAATAAGACACGGGAAATCGCTTCTACCGTCCACCAGGTACTTACTACATTTGTTACACCACGGCTGAGGAAAGCACTGACTAAACCTACGGATTCGGTGGCGATCGCACTCTTCCCATTTAAGGCATTTTCCGCAGCCGATAGGTAAACAAGTTGGTAGCTGTTGAGGTAAAGGCGGCTAATATCTTCTAAGGTTAGTTGGTCTGGGTAGGTTAAAGCTAGGGCAGATTGACCCGGTATTTTGGGGCGATCGCTTGCCTTCCCAGTGTAGTGAAAGATACCGTATCCCGAGGAAAGCGCGGAGATAACCCGTTCTTTGGTTGCGATCGCATCGTCTATCCGCATCGCATTCTCGAACATCTGGGTCACACCCGCCGCCTCAATTTGGCTATAAACTAGCGCTTCTCTCCCTTCCCGGTGGGGACATTCTACGCTCAGCAATCCTGTCGGGCGTTCCCGATTTGATGGCGGTGCAATTTCTCCGAGTCGTTTTAAGGTTAAACCAATTTGGGCGCTTGGCAGATAGGAAATCGTGAAACGATCGCCAAACAGGGCATGGAGCGGCAAGCGGTGCAGGTCGCGGTGGGGAATTAAGATTAAATTATTGACATCCGCCGGTATTTGTGCTATTATCTCCGGCACATTGAGGATAATCGCTAAATTGTTCAATTTTTCGATTAAGTTACCGCGCCACCTACTGGTTGTTCGGTCTGGCTGTGGTTCGAGATCGCGGTGTTCCTCATATTGTTGATTCCAATCTTTGACCCAATTATCGAATTCGCGCAAGCGTTGCACTGCTATTGGCAATTCTTCCCCATTGGCGGGTGTGGCTGGGCTTTGCAGCAGGGGTTGTTGGGTATCGTGGATAATAGCGAATGCGGTGAGGTTCGCGGGGCTGATATGCCAGTAAATAATTGCGGTTGAAGGGTTTAGCAGTTGTTGTAGGTCGTTCCAGGTAGGACTGGGAAGATCGTCGTTCCAGTCACCCAAAAACCAATTAAAGCAGGCATTTTTGCCTTTTTCTGCCAGTTCGAGGGCTTGGGTTAATTGCCCGGATTGCACGGCTAAATCTACCATTAACTGGTGAAAGCCGATCGATTGAATTTGTACGGGGATACCAATAATACCCGATTGTTTTTCTTGATCGATTAAACGCTCAAACAACTGGGAACCGCGTCCTAGTTCTTGTGCTTTTGCGATTTGGCCTAAACTCAAATAAGTTCGGATTAGGTCTTGCAGTACTTGTAAGTGTCCTAGCGGCGATGCTGATGGGGTGAGAGTATTGAGGGCAATTTCGTACTCGGAAATCGCTTTGCGCCAATATTCGTGGGGGTAAAGCGCCCAGCGCCCTTGATCGTAATAAGTGCTGCCTTTTGCGCGATGCAATTGACCCCAACCTTCGGGCTGGGTGGTGGGTTGGATGTATTTTAATCCTTCGTTAAAGCTGGCGATCGCTTCTTCAAACCGTCCTAATTCTGCTAAAGCTTGTCCCCGGTTATTCCAAGCCCAGTGTGATGCTGGTTCTATTTGTAACACGCGCTCAAAAGTTGCGATCGCTTCTTCATATCGTCCCAAATCTGCTAAAGCGACGCCTCGGTTACTCCAAACTGCACTCGCATGGGGATCTAGTTCTAAAGAGCGATCGTATGATGCGATCGCACCTTCCGCATCTCCAGCCGTTTGTTGCTGCACTCCTAAATTAAACCAGCCATCCGCTGTATCCGGTTCTATTTGATTCATCGCGGTGGCTTTATTAATCAATTCCTGAATAATCGCCTGCGGATCTGTGGCATCAATTTGCAGTTGTTCGGCAAGTTGCTCAACTAAACTTTGGTCTTGCTGTAACAAATCGAACAACTCATCTAAGGTAACGGGTTGAGGTTCGTCGCGTTCTTCTTCCTCGAGCGGTGCTTGTATGGGTGGGGGTGGCGGGGGGGTGGGTACGGTTACGGGTGGTCTGCTTTCCCGCAACAGCAACTGCATCCCAATTTCATAAGCAGTATTTCCCAAGGGTGTGGTACTGAGTTCGCCTAAGCGTACCATCCTATTTGCCAATTCGCTATTGGGTGCGGGGGATGCAAGCAACCTTTCACCAAAGCGACGCAGCCAATTTGTCCATTGTTCGTCGGTAATTCGCCCCTGCAAGTCTAGCAGAAACTTGGAAACCCGTTCTTTAGGCCAACCATGCGCCACACCTTCTAATAGCTGCATCAATAAAAACTCGTAGTCCGCATCTGCCAAAGGAGGTAGATTTGCTTGACTCTGTGTTGCTGTGGCTGAGGATAAGGAAGCTCTTCGCCGCCTTCTTTCTGGGGTATCCTGTCCCAACAAGCGTCGAAACCAACTAGCGATCGCATCCCATATCCGCCTTAACATCTATCACCCCTTTGCATAACACTGCATTCTGATTTTAGAGAAACATGGGTGCAACGGTTGGCGATCGAGGGTTTAAATTCTGTTGAGCCAATTGCATCTGAATGCTTTGAGGGTATCTATGGGGCAATAACGGAGAGCTATACTGAAGAAATATTCTCAACGTAACATAGGTTTGATGCCTACCGACGCGCAATTGAGGTGTTTGTACACAATTGCCTACCAGTTGACATATCTAATGTTTCAACCGATTCACCTTATTTGCATTGACGGTCGCACTCAGAATTTATTTATCTTAGCAGGGCAAGAAGAGGAGATCGAGTTTGAAATCACGGCAGATCGGGAGGTGCTGTAATGAGCCAAATTGACTACACGGCTATGTCTTATCAAGAGTTAAGGCGATACTTTCTCAATCATCGAGAAGATCGAGCCGCTTTTGTTGCTTATCTAGCAAGGCGTCGAGAACGAAAGCGCCCCGTCATAACAACGGTCAACGATCCAGATTTCGATGCCAAGATTCTAACAGCAATCCGCCAACAGATGGCTGAGTATCGCAGCTAGCAGAGTCGCCGCTTTACTAAATTGGTTTTAGCGCCTCTGCTTGTTTCAAACTAGCTTCTGCTTCCTCAGTAAGTCCTAAATTGCTCAGCGCTATGCTGCGGTTATACCAAGTTTCATAGCGATCGCTCTTATATTCCAAAGCTTTATCCCAAGATGCGATCGCTTCCTCATACCTGCCCAAATTCCCTAACACCAAACCCCGGTTAAACCAAGCTTGATGCTCGTCGGGTTTAATTGCCAAAACTTTATCGTAACTCTCAATTGCTTCGAGCAAACATCCCATATATCCCAATACCACGCCTCGGTTATACCAAGCTTGGTGATAATTGGGTGAAAATTCCACAGTTTTATCCCAAGCTGCGATCGCTTCTTCCATCCGTTCTAATTTAAACAGAGCATTTCCGCGATTATTCCAAGCGTCGGATTTGTCTGGTTTGAATTCTAAAGCTTTGTCGTAACAAGCGATGGCATCTTGATAGCGTTCTAAGTGAAAAAAAGCATTCCCCCGGTTGTACCAGACTTCTGGCGCCGTCGGTAGAATACCTAAAGCGCGGTCGTAGAATGCGATCGCACCCGCATAATTCCCCGCATTAAATAGTTCTATTCCTTGCTGGAACCATGTTTCCACTTGTTGAATCGGACTTTTTATCTCTTCTTCCGCCGCCCCTGGGAACATTTCTGCGAGTCGTTGGCGCATTTCCCTACCAATATCCCCAGCAACAGAGCATAATTCCCCGCAGTCAATTTCGCCCAATTCTACCATCCGCTTTGCCATCTGGCGGTTTGGCACCGGCGATGCGAGTAATTGTTCCCCATAATTGCGTAACCACGTCACCCAGTCGGATTCCCGACTGCGATGGGAAAGCGCTGCTAGCGCCCTTAAAACCTGCACTCGCCCCCACCCGCTTTCGACGCCTTCAAGGATTTGCGTGAAAAAATGTTCGTATTCCCTTGGTGTTAGGGGTTGATTGTTTGATTTTCGGCTAAATTCCGGACGTTGGGGCGATTTTTTCGCCTCAACCGCAGGTCGAAACCATTTTAAGAGCGATCGCCTCACCGACTCTATCATCTGTTGCATCCCAGGGTCGCATTCATCCCAAATTTTATCGAGGTTTTTCCGCAGAAACTGTCGATTTTTACCGTTAGCGATCGCAATTTATCTTCCCATCGATAAAACAACCCAGCGAATCCCATTCACCAGATAATATCCTCCAGTCACAATGAGCAGCCCCCCAGCCAAGGCTAAAATTCGCTCCGAGTATCGTAACAAAACGCGGGTTTGCTTGGCTAACCCTGCAAACAGACTCGCCAGGAAAATCACCGCCGTGTTGCCCAAAGCATAACTTACCATTGTCAGCGTACTTTGTAACCCAGACCCCGTAGCCGCCGCAGCAGTTAAAACCGCAAATAAAACCGGACTGCTACAGGGAGAACTTACCAAAGCAAATGTTAATCCTACACTATAAGCGCCCAAGCTTGAAGGCAATTGCCGGTTAATTTGGGGCAAAGGTATATTTAGCAACCCGAATAAGTTCAATCCCATCACCAACATTACCAAACCCACCCCTAACTCTACATACCCCCGGTATGAAAACAGCGCCGCGCCGATTAAGGAAGAAAATAAACCCAAACAGCTGAGAACCGTCACCACGCCCAATACAAATGAACCAGCTTTGACAAAAGCATCTTTACGCGAGGTAATATCCAGAGTGCCGATGTAGCTCAAATTTACCGATAGTAAGGCGAGTTTGCACGGCGAAATACTGGCAATTAAACCTCCCACAAACGCCAGTAAAAGTAGGAGTGACGAGTTATTAGAACTGTTTTTACCCAACCATTGGTGGTAGCTAGTTTCCAACTGTAAAACCAAGCGTTGCAACGGTTGGAATATTACGCTCCAATCGATCAAACTGACTGCCAGAATTAGTAAAAGCGTTCCCGCGAATAGGAATCCCGGTAGCAGTCGTTTGGTTAGATTGCGTTTATCAAAACTTTTAGAGAGCCATTTAGCAAGGGTCATAATTTTAATGCGATCGCGCCGATCTATTTTTTTTACACAATTTGTAGGAACCAGGCATCAACTATCTGTGCCAGATCCAACAAAATTTTCGCTGCTAATCGCTAATGGCTAATGGCTCGGTAAAAATGTTATATTACTTATCCCCAATTAGCAATTAGCAATTAGGATTACTTATTGAATTCTAAAATTGCGAGAACCTTTATAACCAGATATCTCTGCCAGTTGATTTAAAGTCTGCATTCCCCTGTACTGCTGTCCGTTAATTTCCCAAGTAGGAAAGCCATTTACATTCGCTTGGCGGCATAAATATGGTCTGCCATTTTGTCCCCTCGGATCGCACTCGATATAGGTAATTTGACTAAAAGCTTGTCTGCCAAATAATTCTTTCTGCCTCGTACAATAAGGACACCAGAAAGCACCGTACATTTTAGCGCCTCGTTGCCTCAAATGTTGAGCTAATGAGGTTTCTGCCGCTCCAGAATTAGTGCTGATTTGCGAATTTGTCCCTTGAGCAACAAGCGAATTTGATGTTAAAATTGATGGTACCGAGGTTTGCTGTTGGGCAATGGCGACAGTCCCTAACGCGCTTACTACTGCTGCCACAGACCAGATAATAGTTGTCGCTTTCATAAACTCTGCCTCTTCATAATTTTATAGTTATTTTAAATTGTGGTATCGAATCAGTCGATGGTCAAGCTACTGAAATAGATAGTTGACTTTGGTAGAGTTGTGTGGTAAGCAAATGGCGTGGCGAAACCAACCAGGTTGCGGTTCCATAAAAGGCAATGGCTAGTTAAAATCGATAAGCTGTGGCAAAGATCGAAACTTAGTCCCCATGCCATACGAACCGTTACATCATAAGTATCGTCCCCAGAGGTTTGGGGATTTGGTGGGTCAAGAAGCGATCGCAACTACCCTCACCAACGCCATCCTCTCC
>DNGJ01000294.1 GCA_003486305.1 Cyanobacteria bacterium UBA11371
ACATCAAATCAACGGAGAAAATACTATGGCTGCTGACAGTCAAATTATCCAAAAACGAATCAGGATCAGAATTCCCAAGCACTATCACCAGGAACCTGTAATTTCTCGCCTGGTATCTAACTATAACCTGACGGTGAACATCACTGCGGCTGTTTTGGGAGCGAATGCGAATGGAGATGGTTGGTTTGACTTAGATGTACAAGGAACTAATCCCGAAATTGAGAGTGCTATGACTTATCTATCCGAGTTGGATTTGGAAATTTGGAATGATGTTCAAGCGAGTATTTGGTGATTGGTAATTGGTAATAGGTAATGGGTGATATTTCTATTACCAATTACCCATTACCAATTACCCATTACGAGTAAAAAATCGATGTCACTAGCAATTTGCCTTACTAACATGACTCCCCAACAAATTAGTCACAACTGTGACCAACTCTTCGGGTTCGATTGGTTTGGCTACGTGGGTTTGAAAGCCAGCTTCTAAGGCGCGAATGCGGTCTTCGCTGCGGGCGTAGGCGGTTAAGGCAACAGCCGGAAGCGTGGCAATTTTATCTGCCAGATTGCGGACTTTACGGATCAGGTTATATCCATCTTCATTTGGCATCCCGATATCGCTGAGGAGTAGATCTGGTTGAAAAGATGGGATAACTTCAAGTGCGGAAGCAACTGAAGCCACGGCACAAGTTGTCGCCCCATATTGTTCTAAAGTAAAAACTAGAAATTCCTGGGTATCGGGTTCGTCATCGACGACTAAAACTCGTTTCCCGGCTAAGGGAAATTCCCCCTTGTCTTCCTTGTCTTCGTTGTCTCCTTTTTCGACCTTATTTTCTTTACTTGCAAGCAAGGGAAGTTGTACTGTAAAAGTTGTCCCTTGTCCTTCTCCTGGACTTTCGACGCTAACAGTTCCACCGTGGAGTTCTACTAAATGTCGCACAATGGCTAATCCCAATCCTAACCCGCCATATTGCCTGGTAATCGATGCATCTGCTTGACGGAAGGTTTCAAATACATAAGGTAGAAAGTCACCTGAAATTCCTTTTCCTGTGTCTTTGATGGTAATTTGGGCGTAATTGGTAATTGGTAATTGGTAATTGGTAATTGGTAATTGGTAATTGGTGACTGTTGATAGTTCTATTTCTACTCGTCCGCCTGCTGGGGTGAATTTGATCGCGTTGGATAGAAGATTCCAAACGATTTGCTGTAAGCGACTGGCATCTCCATTAACTATAAATTTGGTATTGGGAAGTTTACTCAATCCCCAATCTCCAGTTCCTAGTTTCTTTTCCCCGTTAATTAAAAATTGCAAATCGATGGATTTTGCTTCTGCTGCTAAACGTAATGTATCAATAGATGCGGCTATTGCCGTAACCAAGCTGGTGGGTTGAGGTTCTAAGGTTAATTTACCGCGAATAATCCGGGAAATATCTAATAAATCTTCAATTAACTGCGTTTGTAACTTGGCGTTGCGTTCGATTGTTTCTATTGCTTTGGTTACGGTAGCTTGGTCGAATTGACGGGTTCGCAATAGTTTTGCCCAACCCAGAATAGCATTGAGTGGGCTACGCAATTCGTGGGACAGTACTGCTAAAAAATCATCTTTGATCCGATTCGCTTGTTCTAGTTTTTCTGTTTGTTTTCGCAGTTGCGCTTCGCTTGCTTCTAGTGCTTGCTGGGAAAGTTTGTGTTGCGTAATATCCCGACTTATGCTAAGCAAAGATTGCACCGATCCATCGGTGGCAAATTCGGGTACGATCCGCACGTCAAAGTAACGAATTCCATCGGGGGAAGGATATTCAAATTCAAAAAAGCATTCTTCTTTAGTTGCGATCGCATCCTTCAGTCTTTCCAACAAAGGTACGTAAACTTCTTCCGGAAACCCCAATTCGGCAGCTGTTTTGCCTGCGATCGCTTCATTTGGTATCTTTATCGCCCGTTCTATTGCGGGATTTACGTATAAATGTCGCAAGCCTGTATCAAATCTCGCAATCAAATCGGGGGAATTTTCCGCTAAGGCTCTAAACTCTTGCTCGCGACGGTGCAGTTCGGCTTCTGCTTGTTTGCGGGCGCGGCGTTCTTCGGCTTCGCGCAAAGCGCGCAATACAGAAGGCACTAACCGCGCCAAGCGCTGCTTCAATACGTAGTCAGTGGCTCCGTTTTTAAGCGTTTCAATTGCTACTTCTTCCCCCAAAGTAGCGGTGACGAAAATAAACGGGATATCCGGACAAATATTTTGGGCGATTCCCAAGGCGGTGATGCCATCAAAGTCGGGTAAAGCATAATCTGCCAAAATTAAGTCAAAGCCGCCTTTTTTTATGGCTGTTTGAAATTCGAGGCGGGTTTTTACTTGTATTAACTCGCAGTCAATCCCGCGTTCAGTTAAAGTGGCGCGGATCAGTTCTGCATCGAGGGGACTATCTTCTAATAAGAGAAACTTTAGCTGAGACATCACCGTATTTATTCCTTATACTGACTGGTTATTGCGTGGCGAAGGCATCGAACCAGGAGGAGGTTCGTTTATTATTGCCCAAAACAAGCCTAAATTTTTGATCACATCGACAAATTCGTGAAAATCAATCGGCTTGACTACATAAGCATTCGTACCTAATTCATAGCAGCGGGCTAAGTCTCGTTCTTCGCGAGAAGAGGTTAGCACCACAACAGGAATCATTCTTAAATTTGGGTCAGATTTGAGTCGCCCCAGGACTTCAAATCCATCGACTTTTGGTAATTTAAGATCGAGCATGACCACGACTGGGTTACCTTCTCGCCGCAGGCGAAATACGCCGCGTCGATATATGTAATCCAATGCTTCTTCACCATCTCGCACCACAACAACTTCATTGCCTAAGTTATTTTCAGCTAGGGAGGTCAGGATGAGTTCGATATCGTTTAAGCTATCTTCAACCAGCAGGATGCGCTTGAGTTCCATCGACGTTTAGGGAAGAGTTAGGACTGAACATTTAGGAGTTAAGAGTTAGGAGTTAGGAGTAAAGAGTCTATCGTCAAGTAGAAACGAATAAGACAAAATCCGGTTTGATTCTTCCCAGCCCGC
>DNGJ01000390.1 GCA_003486305.1 Cyanobacteria bacterium UBA11371
ATTAATTGCATCTAATATTTTGGGAAACTCTCATCAATCATCAACCAATAGCAGTCTGCTTGATCTGGTAATTAGTCGCTTGCAAAAGGTTCGCGGTATAACAAAGGATGCGATGCAATTAAGCCGCCGTACTTTGATGGATGAAACTTTGGTTGAATTAAAGTTAAAAGATGGAAGCGGTATGCTACGCTTCTGCGTAAACCCCCTTAAAATATATCACGTTTATGTTTATGACAGCAAAGATGTTTGTAAATATGTAGGATATGTAGGTTGGCTTGATGCCCTTGAACTTAAGCAAGAAATAGAATTGCTCAAAAATAAATATTTGCAGTAAAAATTAGTTAAAGATGTAGTAAAAACGACAAAACGAGGTAAATTAGCATGATGGAAAGACGATTCCCAGCTTCAGAGTTAGCTCTAGAAACCAAAGTAGAAGAGGAAGAAGAAGAGTCAGCCGCTGACGACTTTGTTGAGTACTACGACGAACCGGGGACGATACCGGGGACGCTAGACCTTGAGGAGGATGCCTTACCTCCGACAATTGTGTTAATTGACTACAACGAAACCAAAGCCAGCCGAGTTGTACTTGACTCGCCTGAAGCTTGCGCCCCCTACCTAGATAGCGAGTCGGTTTCTTGGGTGGATGTAATGGGGTTAGGAAACGAAAATACTTGGCGGCGAATGGAGAAAGTGTTTGATTTGCATCCCCTGGTTTTGGAAGATGTGGTTAACGTACCCCAGCGACCTAAAGTAGAGGATCATGAAGATCAACTCGTAATTATTGCGCGGATGGTGATCCCAAAAGAAAAGGGAATAGGCTTCCACAGCGAGCAAGTTAGTTTTGTATTGGGGAAACATTATTTGCTCACGGTGCAGGAAGAACCCGAGCAAGATTGCTTTCAACCCGTGCGCGATCGCATCCGTCACGACAAAGGCGCTATCCGCAAGCGAGGCCCAGATTATCTCGCCTACACCCTCATAGATTCTATCATCGATGGTTATTTCCCCGTCCTGGAAGCCTACGGCGAAAAAATTGATGAGTTAGAAGATGAAGTCGTCACCCAACCCACCAAGCGCACTTTAGAAAAGATCTATCAAATTCGGCGAGAATTGCTAGCGCTGCGCCGCGCTATTTGGCCCCAGCGAGATGCGCTTAATTCCCTGATCCGCGATGGCAGCGATTTAATCGGTTCTGACGTGCGAATTTACTTGCGAGACTGCTACGATCACGCGGTTCAAGTGATGGATATTGTCGAAACTTATCGCGAACTCAGTTCTGGTTTGATGGATGTATACTTATCCTCGATTAGCAACAAAATGAATGAAATTATGAAGTTGCTAACCGTGATTTCGTCTATTTTTATCCCGCTTACGTTTATTGCCGGTGTGTACGGAATGAACTTTAATACCGAAACATCTCCCTGGAATATGCCAGAACTAAACTGGTATTGGGGATATCCCCTTTGTTTGGCAGCGATGATACTGACGGCTGCTGGTTTAGTTGTCTTTTTCTGGCGACGCGGCTGGTTTGAGAATTATTCTACACTCAAGGACGATTAACTGCTTTTTCAGGGGCGGGTTTAATTAAGTTGTCTGTCATAGGTGTAGGGGCGCACTTTAACAAGATATGCAAGTGGTTCCACAGATTGGGCAGGTATTACCCGCCCCTACATCTCTCACCTGCATAATCAGCTCACCCGCTCACCTGCTCAAGATCTCAAAGCGCTCACCAGCTACTAAACTAGATCCCAGAGAGTAGGCGCAGGCGGTTGCGGACTGGTTTTGTGCCGGTCTGAGGAAAGTCCGGGCTCCCGAAAGACCAAACTTGCTGGGTAACGCCCAGTGCGAGCGATCGCGAGGATAGTGCCACAGAAACATACCGCCGGGAATAGGTAATGGCTAATGGCTAATAGATAATCGGCAAAAACACCAATTACCAATTACCAATTACCAATTACCAATTACCCATTCCCGGTAAGGGTGCAAAGGTGCGGTAAGAGCGCACCAGCAGCGTCGAGAGGCGCTGGCTCGGTAAACCCCGGTTGGGAGCAAGGTCGGAGGGACAAGGGTTGGTCTTTTCCCCGTTCCGTTGTAGGGGCTTGCCCCTAAGAACCGCATGAGGCGTCTGGTAACAGGCGTCCCAGATAGATAACCGCCCTTTTTGGCTGCACCGCAACTAAAGAGAACAGAACCCGGCTTATGTCCTACTCTCTCTTTTTTTTAATTTTGTCGCAATTAATTGTCTTGGCAAAGATTAAGTCGTTCTAGTAATCTTGTCTGCGTATTTTTCTGGGAAGAAATATAGAAATTGTCAAAAAAGTTACTCTCAAAAAGGTAAATAAATCTTTAAAATAAACTGAAAGCGCTGGCGATAAAATAAAACAAGTTGGCTAATCCCAAACCAAGGGATGAAAATAAACTCAAAATTTAGGAAACAAACGAAAAAGCACAGGCTCAATGCAGGCAAAGGGTTTCACCACCCGTACTGGCTTGCTTGTTAAAGCAAGAAAATACGTAAGACCTGCTACCCTAAAGCTAGACTTACAAGCCTCAGTTCTAACTTTGCATAAACCTCAAGGGTAAAATTAATCAGGGTGACATAATTGTGGATATATCTTTGTTTGGTTCAATTGCTAGCCAATACGAAGATTGGCGGAGCGTTCGTACCATCACCGCTGCGAACGCGATGAGTAATTTGCTGATTGAGCAAGTACTCAACCACCAACTCGCTGTCGATCTTTTTGTTAGCTTAGAGCGGTTCTCCGAGTTCGCCGCTCAAGTGGAAAAATATACCCGCTTAGGGGCAACGTGCAAGCAAGTTTTAGCATTTGGCATCGCCGATATTGAGCCACCCTTAATTACAGGGGTAAAATTTATACCAATAGAACCGGGATCGGTGCTATCGCGCGAACGATTTGTAGTGGTAAATTCCCCCGATTTTTGGGCAGGGATGGTAGTAACCCAAATCGAAAGTAGTAGTGCGACGGGACAGCTCGATGGCGGGTGGTTCTACCATAGACAAATGGTGGATCAAGTATCGCTGTTGGTTTCGCAAGTTGCGGGTCGGGAGTATAAGGCAGTACAAACGCGAAACTACATGCATCAAAACGTACATATCGGCGAACTGAACAAACGCCTGTTGGAGCAATTGGAAGCCGCAGAAATAGAAAGTCACCGACGTTCGATGCAGCTAGAAACGTTGCACGAATTTTCTGCCATCCTGTTGCAGCATCAGCCTTTGCCTTGTATATTGCGAGACGCGGTGCGGATTTTATCGACGATATTCGGCGCTAGCAACGCAGCGATCGCTCTCAATCTGCAAAGCGATCAGTTTATGATTTTTTCCTTGGATGGCAGGTTCAGTACCGGCAATCAGCGCCTGTCATCTTTGGGACAAGGAGCTAGCGGTATTGCCCTGAATCAAAGTAAATTAATCTCGGTTGCCAATGTGGTTAAACCGAGTGAAAAAGACCTGCTGATGCCGGAAGCGGTGAGCCTGGTATCAGCACCGATTCAAGGGCGTCGCCGCGTTTATGGCGTCGTCACCGTAGGTAGCAAAACGCCTTTGGCATGGAATTCTGAAGACGGTAAAACGGTGATGGCGATCGCCACTGGGCTAGCAGTTATCATCGAGCAAAAGGCTCAAGTCAGCGGCGATATAGTCCTGCAACTGCGTCGCGCCAGACAACTCGAACAAATGCTAACCAAGTTACGCAAGCCAATGGCAAGGTTGTTGTACTTGCAGCAAAGATTACACGACGAAGCCCATCTGTTACCAATTCAACAAGAACTGATGGCAGAGGTCGAGGGGCTGTACACTGAAGTAGCCAAAACAATTTGGGAACCTAAAGATCCGCCTGACTTCAATGAATCTCCAATATCCCCGCCGCCAAAACCAGCTGGAAGTCTTCGTTCAAAAACTCGGACTTCCTGAAACAGCAAAAGTAAAGTGGCAGCTTTTAGACTTGGCGCTGACTCATCCTACCTTCTCCCCCCAAGCAAACTACGAACAACTGGAATTTGTCGGAGATGCAGTCGTGCGACTGGCGGCTTCGCAATTTTTATGGGAAACTTATCCAAACTCTTCGGTGGGGGAGTTTTCCGAAATCAGGGCGAATTTGGTCAGCGATCGCACCCTGTCACAAATTTCAGACAGTTACGGCTTAGAACGATACTTACTAATGGATAAAAGTGCCGCCTCTGACGCCGCCGGACGAGAATCGCGCTTAGCAGACGCCTTAGAAGCCGTCTTGGGCGCGCTTTTCCTCAGCACGCACACCTTAGAATTAGTCCGTCCCTGGTTAGATTCTCACTTCCAATCTTTAGCCGCGCAAATACGCACCGATCCAGCTTTGCGGAACTATAAAGCCGCGCTTCAGGAATTCACCCAAAGCGCTTACAAAGTTTTGCCAGAATATGAAGTGACGGAATTAAAGCCGACGCGGGGAAGTTCTATCGCCTTCGCCGCCGTGGTTAAAATCTTGGGACAAGCTTGGGGAGAAGGAATTGGAGGATCGAAAAAAGCTGCCGAACAAGCCGCCGCTAAACAAGCATTTGAACAAGTAAAGCTAATGGCTAATGGCTAATGGCTAATGGCTAGCAGTTAAAATTAGTAATTAACGATTAGCAATTAGCAAGCTTGCAATTAGCAATTAGCAATTAGCAATGACCATAAAAATCGCTGTATTGGGGGCTGGACGTTGGGGGGTACACTTAGTGCGGAACTTTTTGGCACATCCCCAAGCAACTTTAGTAGCCGTGGTAGACTCAAACCAAAATCGGTTAGCAGATTTGCTCACGCGCTATGAGTTAAACGATACCGTAGTTCTGACAAGCGACTGGAAAACGGTGCGAGAATTACCAGGACTCGATGCGGTAGCGATCGCAACTCCAGCTTCTACCCACTACGCTTTAATCGCCGACGCCTTGGGGCAAGGTTACCACGTCTTCACCGAAAAACCTTTAACCCTCGACGGAGCCGAATGCGTCGAACTGTGTCGATTGGCCCAAAAACAGCAGCGTCAACTCTTTGTTGACCACACCTATTTATTCCATCCGGCTGTAGAACGAGGCAAAACCGTTCTGGAAACGGGTATATTAGGAGACTTGCGCTATGGCTACGCCACCCGGACTAATTTAGGCCCGGTGCGCTACGATGTTGACGCTTTGTGGGATTTAGCGATTCACGATATCGCCATTTTCAACACTTGGCTGGGTGAAATACCAATTCAAGTACAAGCTACAGGTAGAGTTTGGCTCCAAGAAAATAAAAGCAATCCTCCCATCCAAAATTTACACGATTTAGTTTGGGTCACCCTCACTTACAAAAGCGGCTTTCAAGCTACTATTCACCTGTGTTGGCTCAATCCCGATAAACAGCGGCGTCTCGCAGTGGTAGGGAGCAAGGGCACTTTAATTTTTGACGAAATGTCTGTCGATGCGCCTTTAACTATTCAACACGGAAGTTTTGAACTGAAAGGCGAGCAATTTATCCCGATTAATCTACGCAGCGAAGTGTTAAACATCGAGCCAAAAGAACCCCTGAAACAAGTTTGCGATCGCTTCCTCTCCTGCGTTATTCAAAACAAACCTGACTCGATTTCCTCTGGTTGGATCGGTACTCAACTCGTGCAAATTCTTACCGCTTTAACCGCATCCCTAAATCAAGGCGGCATCCCAGTTGCAGTTAATAACATAGAATAGACTTATCGATAAAATCATGTAAATGTAGGGTGCGTTAGCGTTGCGCGTAACGCACCGCAACCACAACTTTCGGAAATAGCGAGCAAAAATAAATGATTCAATCGAAGATATAAAATATAAAATAAATTGACCTAATCGACAAGATATGGCAAAATAAAATGAAATAAGTTGATAGTTAGCGGTTGATAAATGATTCGCTTAATTCTGACTTTAGTAAGCATTCTGTTGCTATGGGGAATGCCTGCGATCGCCCAACCTCAAACACCCCCCACAATTACAGAAGCAGAATTGAAACAAGGGGATGCGTTGGCTCAAAAAGCCTTCGATGCGACGGAGAAAGGGGATTTTGCCACAGCAGAAACATACTGGACGCAGTTAATAGAAAAATTTCCCACGAATCCGGCGGTTTGGAGTAATCGGGGAAATTCGAGGATTAGTCAGAATAAATTGGCAGATGCGATCGCAGACTTCAATAAATCGATAGAACTAGCACCCAACGCGCCAGATCCTTATCTGAATCGCGGTGCGGCGTTAGAAGGATTGGGAAAATTTTCAGAAGCAATTGCCGACTATAATCGCGTTTTGGAAATCAATCCCAACGATGCGATGGCATATAATAACCTGGGGAATGCAAGCGCGGGGTTAGGAAAGTGGGAGGATGCGATCGCCGATTACCAAAAAGCCGCAGAATTAGCCCCGAATTTCGCCTTTGCTAGATCCAATTATGCCCTGGCATTGTATCAAACGGGTCAAACAGAAGAAGCGATTCGCACGTTGAAAAATATTGCCCGCAAATATAGTATGTTCCCCGATGTGCGAGCTGCTCTCACCGCTGCACTTTGGGTACAAGGAAATCTTGGTGAAGCAGAAAGTAACTGGGTGGCTGCTGTCGGACTCGACCCGCGTTATAAAGACTTAGATTGGGTAAAAAACATCCGCCGTTGGCCTCCTAATATGGTAGCAGCATTGGAAAAATTTTTGAAATTGCAATAGTTTGGTAATGGGTAATGGGTAATTGGTAATTGGTAATGCGAGTTATATCATGTCCAAGAGCATTGGTTGTGTATAATTTTTGATGTTGTAGGGGCGGGTTTTACCTGCCCAGTCTACGGAACCACGAGATATCTAGTTAAACCCTTCCTTAGCTTAGGCTACCGATATAACCGGACATGATATAGCAACCGCCAAGCAAGATTCTAAACCCTTCTGAAGCGCCCCTAATTTCTATCGCTTGCGGTTAGCCACAGTTGCAGGTGGCTGGATTTAGACGATTGTTAAAATTATTTTGACAGCGTTTGAGATATATTTGCGCCACGCGATCGCCCGGATTTTGGTTCAAACAATACTGAAACAATTGTGCTGCTGCTTGAAAAGAAGCCTGATTATAGAGTAACCAGGCTTCTTCAAATTTTGTCTTATTTGCTAATTTTGCCTCTCGGATTACTGGAGGATCGGTTTCAAATACTTCATAAACTGTTACCAATTCAGATTTCCCTTTAACTTGGACTCGATCGATCAGGCGAAGTGCGTACAGATTTGCATCTTGCAATAGGTCAAAAGTTTGTTGCGTAATTAACAATGAAACCCCGTAATCTTTAGTTAGACATTCCACACGAGAAGCCAAATTCACCGCATCCCCAATCCCAGTACCATCCATGCGACTTTTTCCCCCCACTGTTCCCAGCATCAGCAAACCTGTATTAATCCCGATACCAATTTTAACTGAGGGATAGCCAACACTTTGACGGTGTTGGTTGTACTCATTTAAAGCGCTTAGCATCCCAATTCCCGCTTTTACCGCATCGTCGGCGCTCTCAGGAAAAAGCGCCATAATTGCATCGCCAATATATTTATCAATAAATCCGCCATTTTCAATAATAGCTGGTTCCATGCAGCTTAAATAAGAGTTGATAAATTTAAAATTTTCATTGGGAGTCATCTTTTCCGATAGCTTGGTAAAATCGCGAATATCAGCAAATAATATTGACATATTTTGCTGCACTGCATCGCCTAATTCAATCTCAGCGATGCTAGATTTATTCAATAATTTAAGGAATTGCTTGGGAACAAAGCGAGAAAAAGCTTGATTTAATCGTTCTAATTCCCGATTTATTTTTAAAAGCTTGGTGGTTTTATCTGCCAATGCTTTCTCGTTAAAATAGCTATTAATCGCTTCTTTGACCGTTAAAACTAAATCTTTATCGTGCCAAGGTTTAGAAATGTAGCGATACAAATTAGCATAATTAATCGCATTGCCCATTGCTTCGATATCTGCTTGTCCAGTCAGCATAATTTTGAGCGTTTTAGGAGAAATAGCGTGAATGCATCGGAGTAATTCATCGCCTTTCATCCCTGGCATGATATAGTCGGAGATTACTACGGGGATTTCGTATCCATTGTCCATCAATTCTGCGAATATCTCTAAAGCCTCTTCCCCATCTTGAGCCAGTTCGATGATGTACTGTTCTCCAAAATTGTTTTCTAGCTCGATTTTCAGACTGTTCAGAACAGTCATGTCGTCATCTACGCAGATAATTGTAATCGCAACTTGATTCATAATTGTGCTAAAGCAGAGCGAATCGTTCCAATTAATTCCTGAGAATTCCAAGGCTTTCGCAAGCATTGATAAAGGTTGGCATCCTGTTTGGCTCGTTCTACTGCTTCTTCATCAGCTTGTCCCGTCAGCATAATTTTGACAATGGTTGGATATTTTTCGTGGACGCGAATCAAAAATTCATCTCCTTTCATTCCTGGCATTAGCCAATCTGAAACAATTAAAAGGATGCGGATTTCATCTTCATGGAATTCTTCAATAATTTCTAAGGCTTCATCCGGGCTTTCTGCAAATTCATAAATATAGCTATCCTCAAATGCATTTTGAAGTTCTATGGACAAGCTTTTTAAAACAATTGCTTCATCATCAACGCATAAAATTACGGCTTCTGACATAGTTTTACCTCCTAATATTAAGCGTTTTTGGTTCTTATCTGTCTATGGGTAAATATACGGTAAACGTAGTTTTACCTGGTACAGACTGGACGGAGATTTGACCCTTATGTTTTTCCACAATCTTCCGGACAATATCTAAACCCAAACCGCTGCCTTCTCCAGCAGGTTTAGTGGTAAAGAAAGGCTGAAATATTTTGGGCATAATTTCTGGAGGAATTCCTTTACCGCTATCGGTAATGCCGATGTGAATTTGATTCTCTTGCTGATTCGCATCAATCGTTAGTTTGCCTTTGTAATCCATTGCTTGTAAGGCATTGTGGATCAAATTTGTCCAAACTTGATTGAGTTCGTCAGGATAGCAGGATATCTCTGGTATAGAATCGTCAAAGTTGCGGATAATTTCTACACCGTGCTTAGTTTGGTTTTGGTAGAGCGTTAAGATAGTTTCAATGCCATTAATCAAATTGGCCTTGACTTTTTCTCCCATGCTATCGTAACGAGCGTAAGTTTTCAGAGCAAACACCACTTTAGCAGCACGTTCGGCAGCGGTAATAATAGTTTTGGTGCTAATTTGTACGTTGGCTATTTGATTAGCAATTTGTAATATTTTCTGACTTTCTGGGTGGTATAAAAGGGGCAGGAAATTCTCTATATTGTCATAGATACCAATATTTAATAATGTATTGGCGATCGCTGTTTCATTTGCGACTTGGTGCGCTTTAAGCTGTTCGGCTAAAGCTTTTTTAATTTGCCGCTGTTCTCGCGTCGATAAAGTTTGATTTTGTTCGCTAGATTTTTGCAACAATGCTAAGAAATAAGGCTTAATTTGCGGAGAGATCTCTAGGAAAATTGCTGTTAAGTTATCTAGGTTTTTTTTCCAGAAGTTGTCAATATTTTTAATCGAGGATGTAATGGCTCCCAATGGCGTATTCACTTCGTGAGCAACACCAGCAACGAGTTGTCCCAAGGCTGCCATTTTTTCCGATTGGATCAGTTCGTCTTGGGTATTTTTGAGTTGTTGGAGAGCTTGGGATAGTTCTTGGGTGCGTTTGGCAACTTGTTGTTCTAAGGTGCGATTGTATTCTGCTAGTATTTTCTCGCTTTGCTTAACTTGGGCGTAGAGTTGTGCGTTAGATAGCGAGATTGCTGCTTGAGCAGATAAAACTTTTAATAGTTCCAATCTCTCAGGAGTAAATGCTGAGGAAATTAGATTGTTTTCTAGATAAAGGAGAGCGATCGCTTTTCCTTGATGTTGTATTGGCAAGCACAAGATAGATTTGGGTTGCTGTTGGATAATGTAGGGATCGGCAGCAAAGGTAGTTTCAGCAGTAGCATTGTTGATTACTAAAGTTTGCGATGTGCGCCACACATAATTGATCGGGGCGATCGGAATGTCTTGAGAGCTAACAATGGGAGTAGATTGTAGGTTGCACCCAGTAGCGATCGCACATTGAGCTGCGACGGAGAGTGAATCTCCCTCTACCCAAATCAAAGCGCCTTTACTCGCTCCGGCATTCTCTATCATCACTTGCATCAACGTGGAAAGCAATCGATCGAGATCGATTTCTCCTGAAAGCGATTGAGAAGCTTTAATTACCGTCCCTAAATCCAGAATGTTTGATACACTTGAACTGGTGGATGCGATCGTTCCGGTGGATATTTGGGTAATTGTTTCGCCCAGATGTAAGCTCTTTGTTTGATTTAGAATCGGAGCGAGTAATTCGGGATAGCGCTTTTCTAAATCATCAACTTTAGCTTTAGCGCCCCAACGAGCATAGGCATAATAAGCATCAGTTAAATAAACTTGGGCAATCTTTTCTTTGCCCCAGACAAGATAGAATTTAGCAGCAAGTTCGTGAGCTAATCCTTCTTCGTTGATAAATTTGTTTTCTTGGGCGAGTTCTATCGCGCGATCATAACAATCAATTGCCTCAAGCTTTTCCCCCATAACCCGATGCTTTTCCGCAGCAACTAAATAAAACTTATGCAAATAATTCGCTGGACTATAACCAGACCATTTCTGCATTTTTTCCTGATTGTTAGTTACCTTGACAAGAATATCATCTTGCTCAGACTTTGAACTATCTTTGTATACAGCCAACTTAACAAGAGAATCGTAAAAATAAAACAAAGGAACGTTCAGAGTCGCAGTCACTCCATTTAAATACTGTTCGGCTAGGGCGATAAATTTAGCAGCTTGCTCGAACTCGCCAAATAAATAATAAAGAAGACTTTTGTTAAAATACAAATAATAAATTGCTGTTTTATCCTTAAGCTTTAGATGCAACGGCAGCATCTTATCTTCGTTGTAACTATCGCCAATCAGCTGGCAATGGTTAACGCACTTACCTAATAAGTTTTCCACAAATTGTTGATAAAGTTGATGATAATTTAATGCTGTTTCCTGCTTAAGATGAGCGATCGCTTCAGTGTAAGTTACCATCTCTTGATCTAGAGAACTCAGTTCCTTACCAATAAAAAAGGCATGGAGGCAATACACGGCTCCACAATAGGCAGCATATTCTATATCTCCAATTTCCAATCCATGTTGATAGGCTGCTTGTAAAGGTTGTAATGTTTGATTAAGATGCTCTTGCCAATGGATGACGAAGCTATAAACTATTTGCATCGTTCTAGTTTTAACTTCTTTAGCATTTGCCCGGTTTAGCAGACCCAAAGCAAGTTTACCAACTTGATAGCCCGATTCAATATCTCCAACAATTCCACAAAGAATCAGTCCATATGTAGCATAAGCAAAAGCAGACCCCGAATCATTCCCAAATTCCAATGATAAATTTACCTGTTTGCACACAATCAGTGGAAACATTTCTGGAATAGCTTGAAACGCAGCCGAAAATACACTCGATAAGATTTTCATCGCCCCTAGCTTGTAAGGTTCTGTCATTTGAGGCAAGTCAATTAAGTCTTCAATTCGCTTACCGCTCAAATTTGACTTTGTTTCCTCCAGTGCTAGCTCAACGTCTAACTCGCTGGGTTTTTGGGGAAACTCTACTCCCAATAACTTCAGCAGGGGTAAAGCAATATTGACGGCTTCTAGCTGCTGGTTAAGTGCCATACAAGCTTGAATTTTGACTTGATAAACTTTTACCTTGTTCAGAAGAGTTTTGGCCTGTTTGATTGCAGTATCAGCCAATTCCTCCATCTGCTGAAAGTTGCCGTTAAAAAATGCCACTTCTGCTGCTTCGTTATACAGCGATAGTGTCAGTTCATACTGCGTCTGCCAACAAGAAGCATCTAGCAGTTCTAAACCTATAGTCAAATATCTCAGAGCAGCTGCATAAGCTGTAGACGCTTTAGCTTTGCGTCCAGCGATTAAATTTAATTGAGCTATTTCATTTTTTTCAGTTTGGTGGGTAATTAACTCTCTTCCAATATTCAATTGGTTGACAATATCAAAAATCCTCTCTTCTATTTCTCCTTTAGGCGTATTGCTTAACAGAAGTTGCCCAATTTTTAAGTGAGTTAACTGTTTCTGGGATTCGTGAATTAAAAAATACGCCGCTTGCTGTACTCGGTCATGTAAAAATTTGTAGGTAACCGATAAATCAGATACTTGTGCAACTTCAATTGATTCCGAACCTTGAAAGAACTTGTATACTTCAGTGCTGGGAATAACTAACCCTTCTTGCAATGCTTTCCATAAGTCAGCCGCCGTTTCTGCTTGAGATTTTTCATAGACAATTGCCAGCGTTGCTAAGTCAAAAGAGTTGCCTATACAAGCTGCTAGCTTTAAAACATCCTGCGTATTTACAGGCAATTTTTGTAGCTGAATCGCCATAAATTCAACTACATCATTAGTCAATGCCAGCGCCCTCACTTGAGAAATATCGCACTGCCAATAGCCGTAACTAAAATCAAATGAAATTAACCCATCTTCATGCAGAGATTTGAGGAATTGCGTTGCAAAAAAAGGATTACCTTTGGTTTTAGCGAACACCAGTTCTGTCAAAGGAATTGCTGTTTCTAATGGACAACTCAGGGTATCGGCAATCAGGCGATTTAGGGCAGGTTGGTCCAGGGGTGCTAAAGTAATTTGATTGACTGTCGGGGCGGGTTTATCGATATCCTGGTTTTGTAGGGGCGGGTTTAACGAAATATCTCGTGGTTCCACTTCATTGTTGGTAAAACCCGCCCCTACTTTGCGAATCTCATCTAAGGTTAGCATGAGGGGATGGGCAGCGAAAACTTCGTTATCCCGATATGCTCCGATTAACAACAGATAGCGAGTATCTGTCTCGCTCATTAACAATTGCATCAGCTTTAATGAAGCGGAATCTGCCCACTGCAAGTCATCCAAAAATATCGCTAAAGGATGCTCTTTTGTGGCGAACAATCGGATAAATTTACCAAACAGCAAGTTGAAGCGATTTTGAGCGGCATTTCCTTCTAATTCTGGAACCTCTGGCTGCTTGCCAATCAGATGTTCTAATTCTGGTATGACATCAATAATTACTTGACCATTCTCACCCAAAGCCTCCAGTATTTTGACTTGCCATTTCTGCACCTCGGTCGCGCTTTCAGTTAGTAATTGCCGCATCAAATTTTGGAACGCTTGCACCCAAGCCCAGAAGGGGATATCCCGTTTGAATTGGTCAAATTTCCCTTTGATAAAGTAACCTCTTTGGCGGACAATGGGTTTGTGAATTTCATTGACTACAGCAGTTTTACCAATGCCGGAAAATCCCGCCACTAACATGATTTCTGTACTGCCTTCACTGACGCGCTCAAAGGCATTTAATAGTATAGCAACTTCGGTTTCTCTGCCGTAGAGTTTTTCCGGAATGAGGAAGCGATCGCATACATCCCTTTCCCCTAAAATAAATGGGTCAATCCTGCCCTTCTCTTGCCACTTCTGCCAGCAAATTTCCAGGTCATATCGCAGTCCAAAAGCACTCTGATATCGCGATTCAGCGGTTTTTGACATTAATTTCATCACAATATCAGAAACCACTTGAGGAATCGCTGGATTTATCTCTCTTAGTTGCTGAGGAATTTTAGCTATATGACAGTGAACTAACTCCATCGCATCGGTAGCATTAAATGGCAGTTGTCCTGTTAGTAATTCGTAGAACGTCACCCCCAACGAATAAAAGTCCGTGCGATAATCAACACAGCGATTCATCCTGCCGGTTTGCTCTGGGGAAATATACGCTAACGTTCCTTCTAAAACGTTAATATTAGCAATTTCGCTCTTTTCTTTAGGCAATAATGAGGCGATGCCAAAGTCAATCAGTTTTACCTGCTTCGTTTCTGGGTTAATCAGAATATTACTGGTTTTAATATCTTTATGAATGATTCGCTCTGCATAGAGTCTTTCCAAAATTTTAGCAATCTCGATCCCTATAAGCAAAAATACATCAATTGATAAGCGATTATCTGAATGGTTTTTCTCCAAATTAGCAATATAATCTGATAGGGCAACATCCCCAGAGTCTTCCATTACTAGCAAGTAACCGTTGCCATATTTTTCTAAAGCTAAAGGTTTGACAATTCCTGGTATTTCCAAGTTTTTGGTAATCGCGTACTGATTGCGAAATTGTACCAGTTCGTTAAAGGTGGGATATTCGTTTTTAAGCAGTTTCAGAATGACTGGTTTTTGGTCGCGATCGCGCACCCCTCGATAAACTAATGTTCTTGTTCCCTGATGAATTTTGTTCAGGATGCCATATCCAGCCACATTTACAATATTGTCTGTCATGTTTCCTTACCTACACCACTTTCAGGGCAATAGTTGTCTAGGAACGATATTTTTCTTTCGCTTAGCCTGCACCCGTAGCCAATAAAAAACGCGCTAAAATATGTTAAAATTATACCACTATCTCAAAATAGAGATTTTGCTCTTGCTGTTTTATTATATGTATAATTATCTCGATAAATCAACAAAGTTTTATCTATCGAGCTTTTTGATTGCGGAAAATACGGATGTGAGAACAAATGAACTATCTATTACTAGGGAAAAACACGGGGTATAGCTAGGAGCTAGGGGAAAAAGGGCGTTGGATCGAGGTTTTGATATGATGTCCGTTGAATCGCCCATAATAAAAAAACTTCACGTCGTCTTGCGTAGGGACACGGCATCAGAGATATCTCGCATAAACAGATAAGGTTAATCTTGCCGTGTCCCGGCTATCGATGATCGGTAATCTTAAGGACATGATATGACTAATATAAAAACAGCTTAAATACCTTGCCGGTTGCTATAGCTGGAAAACTATCCGTATTTTCCACAGGTTTATGAGCGATCGCTTAGGGGTTAGGGGTTATAATGTCCGGCAAATTACCCTTGATCGCCAGCCGGGACACGGCAAGATTAACCTTATCTGTTTGTCTGAGATATCTCTGATGCCGTGTCCCTACGCAACAACTCTTTGAGGTTTTTTGGAAGAGGGGCTAAGAATCAATGGTTTCAGCAATTAACCATCATCATTACGCCTTGATGTAGGTTATAAATTTAAATTCAGCAATCCGTAAATTCTCGCTGGTGTCAATTCCTGCACATTGTCCAAAACTATAGCAGCACCTGCTTTCTGGAGGGTGGCAGTATAGGCATCCCGCCGTAGAGGTATTTCCAGCACGTGGGGCGGTAAAATTCCTACAGCAATCCAGGTGCGGTTATTTTGCAAGTTACGCGCCTTTTCCACTACGTACATATCCGCCACCGTGTCACCTACGTAGATCGCCGATGACTCTGCCTCTAATTGACGCACAGTAGCAAACAAACCTGTAGGATCGGGTTTTCCCGGTGCATCTTCCATTGCAACTAGCACGGGAGAGTTTAAACCGAGTCGCGATAAAACGTACATCGCTTCGTCGCGGGGTGCGCCGCTAAAAAACCCCCAGGGAATTCCCGCATTCGTCAGTTGTTCTAAATAACTTGGTTGCAATAGTAACGGTTCGGAACAAATATAACCATCCCAATTGGCACCGCGATAGCGGGATTGGAAAAAATCAACCAGGGCGTCGTAATTGAGGGAAATATGCGTTCTTTGCTGTCCCTGCGCCTCAAAATAGCGATAAACTAGCTCTTGCGAAGCTTCCCAATCATTATTCCAGATGCCTTCCGATTTAAGGCGGTCGAGGTCTTCCACCGTAGGACGATAAGCATTATTGGTAAAATGTTCTACCGTATCTGCGATCGCTCTCCGATAAGACCCTCCCACATCGCGCACGACACCATCAATATCAAAAACCACAATCGGGGTCATTGCTGCCTTCCTTGTTTTAATCAACGCGCAATAGATACGATATAATAATAAGGTTGTAGAGTTGGAAAGAATCTGGGATAAACCCGGAGGTGTGCTTGTCGAAGTTTATTTTAAAGGTTCTCTGGCTGGAGAAGGATGTTGCGATCGCGGTTGACCAAGTAGTAGGTAAAGGAACCAGTCCTTTGACTAAATACTTTTTCTGGCCTCGAAATGATGC